>JAJRYZ010000188.1 GCA_024275515.1 Spirochaetota bacterium
GAGATCCTCGCGAGAACACGCAAAACGAGCGCCGCCGATTCGCCGTGTCCGGCGGGAGGAATGATCGGGTGCCCACCGCCGTCGAGCCCGTTGCTGACCATTCCGACCCGCTGATCCATCCGGCCGAGTGCATGCACCAACGAAGCCGCCACCTCCACGACGCGTTCGATGCGGTCGTATCGGAAACGCGTCGGGTACGCCGACGAGTCGATGTCGAGCAGAACCACCGCCGGCGCGTCCATCGCCGGGAGCAGCTGCGCGGTGCGGAGCCTGCCGCTTTTCGCGGAAGCCTTCCAGTGGATTCGCCGAATGTCGTCGCCGGGCATATAATCGCGAATCGATCCGATGCGGTTGACGTCTTCATACATTCGGTCGGCAACGCGTATCGCGCCGCCGGGAACTCCGCGTCTCGGACGCAACAATCCGTGGTGTATCGACGGATAGACGACGATGCGACACAACGCGCGCAGCGAGATTTTCCACGGGAAGATGCTGAAGGGGTCGCTTCCCTCGACCAGCACGAGCGGCAGCGCAAACTCGCCGCGTCGCGACATGCGGATCCCGACGGTGAACCGTTCGCTCGCGTGACCGCCGATGGTAAGCAACCTCTGCATCTTCTGTTGTCCGGGTATCTCCGAAGGAGTGAAAACCGTTACGCCCAGATTGACCGCCGGCAGCGGCGAATCGTTGGCAACCGAGAGCTCGACGAGGAGCTCATCGCCCCGATACGAATAGACGACCGGCGCCTGAGCGCGGACAACCACGCCCCGATACAGCAGGTACGATACCGCGCAGGCCGACAGCAGGAAAAGAATGCCGAGAATGCTCACCCACTGGAGCGCTCGGAACGGGAAAAAAAGGAAGAGAAAGACGACGGGGACGAGATACCAGAAGAGACGGAAGGTGGGAAAACTCCCTTCGAATCCCGGTTCCGAGCCCCGAACGCCGGGACGGCGCCGCGGGTCGATCGTCCCCCTCCTCATCCCTCGGCGTCTTCCGTATCCGCGTTGTCCGTGTCCCGTGGAACCGCCGCGCTTCCGGCGGCGGCCGCGTCGGCCGAGTCGACGGCCGCCGATCGAAACCCCGCCCCTTGCGTCCCGTCCATCGGCGGAACTTCGGCCATGTCGAGCAACCGATCGAGCGCCGAGCGCGCCGATACGCCTCTGTAGACTTGGTCCGGATGAACGATTACCCGTTTTTCGCACACCGGCACGAAAAGCTCCTTGACGTCGTCGGGTAACACGTAGTCGCGCCGGCGTAGGGCCGCGAGCGCTTGCGACCCGCGAAACAGCGCGAGGCTCCCGCGCGGAGAAACGCCGAGTCTGAACGCATCGTCGCGCCGCGTCGCCGCGATCAGCCCGACGATGTACCTGCGGACCTCTTCCTGCACAAAGATCTGATGAATGGCCTCCTGATAACGAAGGATCGCGGCCGAATCGGCGACCGCACGCACGTCGGTGACCGGGTGCGTGCTCCTGCGTTGGCTTTCGATGATCGCCAACTCGGTTTCGACGTCGGGATAGCCGAGGGAGAGCGACAGAAAGAAACGGTCCTTCTGCGCCTCGGGCAGCGGGTAGGTTCCCTCGAACTCGATCGGATTCTCGGTGGCGATAAGAAAAAAGGGATCGGGCAAAGTCATCGTCTCTCCGTCGACGGTCACCTGATCTTCGGCCATCGCTTCGAGCAACGCCGATTGTGTGCGGGGGGTGGCGCGGTTGATCTCATCCACCAAAACGACGTTCGCGTGGACGGGACCCTGTTTGAAGCCGAACGTTCCGTCTTTGGGGTTATACACCGACACTCCGGTGATATCGGTGGGAAGCAGGTCGGGTGTCGATTGAATTCGCGAAAACGCACCGCCGATGCTTCTCGCAAGCGCGTTGGCCAACACCGTCTTACCCACACCGGGAACGTCCTCGAGCAACACGTGTCCCCGACACAGAAGTGCGACAAGCATTTTCTCGATCACCTGCGGCTTCCCGAGGATCGCCCGTTCCACCGACTTGCCGACCGCCTCTCCCCAGTCGGCGACCGCCTCTACGCGGTTCCGCATCGCCGATTCGTCGTGTGCCACATCGCCTCCCGTTCGTCCCTCACTCGAAGCCAAGAGTACCCGTTGTCGCCTCCCTCGGCAACGTCGGCGACCGGACCGCCGACTTCACGTCTGCGTGAATCACTCGCGTGCCGGAACGTGCGCGATTTCTTTTGTACGTTCGTAGAGATCCCGAAACAGGGGATAGCGAGTGCGATAGAACGCGAACGCCTCCTCCGACGGCTGCACGAGGCGGCTCCGGCTCGGCCAAGCGCGCGTGTCGGTCAAGTCGTTTACCATCCCGGTCGCAGCGGCGGCGATCATCGCATCTCCGAACGAGGCGCCGGGCGTCGTTCGAACCAGTTGTTCGCAGCCGGTAACGTCACTGACGATCTGAGTCCACAGCTCGTTCCGTACGCCTCCGCCTATCGCAACCAGCCGGCGCGGGGGAGCACCGGCCTGTTTCATGGTATCGAGATTGTGGCGTATCCCGTACGCGATCGCTTCCAGGAACGCCCTGTACAGGTGCGCTCTGGTGTGGGACAACGTGAGTCCGACGACCACACCGCGGGCCGCCGGATCATTCAAGGGAGTGCGTTCTCCGCTGAAGTACGGCAGCGCCATGAGCCCGTCCGCCCCTCGGGGCACGCGGGAGGCTTCCTCGGCCAAAACCTGATAGGCGTTGGCGCCGCCGCCGAGTTCGGCCTCCAGTTCTTTGCCTGCGAAATTGTCGCGGAACCAGCGCGTCAGCGAACCGGTCGTAGACATTCCGGCAGCCAGCGCGAAGCTCCCGGGTTGCAGGTAGACGGTAGGCCACAGTTTCGGAATCGGAATCAGACGTCGACAGATCCGGATGAAGAAGTGCGAGCTGCCGTACATCAACATCGTGTCACCCGGGTCGAGCACTCCCGCGGCGACCGCCTCGGCGGCCGCATCCGCCGTTCCGACCGAAACGGGAGTGCCTTCCGCCAGTCCCGTCTCGGCGGCCGCCTCCGCGTAGACCGTCCCCGCGACCGCGACGCTCCAATCCAGATCGGGCAGAAGCTCTCGTTCACAGATCAGCGACAACGCCCGAGGATCCCAATCGAGGGTATGCAGATTGTACAGCGGCGCGTATGCCGCGGCGGTGTAATGATCGATGACGACCCGCCCGGTAAGTCGGTATACGAGATACGAGGTCGACGTCATTATTCGGGCCGTCCGCCGCCAGACGTCCGGTTCATGCCGCCGGATCCAGAGTATTTTCGGCCCTCCGGCCTGCGAGCTCAACGTCGAGCCCGTATTCGCCGTAATCCTGTCTTCGCCCAGCGCCCGCGACAACTCATGAATCTCGTCGGTAGCCCGCGTGTCGATTCCGTACAGGATTGCCGACCTCAATGGTCGTCCCGACCGATCCACCGGCAGAACGCACGGTCCGATCGCGCTGCAGCCGACCGCCGCGATGTCCCGCGGCGCAACGCCCGAGCTTTCGAGCAGCCGTCGCGTAAGAGACAGAAAATCGCGCCACCACACCGCCTCGGCGTCCGCTTCGGCCCATCCCGGTCGCGGAATACTCATCTCGTGTCCCACGGAGGACTCGGCCGCGATTCGCCCCTCCCGGTCGACGATCACACCTTTGGACTCGTAGGTCCCGACGTCAATGCCGAGCACGTATTCCATCGTCGCCCCCGTACGTACCACACCTGCGTTTTCGATACGAACCGACGGCGGCGGGCGGTTCAAAGATCATTCGTCTCGTGCGATCCCGACGGTGTTACGTACGCGCCGTCGCGAAAGATCCGGTGACCGTCGACGTAGATCTCTCCTTCTTCCCGCAGATCCGTCACCAAGTCCCAGTGCAACGCGGAGCCGTTCTTCCCGCCGCATACCGAATACGAACGCCCCAGTGCGATGTGAACCGTGCCCCGGATCTTCTCATCGTAGAGAGGGTCGCGGAAACAGCGATCGAGCACGGTGTTGAGCCCGATCCCGAGCTCGCCGATTCGCTTCGCGCCGTCGTCCATGTGGAGTAGATGCGTAAGTAGTTCCTTATTGCTTCGGGCTTCCGCCGCGACGACCTCGCCACGTGAGAACCGCAGTCGGATTCCGTCGACGGCGCGACCCGCAAAAACCCCGGGGAAAGTAAAGGTTATGACTCCTTCCGCGCTCGTCTCGACGGGCGAGGTAAACAACTCCCCGCCGGGCATGTTGACGTGTCCGTCCTCGAGAACGAAACGCCTGCCGCCGGTGTCGAGCACAAGGTCGGTTCCGGGACCGACGATCCGAATCCGAGAAGCGCCCGTGAATAGGGATTCGATGCGTGAAAACTCATGTGCCGCTTCTTCCCAGTCGCCGAGTACCGAATCGAAGAACAGTTGCATCATCCGGTCTGTGGAGATGCCGGCTTGCTGAGCCATCGCGTCGCCGGGAATCCTGGACAAAACCCAACGGGTGTTATTGGTCCTGTACGCCGAAAGCGTTCCCAGCGCCTTTCGATGACGCGACAATCTTTCCGCCGCGACGTCGTGAAAAGCATGAGGGTTGGCGCTTCCCCGAATGCCGATGTACACGTCGGCCCACTCCATTCCCGCACGGGACAGCTCCGGCACCGTGCCGATTTGCTCGTCGGTCCCATAAGTCAGCAAGTCTCGCTCAAGCAACGTCGATTGAAACTCGACGTGCGGATAGCCCCCGGCCGCGACGACACGAGCGTTCAGAGCCCGGACCAAGGGAAAGGTGTCGATCTCGTGCATACTTATCAACACACGGTCCCCGGGACGCACCGCGGTGGAATAACGGACGAGTGTGTCGGCAAGCCGGCGCCACCGATGATCGACGAACGATTCGGGTGTACCGATCTCTTTCACGCGCTTTCGTCCTCCGTCGGACGGTTCAGACGTCGCCGCTCCCCTTCACACCGCCGGCTCGAGGAGAGACGACCCGATCTCCGGCCGCGGCTCGATGCCGCGGGATTTCGGCTCCGGACTTCAGCTTCTGATCCGCCGCACTTTTTCCATGAACTCGTCGACTCGTTTCGGGTCGACGTCGCTCCACGTATCGTTGTCGTATTTAAAAGCCGTGCCGACGATCGCACCGTCGGCGACCGAGAGTTGCTCACCCACGTTGTCCGGACGAACACCCGTGTTCGCGAACACGACCGTGTCGGGGACGACCTTTTTGACGGCTTTCAATACTGTTGTCGAGGTTTGTACACCGGCGGTGGCGCCGGATACGCACAGTGCGTCCGGCTCGGCGTTGAAGACGGTCGTTTCGGCGATTCCCGCCGGATCGCGATCGCCGAGGTAGACGGCGGCCTCCGGAACGATGTTGAAAATCAGCTTAACGTCGCCGCCGTGGAGCGTGTTAAGGCGCCTGACCACCTTCCCGCAATCCGGATTCCACAGTCCGAAGTCGCTTGCGTAGACGCCGGTAAAGATCTCCCGAACGAATCGTGCGCCGGTCGCCACGGCAAGGTCGACCGAAGCGATGGGATCCCAGAGAACGTTTACGCCGAAAGGGACTCGTATGTCGGATCTGAGTTCTCCTATGAGCCGGGCCATCACGGCGACGGCGATCGGATCGACGGTGGTCTGATACGGGCGACTGAACTCGTTGGAAAACATAACGCCGTCCACCCCACCCTTCTGAAGGGCATCCAAATCCCGCCCGGCCTGTTCGATAATCCACCCTACGCCCTTTTTCGGGTCGTAGGCGGGGTCGCCGGGCAGCGCATGAAGGTGGCACATCGCGATGATCGGCTTCGAAACACCGAAAAGACTCTCGGTCCAGTACATTCGTTCTCCTCCGAAACGGCAAGATTGGTTTGTCGAAGCCCGGCAAAGAGTCCGGCGACTCTCATCCACGACGGAGGATTTCCCTCCGCTCGACCATCGCGACGATGCTCTCGACGATCTCGACGTCGTCGATCATCGCCTCGGCTTCGAGCACCCGCGAGACCGGGTTAGGTATGTCGAGCGACGTGTACACGCCCGGGGGCGCGTCGAGTTCGTCGAAGAATCGCTCGGCAATCTCGGAGGCGATCCGGCGACCGATCGCCTGCCCCCCGGCGGCCGACTCATATACGGCGACCACGCCCGTCTTTGCGATCGACGCTCCGATGGTCTCATAATCGATACTCGCCGCGTCGACCGACCGCAGATCGACGACCTCGAGCTCGATCGACCGGGCGGCGAGGCGCTCGGCGATTACGTTCAGTCGCCCCGTCATCGACCCGTAGGTAAGCACGCTCATGTCGCACCCCGCGCGAACGACCCGAGCGCGACCGAACGGTATGCAGTAGTCCGGATCGTCCGCGGGAACGGGGAAACTCCGGTCGTAGAGCGAGTGATGCTCGAGAATCGCCACCGGGTCGAGAGAATGCATGGCGGTGTTGAACAGTCCGATGTAGTCGAAGGCGTCGCTCGGCGCGACGATGCGCCATCCGGGAAACAGCGCATAGAGACCGATCGGATCCATCGAGTGCTGACCGCCGTAACCGCAGCCGGTGGCGATTCTCGTCCTGAGCACAAGAGGCAGATCGTCGGCCCCGCCGTACATATGCCGCGCCTTGGCGATCTGATTGAAAATCTGGTCCGCGGCAACCAAAGTGAAGTCGGGGAACATGATCTCCACGACCGGTCGCATGCCCGACATCGCCAGACCAAGCGCCATTCCGGTGAAACCGGCTTCGGATATCGGCGTATTTCGAACTCGACCGGGATACTTCGCCGGTAGCCCCTTGGTGGCCCCGTAGGCGCCGCCGCCGAAGTTCGCGACTTCTTCGCCGAGCACGATCGTCTCCGGATCGCGTTCGAGCCACCTGCCGGTGACCGTAGCGATCGCGTCGGAAAACGTGATCTCCCTTAGCTCGTCGAAATCCTCCCGTTCGCGATACCGAAGCCCCGCAAGCTCCTTTCCGTCGGAACGTAGCCCGACCGCGACGGTCGAGCGGTCGGGCCACAACTCTTCGCGTACATGGAACCGCGCGCGCCCGTCGGAGTCCGCGTGGTCCCGCAACGCGCAAAAATCGACCGCTCCGTCCGCCGCCGATTCGGCGAGCCGCTCGATCCCGGCCGTCGCCTCCTCGCTTGCAGCACCGGAGGTGACGAGAATCTTCGGAAAGACGTTAAGCGCGTCGCGTTCGAGCCACTCCGACTCTTCTTCCTTCTTGCGATACCCGTAGGCGCTCCCCGGGAGATCCCCGCCGTGATGATAGTGCCGGTAGCAGCGGAACTCGATAACGGCGGGGCGGTCACCGGCGCGGATCGCTTCGCTCACCTCACGCACCGCGAGGTAGACGCCCACGGGGTCGTAGCCGTAGACGCTGCGTCCGATCATGTTGTAGGAGAGCGCGTGCCGAGCGAGGTTTTCGATCGCGCACGCGTCGCGCGCCGCGGTGGCGACCGCGTACCGATTGTTCTCGATCGCGTAGATGATCGGAAGCTTCCAGAGTCCGGCAAGATTGCACGCTTCATGGAACGAACCCTGGTTGACCGCGCCGTCGCCGAGGTAGCAGACGACCACACGCCCGGTCTCGCGGTACCGCTCCGCCAGCGCCGCGCCGGCGGAAAGCGGCACTCCGCCCGCCACGATCGCGTTGGTTCCGAGAATTCCCGCCTCGATCCACCGCAGATGCATCGAGCCCCCGCGCCCGCCGCAGAACCCCGGGGCGAGACCCATAATCTCGGCGAGCGTGCGATTCACCACCTCTTGCGCCTCGGGAGGAACCGATCCGGCAACAGGATCCCACTCGGGCGGTAGCACGTGGAGCAGCGCTTTGGCGAGAAACACGTGATGCGCTCTGTGGCTTCCCGCGATTTTGTCGCCCGCCTCGAGAGCGGCGAGGGAAGCGGTGGCGACGGCTTCCTGTCCGATGCTCAGGTGGATCGGTCCCCACACGCAGTCGGATCGCTTCAACTCAACGACGCGACGTTCGAAGGCGTTGATAAGCCGCATGAGAAAATAGATTCGTCGGGCCGAAAGCTGTGGAACACGTTTGATGTCTTCGGTCTCCGACACGACGAGCGTCGGCAAGTCCTCGATACTCTGTGCAGTCTGTCGCATGGCGCTTCTCCGGGTGCCGATCAGCCTACGTCGCGGCTCCTCCGCTGGTCAAGTCGCACCCGCCGGCGGCGACCGTGGCGGCGACACTACGTCCGTCGGTGTGATATACTCGCTATGTATTGTCGGTGTGTGATTTTATATGGAAGGAACCGTTCAGGGAAACTACCGGATCGAAGACAAGCCGTTCTATCTTCCGATCAAGGACGAAGTGGAGGTATTCGAGCGGTCGTGGGCCGAACAGATCCCTATTCTTCTCAAAGGCCCGACCGGATGCGGCAAGACGCGCTTCGTTGAATACATGGCGTGGTATCTTGGGCGGAAGGTCATGCGCGTCTACGGCCAGGGCGAGAGCGCCGCGGCGGAGCTGAAGGATTACAAAAGCGGCGTCGGATCCTTGTACACCGTCTCGTGTCACGAAGACCTGACCGCGCGTGATTTGACCGGTCGCTTTATCATGAAAGGCGGCGAAGCGGTCTGGGTCGACGGACCGGCGACCATGGCGGTAAAGGAAGGCGCGATTCTCTATCTCGACGAAGTGGTCGAAGCGAGAAAAGACGTGGCCGTGGCGATTCATCCGCTTACGGACTATCGCAGGATGCTCCCGATCGAAACGCTCGGCGTCCAGCTCGAAGCGCCGAAAACCTTCATGGTCGTCGTGTCGTACAACCCCGGATATCAGAGTATCCGAAAGAACCTCAAGCCTTCGACAAAGCAGAGATTCGTCGCTCTTGACTTCGACTACCCTCCTCCGGACAAGGAAACACGGATCGTCGCGGCCGAAAGTGGACTTTCGGCCGACGTCGCTTCGCAGTTGGTCCTTCTTGGTAACGACATTCGCTCGATTTCGAATATCGATCTCGAAGAGGGGGTAAGCACGCGAAGCCTCGTGCACGCCGCGAAGTTGATCAAGCGCGGTATCGCGCCGCAACGGGCATGTTCGATATCCATCGCACAGTCGGTTACCGACGAGCGCGACGAGATCGAGGCGATCGAGCTGATTATCGACAGGATTTTTCGCAGATCGTAGGTTGCGCAATGATACGACGCGTTCGCCCGCAGCCCCCTCCTGCCGGTTCGTTCGACGGGTATTATCGAAAGTACAAGCCCTATCTCGTGAGAACCTACGCGTCGATGTTCGACGAAGTGCGACCGTTGGTGGTCGCACCGGTGACCGCCGCCGACATCTCGCACAGGCTCACCCTCGCCTCCGAACATCTCTACGTGCCGCCGACGCTCGTGCGTCTCGCCGGGAAGCGGGGTGAGCTCATCGAGTATGCTCGGACACTGTACTCGCTGTCGCGTATCCGCACCTCTTTCGCCGTACTCTTCAACGACGCCTACCCGTCTATTCGATTCTCGCTCGAACGAACCGGCGGGCTTCTCGTCAAAGAGGTGTGCGATGGATTCATTCGCCTCGAAAAGCCCGATAAGGTTCTCGACTTCTGCTTGCACAGCGCAAGCACCGAGCAGTGCATGGTCTTTCTCACACTCTTCGGAACCATGGCGCGTCATGCACCGCGTTCGGTGCCGGCTTTTTTCGATTTGTTCGAACGAGTCCGAAAGGGGTCTACGTGGAAAACGATTCGTGACTGGATCGCCCGGGGGGTCGACCTGGTCTCGATCGGCAGGATCGAGGAAGGCGTCTCCTACCTGCTGGGGCTGAGCCGTGAGAGTCGAACGCTTCTGGGAATGCGGTTCGCCGTTCTCGCCGACCGGAAAAATGTGCTGCACATCTACTGCGCGAGCTTCGGCGGCCGGGTCTACGGAATTCACGATTACGGCGTGTCGATGTTCGGAGTTCGCCGTCCGTACACCGACGGCGCCTCTATTTTTCTCCCCGAAACTATCGACCTTTTCGAAACCATAGAAGGCAACGAATCGGCCTACACGGTTCTCGCCGCCGTCCAGGCGGCGTTTGTCCGGCACGGCGCCTTTTCATTCGACGAGCACCGCATCGGCTTCGCCGAGGATCTTCAACGGCGCTACGGGGCGGCTCTGCCCGACATCATGACCGAAGCCGAAAAGCACTACGGCCCGACCGCGAGGACCGTCCGGGAACGGGCGACGGGAGAGGTCGAAGCGGTGTTTGGAAACGATCGGGTCCTGACGCTTCTCGAAACGCCGCACGAGCTTCACTTCTATCGGTACCCGACTCCGGATCTGCTCCGGGAACTGTTCTCCATACTCGAACGTGTGCGCATCGAGGCGCACATTTCGGCTCGGTACCCCGGATGCATCGGAGAAATCGAACGGGTCAACCGCGCCGTTCTCGCTTCGCTCGATCGACCGTCGTTCGAGACGGCCAATCTCTCGGAGGAGCTCGAGTTCGTTCTCCGTTGGACGCTCAGGTTGAGCCTTGGAGACCGGCTCCCCGACGGCGCGGAGGGAAGAACTGCCCGCGTGCTTACCGCCGTCGCCGGAGGGATGGCGCGAGTTCGCGATCGGCGCGCGGACGTTTACACGACCGCCGCGCGGTGTTTCGAGATCTACAATGCGCTCTACGATACCTATCCCGTCGTTCTCTGGTGCCGCGAGCACGACGTACGAATGATCTTTGATCATCCTTGTCTGGCGGTGATCGTTCCCGAAATCGTCGCCGACGTCTCGCCGGAGCTTGTAACCGGGAAAGTCGAGCGGGAAGCTTTCGTCGGCGAGGCGCAGCCCGACGAGGAGGATATAGACCTGACCAGTCTGAGCGCGAAAGGGCGGCGGGCGCACGAGTTGCGCCGAGCAATCCTCAGCGGGAACATCCAGGTTTTTCACTACCCGGAGTACGATCTTCGCCGGGGAGGGTATCTGCAGAAGCACTGCACGCTCTATGAGAGCGTTCCCGACGGCGGTGACCCGGAAGTGTATCGCGAGGCGCTTGCGTCGAACCTGCAGACATACAAAAGGCTCAAGAGGCGGTTTCAACTCATGCAACCGGACGCAACGGCCGTTCAACGGAAGTGGCTCGTGGGGGATGATATTCACATCGGTGACGCCACCGACTATGTGACCGATCTGCTGCGCGGGTCGACTCCGGACGAAAAGATCTACGTGCGTCGAAACCGAAACGACCGCAGCATCGCGGCCGCCGTGCTCGTGGACACGAGCTCCTCGACCGAAGAGCTTATCAACGGAACGCCGATCATCGAAATAGAGCGAACCGCGCTCGCGTTGCTGGCGTCCGCGCTCTCATTGGTAGGGGACGCTTTTGCGATTTATACCTTTTTCAGCATGGGGCGGCGGAACGTATTCGTGTCGCAGATCAAGCGCTTCGAAGAGAGCTGGAACGAGCGCACGCAGAGCCGGATCGCGCTGATCGAAGCCAATGCCGCCAACCGGGACGGCTGCGCCGTCCGACACGCCACCGCGCGTCTTGTCGAGCGGGAGGAACGGACCAAGCTCCTCATTCTCCTCAGCGAC
>JAJRYZ010000010.1 GCA_024275515.1 Spirochaetota bacterium
GTGCATGCCCGGGACGTGCTCGACACGGCCACCTATCACGCCGACATCGACTCCGCGGTCGTGGATTGCCGTTTGGTTGTCGGCGCCGGCGCCGGATCGGGCAAACGGCGGAAATCTGCGCCGTATACACCCGCGGAGCTCGCGATGTGCCTCGCCGGCCGGCGACGGCCGGACGGAGTGGCGGTCGTCTTTGGAAGCGAGGCCGCCGGACTGGGAGACCGCGAGCTCTCCCGTTGTCACGCCCATCTCGTCGTCGAGCCTTCTACGTTCGACCGATCGCTCGACGTATCGCACGCCGTGCAGATCGTCTGCTACGAGATCTACCTTCGTCTCCACGACGATTCGGGTAGGCGGTTCCACCGGCCTGTGGACGGCGCCGAGCTCGACGCGACCGTCGCCCGAATGTGCCGGCGGATCGATGAACTCGGGGCTGCGGACGAAGCGACCGAAGGGTTTCTTTTCGATCTTCTTTCCCGCGCGGCGCTGTCGAAATCGGAGGCGGGGCGGCTTGCGGGGCTGTTCGACAAACTTTCAGGGTCGGCGCGTGGAAGACGGTGAGGCGTCGACGATGCGGACACCGCTCGGTTCGGCGCGAGGGGAACTCGTGATAAAGAGATCGCGGTTTCTGTCGTTCGCCGATCCTTTCGGCGACCCCGCCGGCGTCAAACGGTATGTCGAGTCGTTGCGACGCGCACATCCGGGATGCAGCCACGTCGTGTACGCGTTCGTAGTCGGCGAGGAAGCCGAACGATTCGGTCTGAGCGACTATCGCGAACCGCACGGTACCGCGGGTCGCCCCGTGCTGGCGGTGCTTCGCGGGGCGCGGATCACCAACGTAATCGTGCGCGTCGTTCGCTACTTCGGCGGGACGAAGCTGGGCGCCGGGGGACTGGCTCGCGCCTACTCGGAGTCGGCGAAACTGGTCGTCGATTCGATCGCAACCGAAGAGCTTGTTACCCGCGTGTTCTTTCGGCTGGTCGTCGGTTATCACCGGTACGACGGCATTCTCGCCGCCGCGGCCGGGCATGGCGGGATTGTTACAAAAACCCTGTTCGAGTCATCGATTACCGTGGAGGGGCTTATTCCGCAGGAGTCTGCGGTCGCCTTTGCTCGCGCCGTGAGCGAGCTTACGCGAGGCGAGACGAGCGTCGATTATACCGAGAAGTAGTCGTCGAACCGACGCTTGACTCGTTCGGTGGTTTCGGAGAGCTTTTCGCGGAACATCGGCGCGTCCGCGCCGGAGCCGTGAAGCCTTCGCGCGAGCGCGCGTACTTCGGTTTCGTCATGCGGCAGCGCGTGGACCTGCCGATCCTCGAGCAATTGAAGGTAGTGCTCCACTCTGCGCAGGTACAGGTAATCCTCACGGATTTCATCGGCGAAATCATCGGAAACGACTCTCGTCTGCGCGAGACGTTCCAGCGCGGCAAGCGTATTGCCGGTGACGAGCGCGGGATGCCGCGCCGCGTGCTCGAGTTGCATCCCCTGAACGAGAAACTCGACGTCCCGAATTCCGCCGCGGTCGTTCTTGACGTCGAAGCCGCGTAACGGTGAACCGTGCGCCTGAATCGATCTGAGACGAAGCGCGCGGATCGTTTCGCGCACCGGCGCCGTCGGAGGTTCGGCGAAGACCCGGGCGCGCAACCGTCCGAGAAGGGCGGTTCCCGCGTCGAGATCGCCGGCGACGGGGCGCAGCTTCAGAAGCGCCTGCTTTTCCCACGGCGCCGCCTCGGTGGAGTAATAGTCGAGCACCGAGGTGCTCGACGGAACAAGCGCGCCGGCGCGCCCGTGAGGCCGAAGCCGTAGATCGACCCGATACACATACCCGCAGGCCGTGTGTTGGGAAAGCATCGCGCGGAGCAACTCGATCACTTTCGCGTAACATTCCGGAAAGTCCGCCTCCCCCGGGCTCGAGGCTCCCGGCGTCCGTTCCCACGTCGCAAGCAAATCGACGTCCGAACTGTAATTGAGCTCCCGTCCTCCCAGCTTGCCGAACGCGAAGACGCACAGGCCGGCGTCTTCCATCTCGATCTCCGGTATCACGCGTTTCCATGCGCGGATAAGGGCCGCCTCGATAAACGCGTCGGCGAGGATCGTCAGCTCTTCGACGATCTCTTCCAACGGGACGCCGAGACAGATATCCCTCGTTCCGATGCGCAGCACTTCCCGCCGGCGAAGTGTGCGGATTCGGTCGCTCCACTCGCCGTCGCCGATCCGGGCCGTGGTCGAGTCGAGTGAAACAAGCTCCGATCGCAGCTCCGCCGCGTCACGGGTGTGATGCAGCCGCCCGGGATCGGCGACCCAGTCGAGAAACGCCGGATGTCGCGCCAGTATATCGGCGAGGAATTGACTTCCCGAGAAGATCTGCAGCAATACCGCGAGCCGAATCGGCTGTTCAAGGAGCTCGTGGTAGTGGCGCTCGACTTGTTCAACGGAGCGCGAGAATCGTTCCCAGTTGTTCAGCGCCATATCCGGATCGGGGGTGCGCGGAAGGAAGTCCCACGCGAGCACCGCGAGTCGCGCGAACAGCCGGCGTCGCGACTCCGTTACGCGGCGAGGATCGCCGCACATCGTCGAGATTATCGCCTCCGCGCGGTCGAGATTATCGAACCCGGCGTTTTTCAGTATCAGGCGTCGCCGCGACTTCGGCATCGAATCGGAAAGAACCAGATCCGCGGCATTCCCCGGCGCCGATCCCGGGATCGAGTCTCTTCCGAGCCTGCTTTCGACGAAGTGCCGGACGACCGCGGTTCGGGTTTCGAAATCTACATGAAGGCGTTGCGCGGCCGACATTTCTTCACTCTCGGCGTATCCCATCCGTCGAGCCAGATGCGAGTATTCGACCGATCGCGGGTCCGGCAGGAAGAGGTCTCTCGCCGAGCCTCGAAGCATGCGAAGGCCGTTGATGAGCTTTCGAAGAAAGTGATACGCGTCGACGATCTGCTCGGCCTCTTCGCTTTCGAGATGACCGGCGCGTACCATTTCCTCCAGCGCGACGTGAATCCGCGGGGTGCGGAGCTTGGGATTGTCCTTCCCGTAGCGGCACTGAATTATCTGTACCGAGTACTCGAGATCCACCAGAGCGCCCGGGGAGAACTTCGCGTTCAAACGATTCTCACCGCCCTTCTCTTCGAGCTGCCGTTCCCGGAGCGCTCGAAGTTCGTTCACGTCGATCGAGTCGGTGGAATAGATCATTTCGTCGCGAAGCCGCTCGATTCGTCGACCAAGCTCGGAATCTCCGCCGATCGCGCGCATCCGTACCAGCGCAAGCCGTTCGTAGCTGTGAGCCTTTCCGGTCGCTCCGTAGTATTCGCAGAAAGAGTCGACGCTCACCGCGATCGGACCGGAGTTGCCGTGCGGACGAAGACGCAAATCGATGTGGAATATCCCCTCCTGTTTGGCGTCGATCATATTGGTTGCGCTGCGAAAACAACGGTCGAAGAACTCGGCATTCCCGATCCGCTCGGGGCCGGTCGTAGTGCCTGAGTCGCTGTAGACGAAGAGAAGCTCGATATCCGAAGCGTACCCGAGCGCCGCGCCTCCCAGCTTGCCGAGTCCGAGGATCGCGTATTTCGCCGGCAGTCCCGCGAATCCTCGCGGCTCGCCGTACCGGCGCGACAGGTCGTCGTACGCGGCGCGCACGGCCGCCTCTACGACCACTTCGGCGAGGCGAGTCAACCGCCTGCTCAGAAACAGAAAATCCCGCGCGGGGTTGACGATGTGGTCGACGTCCACGAGATAGATTTCGCGGTTTTTGAACTCATTGATGCGCGCTTTTTTCTCCGCCGGAGTCTCGGCGCCTTCGAGCGCCTCGTCGAGAGCCGACGCGAGCTCGCTCTCGGAACGGCTCAAATCTCGTTCGCGCGCCTCCCGATCGAGCATCGGGAGCAAGGATTCGTATTGGGTCCGCAGAAAGTCCTCCCATAGAAAATCACTCGCTCCGAGTATTCTCGCGAGATCTCGCAGCACTTGCGGGTTATCCAGCATGTGACGCAGCGCGTCGCCCGAGGAACGACCGAGCACCTCGCGACAGATCGATTCAAAGCGGATGAGCGCCGCGCCCGGGTCGGGAGCGCGACCGAGAAAATAAGTGAATTGTTTCGTGAGCAGGATCGAAAGCTTGAGGTGGTTGACAAGCTCCGGATCGGAGATTCTTCTTCCCCGCGTGTCGTAGATGTCGATTTCATCCTCGACTCTATTCCCGAAAGTCCGGATTTTCACCGATTCGATCGACAGCCCCTGAAGCGCGACCGCGTTTCCGAGAGCGAAGAGAAAAAAGGGTGTGTCCTCCGACAACACGACCAACCGGGCGCCTCCCCGCGGTGCGCTCGATATGGTGATCGAAACCGGATAGAGCGCCTGCGAGCCGTCCATTTTGCGCTCCGAGAGCGCGCCCGCGACGGCTTCGTACACATAGCTCTTTGCGCGTGCGATTCCTTCGGCGCTCGGCGGCTCCGCCGACGCGCCGAGCGCCTCCCACGCTTCACGCAGTGATTGCTCGAGGCGGGTCTGCCAACTCTGCACTCCTTTCGGATCATCGATTCTTCCGGTAAACCGATCGATTATGAGTCGAGGTTTTTCAGCCGGGTGTTCGACGACGCCCACGCCGCCTCTTCGTTTTCGGCTGTAGCGCCGCAGCTCCGTCTTGCGCCGGTAGGTGTGAACCGCGCCCGAACGGATATTGAACCCCGTGGTGGCGAGAAGGCCGGTAACGAGCACGAAAAGACCGGGAAAATCCGTCGCGTAGACGACACACCGAACATCGCCGTTTTCCATTCTCTCCGATCGCACGCGTACCATGCCGGGGCCGGTGATTCTCGCGAGTTCCCGCGCGTCGGCGATGATCTCCCTCTCATCGACGCTATCGAAATAATCGGCGTCAAGCCTGTCGATGAACTCGGCGACGAAGCCGGGTTCGAACGCGCCGAGCGAGATGAGCTTTGACCTGATCGCGGCGGAATCACCCATGCCCGACCGGCTACGCGCGCGCCTTGAACTGACGCGGATCAAGGCCGTGTTTGCTCACGCGCAGGCCCATGACACGTTCGGAGATTCCGAGAAAGCGCGCGGCCTTCGCCATGTTCCCTTTGGACGATTTCAGCGCGTCGAGAATCAGCTCCCGCTCCAGATCGTCGATCGCTTCCGGAAGCGTCGAGTGCAGCTCCGTCCCGGTCGATTCGGCGGATTGAAGCGTGGGAGGGAGATGGTGACCGTGGATGACTTCATCGGTGCTCAAGAGCACCGCCCGCTCGATGAAGTTCTCAAGCTCGCGCACGTTCCCCGGCCAATGGTAGTTGGTCAGAAGTTCGATGGCGGAGGTCGTGATGCGTTTGATCGACTTGTGGTTGTTCCGGCTATACTTTTCAGCGAAATAGTCGGCAAGAAGCGTGATGTCGCTTTTCCGATCGCGCAGTGGCGGTATGTGTATCGGAAAAACGTTCAATCTATAGTAGAGATCTTCACGAAACGTCCCCCCCGCCAGCAGGCGCTCGAGGTCCCGATTCGTTGCGGCGATGACCCGCACGTTGGTCCGAATAGTCTCGTTTCCTCCGACTCGCTCGAACTCCTTCTCCTGCAGGACGCGCAGCAACCGCACCTGCGTCGTCGGCGAGAGGTCGCCGATTTCGTCGAGAAAAATAGTGCCGCCGTGCGCGAGCTCGAAGCGTCCTTGGCGGGTCTGAATGGCGCCGGTGAACGCGCCCTTTTCGTGTCCGAAAAGCTCGCTTTCGATAACCGTTTCGGGAAGGGCGGCGCAGTTGACTTTGATAAACGGTTTTTCCGCGCGAAGACTGTTGTAGTGCAAGGCATGGGCGACGAGTTCCTTGCCGGTGCCGCTTTCCCCCCGGATCAGTACCGTTGCATCGCTCTTCGTTACCTGAGCGATTAGATCGAAGACGTCCTGCATCGCGTGGGAGTTCCCTATGATATTCGCCGGCTTGAAACGATCCTGAAGCCGCGCGTGCAAACGGCTGTTCTCTTCGATGAGACGTTGTCGTTCCTCCTGGACCGACTGTCGAAGCTTAACGGCCTGAGCGATCATCGAGGCGACGATAGAGAGCAGCCTGACATCTTCGTCAAGGCCTACGGTACTTGCGTATGCCCGGTCGCAGCTGAATGCGCCGATCGTCTCGGCGCCGATTTTGATCGGCACGCAGATGAAAGAGATTGCGCGGCGAGAGACATTCGTGCGCGCGCCGGTACGGTTGAGAAAAGACGGATCCTTGGAGATGTTCGGAATGACGGCCGGCGCGCCGTCCTGAACGACCCTCCCCGTAATTCCCTCGCCAAGTCGATACCGACCTTTCTCGCGTTGGCTGTTCGACAGTCCGTATGCGGCTTCGATGAAGATCTCGCCGGTGTTCCGGTTGAGCAGCGTAATGGCGCCGCGTTCGAAACCCATCTGTTCGGCGACTTCCTTGAGCACCGGGCTGATGACCGCCTTGAGATCGATACTCTGATCGAGAATCCGGCTGACCTCGAACAGAAGCGATAGTTCCTCTATTTTGCGCCGATAGTGTATCTTGTCTTCCATAAATAAAGGCTCGAGCGAAGCGTCCGTCACTCCGTCGGCCGGCGCTCCACGCGGCGAGAGAGTCGGGGCCGTCCGGGGTGGGGTTGCACAATTTCACTCGACCTGGTAAGATACTACCGAAATGTAGGAAGGTCGACAAGACGGTGCGGAGCTTGGCCGATTCGGTTTCGCGGCGGGCCGGAGCGCGGCGCCCGGGGCTCGGGACCCTGAGGGTGGTCGCGGCGGGAAAAAAACCGTGCCAACCGTCGGATGCGGCTTGACATACTCGATCATCGGTGGTAGATTTCTCGCTCTACGTGTGCCTGCCCTTGTAGCTCAGTCGGCAGAGCACCTCCATGGTAAGGAGGGGGTCACCGGTTCGAGTCCGGTCGAGGGCTCTCCGACGCGGCCGTGCGGGTAGATAGGGGAGTTGGCGGAAATGGCGAAATCAAAGAGAGGCAATATCGAGATGGTCGTGCTCAAGTGCGATGAGTGTTGCCGGCAGAATTACGTTACCAAAAAGAACCTGCGTAATATCGAAGGTAAGCTTGAATTCAAGAAGTATTGCAAGTTCGATCGTAAGCACACCCTTCACGTAGAGACGCGTCTCAAATAATCAAGCGTAGGCCAGTAGCTCCAACGGCTAGAGCGCCGGTCTCCAAAACCGGATGTTGTAGGTTCGAATCCTACCTGGCCTGTACGAGCAGGAGCACATCGTGAAAAAAGCTCTCCAGTTTTTTTCTGAAAGCTATGCGGAGCTGAAGAAAGTCGTTTGGCCGAGCAGAGAGGAAGTGGCCGCTTCGACGCGGGTGGTTATCGTGTCGGTCGTGCTGTTCGCTCTGGTGCTCGGCGTCGTCGATTTTCTTCTTCTTGCGGGCATCGATCTGATATTCTAACCGGAGTTTGCATGGCGAAGGGTTGGTACGTTGTTCATACCTATTCCGGGTATGAGAACAAGGTGGAGAAGCATATCAGGAAACTCATGGAGAACGACGTGTTCAACGGCGCCGTGGCGGACGTCAAGGTTCCGTCCGAAGAGGTTGTCGAGGTCAAGGACGGCAAGAAACGCGTCGTCAATCGTAAATTTCTTCCGGGATATATCTTGCTCGAGATGGATCTGCCGGACATCGGCTGGAAGAACATCTGCGCCGAGGTCCGAAAAATCCAAGGAGTTACCGGTTTTGTCGGTTCCACCGGCGGCGTCAAGCCTCAGCCGATTTCGTCCGAAGAGGCGCGCGCCATTCTACAGAAGGCGGGAGAGATTAAGGCGGATCGCCAAATGACGACGGCGCAGAGCTATTCCGTCGGAGATTCGGTACGAATAATCGACGGACCGTTCGACACGTTTACCGGGTCGATCGAGGAAGTGAATCTCGAGAAGGGAAAGCTCCGCGTCATGGTTGGGATTTTCGGTCGTTCGACGCCCGTCGAGGTCGATTTCAATCAGGTGGAGAAAACATAGCGGTTACGCAATACGGTCCCTGTTGGGAGCCGTCGTGAGCGACGGCGTTCGCACCACAAAGGAGTAGATCACATTATGGCCAAGAAACGGATCGCAGCGATCATCAAGCTGCAGGTGCCGGCAGGGCGGGCAACGCCCGCGCCGCCGGTCGGACCGGCCCTCGGTCCGCACGGCGTCAGCGCGCCGCAGTTCGTCCAACAGTTCAACGATCGCACGAAGGATGTCGAGCCGGGATTGACGATACCCGTCGTTATTACCGTGTATGCGGACCGGACGTTTTCGTTCATCACCAAAACACCGCCCGCCGCGGTGCTTATTCGCAAGGCGTGCGGTCTTGAGAAGGGTTCGCCGGAGCCGAACAAAACGAAGGTCGCGACGATCAACCGAAAACAGCTCGAGGAAATCGCAACAACCAAAATGCAGGACCTGAACGCCAACGACATCGACGCGGCGGTCAATATCATCGCCGGTACCGCCCGCAGCATGGGCGTGGTCGTGGAGGGGTAGGTCGGTGAAACACGGCAAGAAGTATCGCGAGGTAGTCGCCGGATACGACAGGCTCAAGCGGTACCCGCTTCCGGAAGCCGTCGATCTGGTCAAGAGAATGGCGTTTGCCAAATTCGACGAAACCGTCGAGCTTTCGATCCGGCTCAACCTGAAAAAAAGCCAAACCGTTCGCGACACGCTCGTCCTGCCGCATCAGTTCGGGCAGGAAAAAAAGATTCTGGTCTTCGCCAAGGGAGAAAAAGCCGACGAGGCCCGGGAAGCGGGCGCGGAGTACGTCGGCGACGCCGATCTTGTTGAGAAGATTCAGGGCGGCTGGCTGGATTTCGACGTGGCGGTTGCGACGCCGGACATGATGAAGGAAGTGGGAAGACTCGGCCCGATCCTCGGTCGGCGTGGACTTATGCCGAATCCGAAAACCAGAACGGTCACTTTCGATCTGAAGGAAGCGATCGCCGAGCTCAAACGCGGGCGCACCGAGTTCAGATCGGACAGAACGAATATCGTCCACTGCGCGGTCGGAAAAGTGTCGATGGATGCGCAGGAAATCGTCGAAAACATCGACAGCCTCGTGACGGAGGTGGACAAACGGCGGCCGGCGGACGCGAAGGGATCGTTTCTCGAGTCGGTCGCGATTGCTTCGACGATGGGACCGGGAGTCAAGATCGATATGCGTAACGGACGGTAGGTGGGAGATGGCTGAGTACACGACGAAACTGCAGCAGCACAAGATAGAGGCGATAGCCGCGCTCAAACAGGTGTTTTCCGGGTCGAAAGATTTCATTTTTGCCGATTATCGCGGCTTGAGCGTCGAACAGATAACCGAGCTTCGCGGCAGACTGCGCGAAAAAGGCGCCACGTTTAAGGTAATCAAGAATCGGTACGCCAAGATCGCTCTGGACGAGCTCGAGTATCCCGACGTGTCGGAGTTCCTCGTCGGACCGACCGCGATGGCGCTTTCCAACGACGATTCGGGGGCGGCGGCCAAGGTTCTTTTCGATTTCGCCGGCGATTCCCCCGTTTCGGTAAAGGGCGCGATCATCGACGGAAACGTGTTCGCTCCGCACGAAGTGGAGGAGTACTCCAAGCTGCCGAGCTACGATGAGCTGGTCGCTAGACTCATGAGCGCCATGAACGGGCCGCTCACGAACCTGCTGTACGCGCTTCAGGCGGTACCGCAGAAACTGGTTCGAACCCTTCAGGCCGTTGCCGACCGGAAGGGATCAGAATAACACGGCAGCTTTAGTCTTCTTGAAACAGGAGGCCATGCTATTGCTGCAAACGACACGACAAAAGGAGAAGATAATATGGCTGAGTTGACGACCGAACAGATACTGGACGCCATTTCCGGTATGACGGTTCTCGAGGTTTCCGAGCTGGTGAAGGCGATGGAAGAAAAATTCGGCGTAACCGCCGCGGCGCCCGTTGCAGCGGTAGCCGTGGCGCCCGGAGGCGCCGCCGACGGCGACGCCGCGGAAGAGCAGACCGAATTCGACATCATTCTCAAGGGCTTCGCCGACGGGAAAAAGATTCCTGTTATCAAGGAAGTGCGGGCGATTACCGGTCTCGGCCTGAAAGAGGCGAAGGAACTCGTTGAATCCGGAGACAAGACCCTCAAAGAGGGTGCGTCGAAGGAAGAGGCCGACTCATTGAGGGAGAAACTGGAAGCCGCCGGCGCGACGGTAGAGGTAAAGTAGCATCGATCCGCAATTTCAGATTTCGGCTGGAGCGACGCGTTTGCCTGCGTCACCGATCGATTCGTCGGACCGTTCGTCCGGCGTCGGTATCGGTCCAAGCCACGTCTGTCTCAACAAACCACCGGGTGGAAGCTCGGTGGTTTGTTGTGCCTAATGCGCAAGTCGAACCAACGAGGGGGAAGGTATGCTGAACGGAGCCAAGATAGAACGGGTATACATGGGAGAGGAATACGAGGAAGTGATGGAGTTGCCGAATCTGGTCGACATCCAGCTTTCCTCGTATGAACGGTTCCTGCAGCGTGAAGTGCTCAAGCGGGGCGAGCCGCCCAACGTCCAGGGCCTCGAAGAAGTGTTCCAGACGGTGTTTCCCATCGAGAGTCCGAACGGCGACATGATCCTCGAGTACAGTCACTACATGCTCGATGAGAACGGGATCAAGTTCGACGAAGCCGAGTGCAAACAGAAGGGGTTGACCTACGCGGTGCCGATCAAGGCGCGGATAAACCTGATCTTTCAGGAAACGGGAGAGATCCGTCAAAAGGACATCTACGTAGGCGATATCCCCCTTATGACCGAGCGGGGCACTTTTGTCATCAACGGAGCCGAACGCGTCGTGGTCAGTCAGATTCATCGTTCTCCCGGCGTCATTTTCGCGCACGACAAAGGTGTGTACTCATCGAGGATCATTCCGTATCGCGGCTCCTGGCTGGAGTTCGAAATCGATCAGAAGAAGGAACTTATCTATGCCAAGATCGACCGCAAGAAGCGAATCCTCGGTACGTTGTTCCTCAGGGCCCTCGGGTTCGATACGCGCGAGAAGCTCATCGACCTGTTCTACAAAACCCGGACGGCAAAGTTTTCAGATACGAGGGAAGAGAAGGAACAACTCGTCGGACATGTGCTGGCGCGGGCGGTCGACGTCGGAGAGGGCGATGACCGGAAGAAACTCTATTCGGCCGGAATGAAGCTCCATCCTCACGACGTCGACGAGTTGCTTCATTCGGGTTTCACCGAAGTGGAAGTGATCGATTTCGACCATCCCGACTCGCTTCATTCGCAGATCATCCTCAACTGTTTCGAGCGCGAGGAGGTAAAGTTCACCAAGGACGACCCGACCGTAGACGAGCCGAACCGCGAAGACGCGCTCGCGGCGGTGTACTCGGTGCTTATGCCGGGCGAACCGATCACCCTCGAATCGGCGGAGAAAGACTTAACGACGATGTTCTTTTCCCCGCGACGCTACGACCTCGGGAAGGTCGGACGCTACAAGCTCAACAAGAAATTCGATTACGATCCGCCGTTGGAGGATCAGACCCTCACCGCCGACGATCTGGTCAATACGATGGTGTATCTCATCCAGGTCTACATCGGAGAGGCCAACGTCGACGATATCGACCATCTCGGCAATCGACGGATTCGATCGGTCGGCGAGCTCCTGGCGAACCAGCTCAAGACGGCGTTCAGCCGGATGGAACGGATCGCGAAGGAGCGCATGTCGCTCAAAGAGACCGATACGGTCAAACCGCAGGACCTGATATCGATCAAACCGATAGTGGCGGCGATCAAGGAGTTCTTCGGATCGAGTCAGCTGTCTCAGTTTATGGATCAGGTCAATCCGCTCTCCGAGCTTACCCACAAGCGGCGGCTCAACGCACTCGGTCCCGGAGGGCTTTCGAGGGACCGCGCCGGGTTCGAAGTGCGCGATGTTCATTACACGCATTACGGTCGTATGTGCCCGATCGAGACGCCGGAAGGGCCGAATATCGGGCTCATCGTATCGCTTGCCAACTTCACCCGGGTAAACGAATACGGCTTCCTCGAATCTCCGTATCGGAAAGTGGTCGACGGCAGGGCGACGAAGGAGATCGAGTACTTGTCGGCGATGGACGAGGAGAAGTATTTCATCGCCCAAGCAAACGCGTCGATCGACAGGAACGGGAAGCTTCTCGATCCGCTGGTATCGGTGCGACGGAGCGGCGACTATACGACCAAATCTCCCGATGAGATCGACTATATGGACGTTTCTCCGAAGCAGGTCATCTCGGTCGCGACCTCGCTTATTCCCTTTCTTGAACACGACGACGCGAACCGCGCTCTCATGGGGTCCAATATGCAGCGTCAAGCGGTTCCGCTCATCTTCCCCGAACCTCCGATTGTCGGCACGGGAATGGAGGAGAAGACTGCCTACGATTCCGGGGTGCTGGCCAAGGCACGACGCGCAGGTACCGTTGAGTACGTCGACGCCCTCAAGGTCGTCGTCCGACCCGACGACGCGGAGAACAAGTACGAAGTCGACGAGTACAACCTGGTCAAATACCAGCGGACCAACCAGGACACCTGCTTCAACCAGCGCCCGATCGTTACGGTCGGCCGTCATATCGAGGCCGGCGAACCGATCGCCGACGGACCCGCCACGTATCAGGGCGAACTCGCCCTCGGCGCCAACGTTCTCGTCGGATTCGTCCCCTGGAACGGGTACAACTTCGAGGACGCCATTCTTATCTCCGAACGTTTGGTCAAGGACGACGTCTACACCTCGATCCATATCAAAGAGTTCAACACCGAGGTGCGCGAAACCAAGCTCGGACCGGAGAAGATCACTCGCGACATTCCGAACACCAACGAGAAAACCATCGAGCAACTCGACGAGGAAGGGATCATCCGAGTCGGCGCCAAGGTCAAGTCGGGCTACATCCTCGTCGGCAAGGTGACTCCGAAGTCCGAAACCGAGACGACGCCGGAGTTCAAACTGCTCAATTCGATCTTCGGCGAGAAGGCGAAAGAAGTGCGCGACACCTCGCTGCGAGTGCCGCACGGGGTCGAGGGAACGGTCATCGACATCCAGCGTCTCAAACGTTCCGAAGGCGACGATCTGGCGCCGGGCGTCGACGAGGTGGTCAAAGTGCTTATCGCGACGAAACGGAAGCTGCGCGAAGGCGACAAAATGGCGGGGCGGCACGGGAATAAGGGAGTCATCGCCCGAATTCTGCCCGAGGAAGACATGCCGTACCTCGAGGACGGGACGCCGCTCGACATCTGTCTCAATCCGCTCGGCGTTCCTTCGCGGATGAATCTCGGACAGATCCTGGAAACCGAGCTCGGGTGGGCCGGGCTGCGGCTCAAGGAGTACTACGCGACTCCGGTGTTCCAAAGCGCGACCGCCGAGCAGATAGAGGAAAAGCTCGAGAAGGCGGGATTGCCCGTCAGCTCGAAGACGGTGCTCTACGACGGCCAGACCGGACTGCCGTTCGAAAATCCCGTGATGGTCGGCGTCGTCTATATGCTCAAGCTTCATCATCTCGTCGACGACAAGATGCATGCCCGTTCGACGGGCCCCTATTCGCTCGTCACCCAGCAGCCGCTCGGCGGAAAAGCGCAGTTCGGCGGCCAGCGGCTCGGCGAGATGGAGGTCTGGGCGCTCGAGGCGTACGGCGCCGCGAATACTCTTCAGGAACTGCTTACGATCAAGTCCGACGACATGGCCGGACGCGCGAAGATCTACGAGAGCATTGTCAAAGGCGAGCCTTCATCCTCCGCCGGAGTACCCGAATCGTTCAACGTGCTTGTTCAGGAGCTCAGAGGTCTTGCGCTCGACATTTCGATCTGGGATTCCCGCGGGAAGCGGGTGCCGCTCACCGAGCGTGACGCGGAGCTCATAAACCGTCAGGGAGGTCAGTTCTAGATCGATTCGCAGAGATTGGATTGGGAGGAAGTATGAGAGACATTCAGGACTTCGACAACATAATGATCAAGCAGGCTTCGCCGGAGCAGATTCGCGCATGGTCGTACGGAGAGGTCAAGAAACCGGAGACGATTAACTACCGCACGCTCAGGCCGGAGAAAGACGGTCTGTTCTGTGAACGCATCTTCGGGACCACGAAGGAGTGGGAGTGCTACTGCGGGAAGTTCAAATCGATTCGATACAAGGGAGTGATCTGCGACCGATGCGGCGTCGAGGTAACCCATTTCAAGGTTCGTCGTGAACGTATGGGGCACATCGAGCTTGCTTCGCCGGTTTCTCACATCTGGTACTACCGATCGGTTCCCTCGCGGATGGGGTTGTTGCTCGATCTTTCCATCGGCGCGCTTCGGTCGATTCTCTACTATGAAAAGTACGTTGTGATAGATCCCGGCGATACCGACCTGAAAAAGATGCAACTGTTGAGCGAAGAGGAGTACATGGAGGCGCGCGAGCGGTTCGGGATGGGTTTTACCGCCGGAATCGGCGCCGAAGCGATCCGAACGCTGCTCGAGGGCATCGATCTCGACGCGCTCAGCACGCAGCTCCGGCAAAAGATGATCGAGAAGGGCAAAAAGGCCGACAAGCGTTTGCTCAAACGGATCGAAATCGTAGAAAACTTCAGGGACTCGGGCAACAAACCCGAGTGGATGATCCTCGACGTGATTCCCGTTATTCCGCCGGAGCTTCGACCGATGGTCCAGCTCGACGGCGGCCGGTTCGCCACCTCGGATCTCAATGATCTGTACCGCCGCGTCATCAATCGAAACAACCGGTTGAAACGCCTCATGTCGCTCAACGCGCCGGATATCATTATTCGAAATGAAAAACGAATGCTTCAGGAGGCGGTCGACGCCCTGTTCGACAACTCCAAAAAGAAGCGCGTCGTAAAGGGCGCGTCGAATCGTCCGCTCAAGTCGCTTTCGGACATGCTCAAAGGTAAGCAGGGGCGCTTTCGGCAGAACCTGCTGGGAAAGAGAGTCGACTACTCCGGACGTTCGGTTATCGTCGTCGGTCCCGAGCTCAAGCTTCACCAGTGCGGGCTGCCGACGAAAATGGCGCTCGAGCTCTATAAGCCGTTTATCATGAAAAAACTCGTCGAAAAGGACGTGGTTTACAATATCAAGAAGGCCAAGAATCTGGTGGAACAGGAGACCCCCGAAGTCTTCGCCGTCCTCGACGAAGTGGTCAGGGAGCATCCGGTTTTGCTCAATCGTGCTCCGACGCTTCACCGGCTCGGCATACAGGCTTTCGAGCCCGTGCTCATCGAGGGCAAGGCGATCAAGCTCCACCCGCTCGTGTGCCACGCCTACAACGCCGATTTCGACGGAGATCAGATGGCGGTGCACGTGCCGCTGACGCAGGCGGCGCAGATCGAATGCTGGACGTTGATGCTTTCATCGAAGAATCTTCTCAATCCCGCCGACGGCAGCCCGATCGTCTTCCCTTCGCAGGACATGGTGCTCGGAATCTACTATTTGACCATGACCCGACCGGGCGCGAAGGGGGAAGGGAAGTACTTCAGTTCGGCCGACGAGGTTCTCATGGCGCGCGAGGTCGGATCGATCGACTACAACGCGCTGTGCAAGGTCGAAATCAACGGCAAAATCGTCGAAACGACTCCCGGGCGCATCATTCTCAACGAAGCGCTCCCGGACGCTCTCGGTTACATCAACCGTGCGATGGGCGATAAGGAACTTAAGACGCTTGTCGCCAATTGCTACAAGGAACACGGTCCGCACACGACCGTTCTTATGCTCGATGCGGTCAAGAGTCTCGGGTTCAAGTACGCGACCATTTTCGGCGCTACCATCGGGATGGACGATATCGTTATTCCCGCCGAGAAACACGATCTTGTGGAGGCCGCCAACCGGGAAGTGGTGGAGATCCAGAATCAATATCTGCAGGGACATATCACGCAGGAGGAACGGTACAACCGGGTCGTCGAAGTCTGGAGCAAGACCAACGAAGATCTGACGAATCAGGTCATGACCACCCTCAAATCCGATCGCCAGGGCTTCAACCCGGTGTACATGATGGCGACTTCCAACGCGCGCGGAAGCCGGACGCAGATCAGACAGCTTGCCGGGATGCGAGGTCTCATGGCCAAGCCGTCGGGTGAGATCATAGAGCTCCCGATCCGGTCCAACTTCAAGGAGGGTCTGTCGATTATCGAGTTCTTTATTTCGACCAACGGCGCGCGAAAGGGACTCGCCGACACCGCGTTGAAAACCGCCGACGCCGGGTATCTTACCCGACGCCTCGTCGACATCGCGCAGGATGTCGTGGTCAACGAGGAAGATTGCGGGACGATCAACGGTATCGAGATCGAAGCACTCAAAGACGGAGAGGAGATCGTCGAGCCTCTTGCCGACCGTATCGTCGGTCGGTTCACCCTCGAGCGCGTACTGCACCCGATTACCAACGATGTGATCATCGACGTCAACGAGGAGATCACCGAGGAGATCGCGGCACGAATCGAGGATGTGGGAATCGAAAGCGTCCGGATTCGGACCGTCCTCACCTGTGAGACGAAACACGGCGTGTGTCGTAAATGCTACGGCCGAAACCTCGCGACGAATCGTACCGTCGATATCGGCGAAGCCGTCGGCATTATCGCCGCGCAGTCGATCGGGCAGCCCGGCACTCAGCTTACCATGCGAACCTTCCATATCGGCGGGACCGCGACAAAGGTGAGCGAGGAAAACCGCATCTACCTGAACTATCCGGTACTCATTAAAAGCATCGTCGGCACCACCGTCGAGCTGGAAAACGGCCACATCCTCTTTACCCGAAAGGGCTTTCTCCAGGTCGCGAAAATACTCGACCGCGTCAAACTCAAAAAGAACGACGAGTTGCTCGTCGGGCACGGCGAAAAAGTCGTGGCCAAGCAGCCGATTATCCGGCGCGGCAAGAAAGAGGTGAAGGCGAGTGAGATCGCCTACGTCAACGTCGGAGAGAAGGAACTGCTTCTTATCACGCAGGATCAGAAAATAGACGTGCGAAGCGGATCGGAGATGCAGTTCCAGGTGGGTGATGTAGTCGACGCCGAAGAATCCATTGCGATCTTCGACCCGTTCTCCGAGCCGATCATAGCGGAGGTGGGCGGCACGGTCCGTTTTTTCGACATAGTCCTTGGAACCACGCTGAAGGAAGAGATCAACGAGGACACGGGAAACATCGAAAAGAAAATCACCGAGTTCACGCTCGAAACGCTCCAACCGAGGATCGTCATAGAGGACGAGGGCGGCAGCGAGCTTGCAAGCTACTACTTGCCCGGATCGGCGTATCTGAACGTCGACGAAGGCGCCGTGGTCAAACCCGGACGAACTCTTGCGAAGATTCTCAAGGAAAGCGTGAAAACACGCGACATCACCGGCGGTCTTCCGAGGGTCGGCGAGCTGTTCGAGGCGCGCAAGCCGAAAAACGCGGCTATCCTCGCGAAGATCAGCGGTACGGTCCATTTCAAAGGCATCGTCAAAGGCAAGCGCGTCATTACGGTGGAAGACGTCTACGGAAAGGAGTACAAGCATCTTGTCCCCATGGGCAAACATCTCCTCGTTCGGGAGGGAGACCAGGTGCTCTCCGGAGAGAGTCTTTGTGACGGCCACATCGATCCGCATGACGTCCTGAACATTCTCGGAGAGAACGCGCTGCAGTCTTATCTGGTGAATGAGATCCAGGAGGTGTACCGCCTTCAGGGCGTCAGCATCAACGATAAGCACATCGGAGTCATCATTCGACAGATGATGAGGAAGGTGGAGATAGAGCAGGTAGGGGACACGAATTTTATCTTCGGACAGCAGGTGGACAAGTACAAGTTCAACGAAGAAAACGAGAAGGTGATCCATGAAGGCGGACAACCGGCGGTCGCCAAACCGCTGCTCCTCGGTATCACCCGCGCCTCGCTCAACATCGATTCGTTTATTTCGGCCGCTTCGTTCCAGGAGACGACGAAGGTCCTTACCAACGCGGCTATCGCGGGGTCGAACGACAGCTTGCGCGGGCTGAAGGAAAACGTCATCATCGGTCATCTCATCCCGGCCGGTACGGGCATGAGACTCTATCGGAACGTCAAGCTTTTCGACGATCAAACCGAGGACCTCGACGCCTATGTGCAGAGCATCATCGAACAGCGAAAGCTCGAAGAGCAGCTTCAGGCGGAGCGGGAAGTCGAAGAGGAAGTTATGGAAGAGGCGCAACCGGCTCCGGCCGAGGAGACGACGTGACGCCCGCCGGACCAGGATTTCGAATTGCTCAACATCGGACCAGCAATTCGAAATGTGACCCTGGGAACGCCGGACGCTGCGCCGTTTCTGCGATGTCGCCGGAGGAACCGCCGAATCGCCACGAAAACGGCGTCTTTTCGGTTGCTATGGGCGGCAATTCGA
>JAJRYZ010000189.1 GCA_024275515.1 Spirochaetota bacterium
CAGAATCGCCGTTTTTTTTGCGTTGCTCCTCGCCTCGTCGGTCGTCATCGATCGCATCGGTATGCACATCGGTTACTGGGAGTATCCTCACTACGGAACCGACGATCAGGTTCGCAAGTATGTCTTCGAATGGACGCTCGCGCTGTTCTACCATTTCGTCGGAATGGTCCTCGGAGTCGAGATCCTGGTTCGAACCGGAGTCGAGCGTCGAACGGCTTTTCTTTTGAGTCTTCTCATCTTCGTTACGCTTATCGGGCTGATTACCGAGTCTCTCAATCTTCAGGTCTACTCCTGGAGGGTCAACAGAATGCCTATTTCGAACCTCCGCATCGGCGAGTACTTCCTCGTATTTCAGACGGTCGGCTATTGGTTGATGGCGCTTATTCCGTACGGGCTGTACGAACTGACCGGCAGGATCGACGCGAAGATTGTTTCTCTGCGAAGCCGATGATATGTTAGCCGTGGAGGTCTCATTAATGCTTGCCGAGATCAAGAATGCGAGACAGGTGCCCGGGGAACAGCGGCGTCGCTGGTTCCGAAACGACGATCTCGATCTCATCGTCTGGTACGACGAGTCGGGGGACATCTCCGGATTCCAGCTCTGCTACGACAAGCTGCATCGGGAGCGGGCTCTTACCTGGAAACGCGGCGGATCCTACGACCACAGCGCCGTCGATCCGGGCGAAGTTGCCGGCGCGAGCAGAATGTCGCCGATTCTCGCCGCGGACGGAGCGTTCGACAAGTCGCGCGTCATCGGGCTTTTTTCCAAAAAGAGCGCCGGGATGGATCCGAAGGTCAAAAGTCTCGTTCTGGACAAGCTCGCGCGGTACCCGGCGTGACTCACCACTCATGAATCGACGAACCTTCTATATGATCGCGGTGGCGGTACTAATCTTCTTTATCTTCTTCAACCCGTTCAAGCGGGGTTCGTCGACCGATGTTCCCCTGCCCTATGTGCGCTCCGACGTGATGGAGGAGTTGCGCGGTTACCTGGAAGAACACTTCACCGATCCGGTCGATTATCTCGCCGGCATGTTCACCGATCATTCGATCGTTTTTCTCGGCGAGTTCGGCCAGATACGGCAACAGGTGGAGGTCGTCACACGCGCGATACCGGTACTCTACGATCGGGGAATACGACACCTCGGAATCGAGTTCGCGTTGTACGAAGACACCCAACGAATCGACGCCATTCTTACCGCCGCCGAGTACGATGAAGAGGCGGTGCGCGAGGTACTCTTCAACCGTATGGTGCTGTGGGGTTTCCGGGAATACGCCGACCTGTTTCGCGCCGCATGGTAGCTCAACTCGACTCTGCCCGAAGGCGCGGCGCCGTTTCGAATCGTCGGACTGAACGTGCCGATCAACTGGGAATACCTGGAAAACGAAAAGCAGATGCAGGACCCGGAGGTTATCAAGCTCATCTACGAGAAAGGAGTGCCCGACGAGTTCATGGCGGAGACCGTCATGCGGGAATTCGTTCGAAAAGGCCGTCGCGCGCTCATCTACACGACCATTCAGCACGCCTTCACCTCTTTCAGAACAATCGAGTACGCCGAGAAGGCACGCAAAGTGGAGCTGGGCGACGACCGCAGGGCGGGCAATATCGTGTATGACCGAATCGGCGACGAGGCCGCGACGGTCCTTTTTCATTCGCCGTGGCCGTACAAGCGTGCCCAGGCACTGGTGACCTATCCGGCCGACGGCGCTATCGACCGGCTCATGGAGAACCTGTCCGACGATACCGCCTACGTCTACGCAGGATTCGACACGCACGGCACGCCCTTCGGCGAGCTCGATTCGGACCGAAACGATTTTTCCTATGGATATGATGAGCGCTTGTCGCTCGCCGATTTCTGCGACGGGTACATCATCACCGGTCCGATCGGCGACTACGAAACGGTGACGCTGATTCCCGGTTTTATCAACGACTCGAACATCGCCGAGGCGATCGCCAGGTTTCCCGGGCCGAATATCGATTCGGTGACCGTCGACGAAATGAATAGCTTCATCGCCGGAGTGCTCGACAGCCGCGCAAAGATCATCGACCGTTTCTGAAACATCTTTCCGCGCGCCGCTTCGGCGGCACCGCCGGCGCGAAACCGGGCGGGCGGCACCTCGCTCATCTCCACGAAAGCTCGCTTTCGAGAAAGCCGGTCAACGCCGATACCACCATCGGATGGTCCTTCGCCCCGCCCGTTTCCCGAATCGAGTGCATGGCCCACACAGGATGTCCGATGTCGACGGCCGGGATCCCCAGCGACGTCGAGACGATCGGACCCACGGTGCTTCCCGGCGAGGCGTCCGAGCGCGAAATGATGCGTTGAAGCCGGACGTCCTTTTCCGCGCAAACCGCGGCGAACAGGGCGGCGCTGTACGACGTCGTCGTGTAGCGCCGGCCTGCGTCGATTTTTATGACCGGTCCTCCGTTGAGGCGAGGACGATAGTGCTCGTCGTGCTTGTCTTCGTAACTCGGATGCACCGCGTGCGCCGCGTCTCCCGATACCATCGCCGAGCGCGCGAGAGCCCGGTGCACATCCTCGCACGAACCACCCACCGACGCGGTCGCCGACGCCACGACCCGCTCTACGACGTCGCGCAACAGCGAAGACGCGGCGCCGTGAAACGTTCGGCTCCCTATCTCTTCACCGTCGAAAAGAACCACGATCTGCGTGTGCGCTCGCGCGCCGGCTCGCTCGATCGCCGCGACGGCCGCGTGGCACATTGCCAGATTGTCGAGCCTGCCGGAGACTATCATCTCCCCTTCTCGTCCGATCACCGCCGCCGCGGAGCAATCGGAGAGGTACAGATCGAAATCGACAATCTCGCTCGCAGCGACGTCGAGCTTCGAAGAGAGGTAATTCCGCATGAATCCGCCGTCGGAAGACGCGCTCTTATCGTCGTCTTCAACCGACGCGGAAAGCACGACTTTCAGATGATCCTGCGGATTGTGAGGGAACCCCTTGTTGACGTCCCGGTTCAGATGGATCGCGACGCTCGGTATAATTCCCAGAGGGTCCCGTTCCTCGAAGAGTCTCCGCTGAAGACGCCCGTCGCGCTCGACGACGACCGCCCCGGCGACGCACAGCTCCCGATCGACCCATGTGTGATAGATCGGACCGCCGTAGACTTCGACCGTCATGCGAAGCGTCCCCGCCGATACCGACTCGGTTCCGGGCTTGATCTTCATCGCGGGGCTGTCGGTATGAGCCGTTATTATCCGAAATCCCGCCTCCCGCACGGGGGAGAGGCCGATGCGGATCGCGACGAGCGTCGACATGTTACGTGTGAAAACGTACCTCGCCCCCGGTTCGAGACGCCACGGTTCGGCCTCGTCGAGGACACCGAATCCCGCCTGCTCCAATAACGACGCGGCCCGGAAAGCGGCGTGGAACGCAGACGGTGAGCGGTCCAGATATTCCAAAAGCGATCGCACGGTATCATCGGATTCCATGACCCACCACGCTATCCGAATAGTCCCGTTTGGTACACGCCTCGTTTTGTCCGCGTCCGCCGGCGCGCCGTCGCTTGCGACGGCGGGAACCGCGGCGACTTACAGCAGCGATTTGAGTTCCTTGTACGCTTTGTCACGTTCTTTCACGCCGGATTTCTTTATCGCCTTTCGCAACACGTTGTCCCAGTTCTTCTCTTCGAGATCTTCTTTCATATCCTCGAGGAGATCGAGAATACGTTCGTCCGACTCGGTGTTGTATATCTGCGTACCGTCGTGATAGAAAAGCCCGTTCAATTCGTCGATATAGTCGCCGACGGTCTTCTCGACACCGCCGTTTTTCGCGAGGCGCTCCGCTTTTTTTCGTGCCCGCCTGAGTTCTCGTTCGCGCCGATCGAGATCCGTGCGCTTCATGGTGCACCTCCCTTCACCGTCGTTTATGTTCGCTTTTGCGTCCGCTGTGTATAGATACTGCGAATCAATACCTTCGGGCCCTGCCGCCGGCTACCCGGGACGGCCGCGAAGTCCGAGCGCTTCCGCCGCTTCCTGCATTCCGGCAATCGTCTCGGCAATGATATCCGCCAACTCTTCACCGAGCATTTCGGCGCCCCGCTCGATTATGCCGCGATTCACCCCGGCGGCGAACCGTTTATCTTTCCACTTCTTTCGGACCGAGGAGACTTTGACGTCAAGCACGCTTTTCGAGGGTCGCACCAGAACGGTGGTCACCACAAGACCGGTGAGTTCGTCGATCGTAAACAGGACCTTTTCCATTTCGTGTTTGGGCTCGACGTCGGTGCATATGCCCCACCCGTGGCTTTCGGTGGCCCGGATGTACTCTTCGGGCCAACCTTGTTCTTCAAGAATACGCCGCGTGGCTGCGCAGTGCTGCTCCGGAAACCTCTCATAGTCCAGATCGTGAACGAGTCCGATGATGCTCCACTTTTGCTCGTCGTATCCACGCCTCCGAGCCGAGTAACGCATGACCGCTTCGACGGCCAATGCGTGTTTTCTGAGACTCTCGGTTTCGTTGTACTCGTTCAGCAGCGCGAGCGCCTCTTCACGCGTCGGGGCGCTGCCGGATTCCTCTGCCATACACTCATCATAACCGGAAACCGAATGAATTCCAATCGCCCCGCCGAGCCGGCTGTGCGCGGCCGCCGATTGTCTCTATAATCGACGTGTGCTGGACACCGTTTCTCCCGAGTTCTTAGACTCGGACAACACCGTGTCGTTGATCGTCGCCGCGTGCGCCGCTGCGTCGTCGGTTCTCAAGGAGAAGGGCGGTTGACCGACACCGTAAGTGGGTTCGTCGTTCACGCGTCGTGGGATTCGGGAAAGGGCGCGACCCGGGTGTTCCTCGTCGGCAGACTCGAGAACGGCGACTCGTTCGCCGTCGTTTTTCCCAACGTTCGACCCGGTTTCTATCTTCGCGAATCGGACGAACGCGCCGCGCGGGATCTGCTCCCCCACGCGCAGATCGCACCGTCTGCGCTGCGAACGATGGACGGCGAGCATGTTCGTTTCGTCGCTTTCGCGCGGGTCCACCAGATGCAGCGAGGCGCCGATGCTCTTTCTCGATCGAGAATACGAACGTACGAGGCCGATCTGCGTGTGTGCGACCGACTGTTGATGGATCGGGGCGTATTCGGATCGATCAGAATCACCGGCCGTTTCGAGCCGGGACGTCACGTCGACCGCGTGTACATCGAACCGGACATCGGTCCGTGCGACCGAACGCCGAAGCTATCGATCTGTTCAATCGATATTGAAAACGATCCCGACACGCGCCGGATTCTCAGCATCGCCGTCGCGACCGACGACCCTTTCTCCGCACAACCTGCGGGCGAAGTGCTCTTCTCGGGTCGCGGTCCGGATCTTCCCTACGTTACCGCGTTCGTCGACGAAAAAGATCTCCTTGAAGGTTTCCGGCGTCGGATAATCGAGCTCGACCCGGACATCGTGACGGGGTGGAACGTGATCGAATACGATTTCAAGCTGCTCGCCGAACGTATGGCGCTGCACGGTGTCGAGTTTTCGTTGGGAAGAAGCGATCGCAGCGGTACCTACATTTCGGGCGACGGGGCGCAGTCGAGCTCGGTTATCATTCCCGGGAGGCAGGTCGTCGACGCAATGCGCGTCATCCGATCGAGTGAGCGCAGGTTCTTCGACAACCGTCTCGACACCGTCGCGCGCGAAGTGCTCGGAGAAGGCAAGGCGCCGATTCGCGGAGAATCGCGCGTGCAAGCGATCATGTCGGCGTACAGGTCCGACTCCGCCGGATTCTGCGCGTACAATCTTCGCGACGCGCAGCTCGTGCTCGACATACTCCACGCGACGGGCATGCTCGAACTGACCGTTCGACGCGCGATGCTCACCGGAATGCCTCTCTCGCGCGCATGGACAAGCGTTTCCGCCTTCGAACGCATCTATATCGAGCGTCTGCACCGCCGAGGCATCGTAGCGCCGACGCACGGCGTCGACGTCCGGCGCCTTGGACGGGCCCCGGGAGGCGCGATCATCCCACCGCAACCGGGGCTCTTCGACAACGTGCTCGTCTTCGACTTCAAGAGTCTCTACCCGAGCATCATGCGTACTTTCAACATCGATCCCCTTGCCTATCTGCCGCCCGAACGGCTCGACGCGATCGAAGACGTAATCGAAGCGCCCAACGGCGCCTCGTTTCGGCGCGACGTGGCGATTCTTCCGGGGATTCTCGCGGAGTTTTTCCGGCGACGCGAACAGGCGAAAGCGAGAAACGATGCCTCGGCTTCCTACGTATACAAGATTATTATGAACTCCTTCTACGGCGTCCTGGGAACCGGCGGATGCCGTTTCGCGGCCGCCGACATCGCCGGAGCGATTACCGGTTTCGGTCATGAGTTTCTGTCATGGTGCCGGGAACACTTCGAATCGCGCGGATATCAGGTCCTATACGGGGATACGGATTCGCTCTTCGTCAGGCACGTATCGGGCCCGCCCGACCCGGACGAGCTTCTGCGCACAGGCGCGGAAGCCGCGAAGGATGCCACCGGGCTCCTCTCCCGTCATATCGAAAAGCGATGGAAGGTGAGGTCCTATTTGGAGCTCGAGTTCGAATGTCTGTATCGACGGTTTTTTCTACCCGCGCTGCGCGGTGCGAGCGGAGGGTTGCGCGAAGTCGACGTTGCGGCGCTGCACGGACGCGCCAAGGGATACGCGGGGCTGCGCTACGATCCGGAGCACCGTGGGGCCACGCCCCTCGTCGACGTCAAGGGAATGGAGGCGGTCCGCCGCGACTGGACCGAAGCCGCAAAACAGCTTCAACGGGAGATGCTCGGTATGGTATTCGAGGACGCAACCGCCGAAGCGATCGAAAAACACGTCCGGGATCGCATCGAGAAGCTTCGCGCGGGGATGATGGACGATCGGCTCGTCTACCACAAAGCGCTGCGTAAGCCCGTGGATTCGTACTCGCGCAACAGACCGCCGCACGTGCGGGCCGCGATGCTGCTTCCGCCCGACAATCGCCGAGGCGTTATCGCGTATCTGTGGACCACCGAGGGACCCGAGCCGCCGGGCCGATTGACGCATCCGATCGACTACGAACACTACGTCGAAAAACAGATACGCCCCGTCGTGGAGAGCATCGGAGACGTCATCGGGCACCGCTTTTCGGCGGTCTTCGATTCGAATCCGCAACGCGAACTGTTCTGACGGACGCGACACCGACGCATCCACGCTCACGCATCGAGCAACTCGGCCTCTTCCTGCCGTGGGACGACATGCTCGACGATCGCCGCGCGAATACTGCGAAAAACGAGCGGGTAGACGAAGTGGTAGAACCGGAGCCGACGCAACTCGTTCGTCTGGCGCAGTTTGCCGAGACGCAGCAGTGTTTTCTGCTGCTGGGACATATACTGCTCATAGCTCTCGAACCCAGGAGTGTCCTCCCGGAACTCGCCGAGACTGTTTACTTTGTCCTGCAATCGCCCGAGAATATCGAAAAGCGCGAAGAGCGTGTACTCCTCCGCTATCTTCCGATCAACGGCTTGCTCGTCTCCATCGAACCTTTCCAGATAAGCTCGATACTTGCGCGGGTAGATCGTTTTGAGAATGAAGGGCTTCCTGATAACGATTCCCCTGCGGTTGAACGCACGTTCCATCGCCTGGATGACGTATTTGTTACCCCGATAGTACTGAAGGAACTCGACGATGCGGTCGGCGCCGGTTTCTCCTTTGCCGAGCAGCAATTCCGCCTGATCGGCTATCGCCTCGGGAAGTCCCGGGCTCACCTGGACGCTGTAGGTATTGAACTGGACGCCTTTCTTGTCTTTCAGCACTACTTCGCTCGACCGGAAAAGCTCTTCGCGCGTGATCTCCCGGAACGAACTGAACATCGCTTCGGCTTCGCGACGAAACCGCTGATAGTACGCCTCGACGACTCCGGCGTTTTCAAGCACGTTGTACAGATGATCGGAAATCCTCAACCCGCCGATCGGCGCGGTGCTCTCCATGCGTTTGGCGTCGATGACCGGAAGCCCGATCACGTCCCACTGCTTCGCGCCGTCCGGACCGAAGTTGCCGACGGTCACTTCGCCGATATTGGCTCCGATTCGAACGCGGATCTGAAACAACGCATTAAACGCGGCCGAAAGTTCGATGCTGCTGCGCATCGCCCCGATAATCTCGAACGCTTTCCGCAGCGCCTCTCTGACCGAGTGATCGGCATCTTCGTACATGAATTTGTCGCTCGCCTGATTGAACAGAGCGACGACGCGCTGCATCTCGACACATGTAAAGAAGAGTTCCCGCGCGATGTAGTTGATCTGTTCCTCCTCGTTCAACCCTTTCACCCGTGGATCGGTAAGCCCGCCGAAGTGGAACATCAAACTGTCACCCTCGATCTTGTTGAGATACCCGCCGTGACGTCTGATTACCCAGTTCAAGGCGGCGTACAATCCGTTGAGAATGGCCTGATTTTCGTTCGGGCTGAGAAACTTCGAAATGTAGGTATAGTCGGCGATATCGATGAACGCGACGCCGATCTGCGCGGTGACCGAGTAGCGCGGAATCTCGCCAAGCTCGAAAATGGCGTCGATGAGCTGCTTGGGTAAGTAGTATTCCTCGATTTCCCGCCGGAATCTCAGTTCCTCTTCAAAGGACCCGCGCCGGCGCGTCTCCGGGCCTCCCACCTGCTGTTGTGCCCCCCTGCGGCACTCACCGCTCGCTTCACACCACACCACAGACCGCGCGGAATCCACGCCGATCGCGACGGCGGCGGCCGGCCGCAGAACCTCATGACGGAAGCAGATAGCACTCGAGAGTCGGGAGCCGGATCGACTCGACCGCAACGGTCAGCCGCTCGTCGGGCTCGAGCTTCTCTCCGGTCAACAGTTCCGCCTCGAGCGCCAGATCGGGAACGACCACGGTCACGGTCCGCCCTTTCGCCACCACGACCGCGTCCCCGGTCCACCCCGGGTTCTGCAGCAAATAGACGAGCGTGTAGTGACGGTTCGACAACGCCTCCGCCTTGCGCACCTCGGCGCTTCTCAGATCGCTTTCGCCGATCGCCTCGACGATCTCGTCGCGCGACTTGACTCGACCGCCGGAAAGCCATGCGCGAAGCTGCTGATGAACGATAAGATCGAGATAACGTCTCAAGGGACTGGTCGCCTGGACGTATAGCGGCAGGCCGAGGCCGGCGTGCGCGCCGGGGACGGTACCGTGCTCGCTCCGCTTGTACCTTCGGCGCGCGGTCCACATCGAAGCGAGTGTATCCGGGACCGAATCGATGTCCGGTTCATCCTGCCGGCTGAACGGAACCGGAAGGTCGTTATCGACGCACAACCGGCCCACCGCGTGCCCCACCATCAACATCGACTCGAGAACAAGACCGCGGCTCCTCCTCG
>JAJRYZ010000190.1 GCA_024275515.1 Spirochaetota bacterium
ACCGAGCCGTGCTATGCGTCGAATGTTTTCGATGTCGGTCTGTACTCCCGCCAGGCGTCGGGCCGGCGCCCTGTCGCGCGGTGGGAGTGCGTCGATCGCGCGCGCGAGTCCGGAGACGTAGATCCTGTCGAGAGAAAGCTCGGCGTAAAACAGGTTTTTTCTTTCAGGTATCGCGGCGGCCTCGTTCGAAATGTCGTAGTCCGTCGAACCGAACAGCCGCGCGAGCTCCTCCGCGTTGTTGCAGCCGACGATCTTTTCGCCCGACAGCCCGGGAGGCCACGGTTCGGCCGGGAGATAGGCAAGCTTGTGTTCGTTTTGCACCTGTCGGACCCGGCGTTCGAACCAGAGCCTGAGCGCGGCTTTCAGACTCTCGACCTCGAACCGGCGGAACAGTGCGCGCACCAACGTTTCGGCCGGCCCCTCCACATGTCGGAGCACTTCCGCATAGATCCTGCGCTCGGCGTCGAGGATTACCAGCTCGCAGAGGCTCACATCGCCGGTTCGATCGAACGTGTCGGCAGCGTCGGCGTAATCGCTCTCGGCGAGCATCGCCAGGAACTCTTTGAGAGAGCCGGCGTGCTCAAATGTCTGCAGTCTCGGCTCGTCGTAGAGCGAGCCGATTCTGGTCCGGAACTTCGCGTTGACGAATGCGTAAGTCGCGAGCCGCCCCGTCATGGATCAGCCGCGCCGGAACTCGGGCGTTAGAAGATAGTCGACGATGTCGTCCACGAGGCGCTCGATCGCGTCGCGGTGCTCCTCAAGAAAGGATGCGAATTGCTCGGATGATCCGGAGGCGGCGCTGCGGGCCGCTTCGAGCGCGCGCCGGTAGTGCTCGCGCGCTTCTTCGATGCGTTTGCTCGCCTCTTCGCGTGCTTTCTCGCGCGCTTCGACAAGTTCCGCGGCGAGCGACTCTTCGATCTGCCTTCGTTTTTGCGTCGCCCGTTCGCGTGTGGTCTGAATCATCGCCTCGGCTTCGTTCTCGGCCCGGACGATATCCTCAATGATTTTGATCATGCGCTACGGATAGTAGCACGATCGGCCGGAACAGCGCCAGATACGACGGGACTTTCACCGTCGGCGCCGGCGCGCGTGATCCGGTGTATGCTATAATAATAAGGGAAAGTTGTACCTGACGACGCTGGGAGGGAACGGGAGATATCCCTGTGTCCGGCACGGTACTCACGGAACCTATTCACGACTTCACATGGATGCGGCATCTGCTGACCGCCCGTATCCGGGACCGTCTCGTTCTGCATGACTACCGCGCGGTGGGCTTGGAGCTTGCCCCGTCGTCACGTTCGGCCTATCGGTATCGAATGCTGTTCTTCCCGATACATTCCGAGAAACCCGTCTTAAGTTTCAACTTTGAGACCTCGATCCTCGGTTCGTCCTGCCTGACCGAACAGAGGGGCGGCAGGCACGTCAACCTCGGCCCGTCGGACGATCGTTTGTCGTACGAGGAGTTTCGCGAGTGGGCGCTGTCGCGCGCGGAGCGGAGTCTGTCGAGATCGTAGTCTCAAGAGACTCCGCGGTCGAATCGCGCCGCGATGCCGGTTCGCCCTCGAAAAGGACGCCGGGATTCAGCACACCGTCCGGGTCCAGCGCTCCTTTGATCGTTCGCATCGTTTCGATCTCGTCGTGCGAAAACTGAACGCCCAGAAACGAGCGTTTCAGTCTCCCGATGCCGTGCTCCGCGGCAACGCTTCCGCCGAGTTTTACCGCGACCGCGGCGAACTCGCGATAGAGTCGGTACCCCAGGCGCCACTCATCCGGTGTCTCGGGCACGACGTTGACATGGACGTGTCCGTCGCCGATGTGACCGAATATGTAGAAATCGAGACCGGCCGCGGAGAGTGTCGCGCGATACAGACCGAGCATCTCGTCGAGACGGTCGATCGGGACCGCCATGTCGGTTCCGATTTTGGTGAGCTCCGGGATCGTCCGCTTTCGCTCGGCGATAAGCGCGTTGATACGTTCGGGGAGCGCGTGTCGAAATCGCTTCATGCCGGCGATCTCGCTCTCGTCGAATCCGGCCCAGCTCGAATCCGCGTCGATGTCGAACTTCGCGCAGAGCGACTCGATCCGTTCATAGCTCGATTCGAGCGCGTCTTCGGAAGGAAGATCCAGCTCGATGTAGAGCGCCGCGCGTGCCTCGGGAGGCAGCGGCGGAATCGTACCGCCGTCGACGCCGCGTTCACGCGCTTCGCGCAGCAGCGCAAGGCTGTGTTCGTCCATATACTCAAGAGCCGTGGGCTGAAGCTCGAGAAGCGCGCGGACGAGCGGCGCGGGATCGTCGGTCGGGAGGAAAAGCGTCAGCCCGAGTGTCGTCGCCGGCACCGGAAGCAGGTCGAGCACGGTCTCGGTTACCACACCGAGCGTTCCCTCCGAGCCGATGAACAGGTCGATCGGGTCGGCGGGTCTCGTGAGATAGTAGCCGGCGTTATGCTTGGTCGCGGGTATGCGAACAGGGTCGACGACAAAAGTCGTGCGGTTGCCGTCCCCACGCGTCAGGTCGAACGCACCGTCGGAGGAGACGAGGGCGCCGCGCGAAATATCGAGGATTCCCCCGTCGGCGAGCACGACCGTGAGCGAACGAATCCACTTTCTGGTAGGGCCGAATCGGAGCGTCCGGGCTCCGCTCGCGTTGGTGGCGATCGTTCCGCCGATCGACGCCGACATCTCCGTCGGGTCGACCGGGTAGCGATACCCGGTGTCGGCCAGATAATCGCGTATCTCACCGAGCGTCGTCCCGGCGCCGCACCGGAGGTGCGGGCGATGGTCGGCGACTTCGATGAGCTCGACTCCCTTGATCCGTTCGGTAACGATGATATTCCCGGCGCCGGCCGCGGCGCCGCCGACGATTCCCGTCCGCGCTCCGGAAACCGTAATTCGGCCGGCCACATCGCCGCCTGAGCCGCTTCCGACGGCCGAACGTATCGCCGCGGCGAGCTGGGCGGTCGATTCCGGGAAGAATATTCGCGCCGGCCTCACGGGCTCGACTTTCGACTCGTCGAAGCGGTAACTGTCGTACCCTTCATCGATGGTCGCCGGATCGTCGATTACCGGGCACGAGACCTCGTTTGATTCATAGCTGGGGTTGAGTCGTGTGTTCAAGCGGTATCGTACGGTCGATCGCCCTCGGTGTCACCGTGCCCGCGACGCCGGCGCGGCCGTCCGGCCTATCTCCCGAGACTCTTCCCGGCGCCTTTGAGGTCTTCAACGGCGATTTTGACGCGGTCTCGCATGCCCTGCTCGGCCTTCTTCATATAGGTTCGCGGATCGTACACCTTCTTGTTTCCGACCTCGCCGTCGATCTTCATTACCCCGTCGTAGTTCTTGAACATGTGGTCGGCTATCGGTCGGGTAAACGCGTACTGCGTGTCGGTGTCGACGTTCATCTTTACCACGCCGTAGTTGAGCGTCTCCTGAATCTCTTCGCGCGAGGACCCCGATCCGCCGTGAAAGACCAGCCAGAAATACGCCTCGGCGCCGAAAACCTTTTTGATCGCTTCCTGACCCTCTTTCAAGATATTCGGTTTCAGTTTGACCGTGCCGGGTTTGTAGTGGCCGTGAACATTGCCGAAAGTAGCCGCAAACATATAGCGACCGTTTTCGACTTCACCGAGCCTTCGGTACACCTCGACCATGTCTTGCGGCGTCGTGTAGAGTTCTTCGGGGGCCCGCCCCTCGGCGCCGGCGGCGCCTTCCTCTTCACCGCCGACGACTCCCGCCTCCACCTCGAGCAGCATTCCGATTCCGGCCAATCGTTTCAGCAGACCGACCGAAATATCCATATTCTCTTCCAATGGAATCGCCGAGCCGTCCATCATGTGGCTCGAAAAGAGCGGTTTCCCGCCGTCGGCTACGCGGCGCTCGCTCTCCTCGATCAGCGGGATCAAAAAGCCGTCGACCTTGTCCGGTTGGCAATGATCGGTGTGGAGTGCGACGTTGACATCGTAACGTTCGGCGATCCGGTGCGCGTATTCGGCCAGCGCTATGCAGCCCTCTACGCTGTCCGCGACGGAAAGCCCGCTGGCGAACGACCCGGCGCCGAGGGAGAACTGGATGATTCCGTCGGTCTTCATCTCGGCAAACGCGCCGATCGCCGCGTTGATGGTCGCCATGCTCGTGCAGTTGATGGCCGGGTAGGCGAACCCGTTCCGATACGCGTTGTCGAGCATTTTCGTATACGTCTCGTAATGTGCAATGGGCATAGCAACGTGCTCCTTCTCGTAATTCTTTCAATACGGAGCGCCGGAAAGCTCGGCGCCTCCCGTACGGTATCTCAAGAGGCGCCGGTCCGTCTACACCGCGGTCCGGAAGCTCCAATACGGAATACACAAACGCGCGTTGCCCCGGCGCCGGCGTCGTGGTAGGGTGCTGGTGTGAAGGCCCTGCTCCTTTCGGCGTACAACTCTCTCGATCTGGTCGAGGCGCCGGACCCCGTCGCAGCCGACGACGAAGTGGTAGTTCGTATCGAACGCTGCGGAATCTGCGGAAGCGATATCCACGGGATGGACGGTTCTTCCGGACGCAGAATACCGCCGGTGATCATGGGACACGAGGCCTCCGGTACCGTCGTATCGGTCGGTAGTCGAGTGGTCGATTACGCACCCGGCGACAGAGTGACCTTCGACTCGACGGTGTATTGCGGACGGTGCCGATACTGCCTTTCGGGAAAATGGAACCTGTGCGATGCGCGCATGGTTTTCGGCGTCTCCTGCGACGAGTACCGCCGTGACGGCGCCTTCGCGGAGCTTGTGGCGGTGCCCGAAAGAACGCTCTATCGCATTCCCGACGGCGTGAGTTTCGACGCGGCGGCGCTCGCCGAGCCGCTATCGATTGCGGCGCACGCGGTTTCGATTGCGGGATCGGTATTCGGCCTTCGGGCGGCCGTCGTCGGCGCCGGCGTCATCGGCACGATGGCGGTAGCGATGCTTCGCGCCGCCGGGTGCGGGTTCTGCGCCGTAGTTGATCCGGACGAGACACGGCGTGAACGCGCCTGCGCGATCGGCGCCGACGTCGCCTTCGTGCCGGGAGGTGACGCCCCGGTCGGCGAGATGGACCTCGTAATCGAGGCGGTAGGCGGGAGGTCCACCGTCGGCGCGGCGGTCGGCCTCGCGAAAAAGGGCGCGACGGTCGTGTTGATCGGGAACGTCACGCCGGTGGTCGACTTGCATCTGCAGAAAGCGGTCACGCGTGAGCTGAGACTTCTCGGTAGTTGCGGGTCCGCCGGAGAGTACGATCTCTGTCTCGACATGCTGTGCCGTGGGCGCATCGGCGTCGACGAAATAATCAGCGCGGTCGCGCCGATGAGTGAAGGCGCCGACTGGTTCAAGCGGCTTCATCGCGGTGAAAGGGGACTTCTCAAAGTGCTCCTATGCCCACACGCCTGATTCGACGAGTTGCCTTTCGGCGGTCTCCGCCCACCCGCGGTTGGCGCCGGGATTGGCCGGCGAAGGGTGAAGCAGCGACGCGATCTTGGCCGATCGTTCGGTACCGCGCCCTACGATTCCCAGCAACCGGCGTTCGGCGAACTTGCCGATTCCCACTACCCACTCGGGCGCAAGCAGCCCCATCACGGCGGCGAGCAGATCGTCACACAGGGAGAACAACCGTCGGCGTTCTTCGGCGCGAAGCTTCTCCGGCGTCCGGTTTCTTCCGCTTTCTTCGAGGAACATCAGCGGGCAGTAGTTCGCGACGAAGTGGTCGGCGAAAAAAGCGTCGGCCGAATCGAACCGACTTCGCATAAGACCCCAGAATCGCCGGCCGCTCACTTCGCTTCGCGTACACGCGAAACCTTCGACCGGGCGTTTCGGGTGCTCCCGATCGGGTCGTCCAACGGGACTTTCGAGACCCATCCAGACTTTCACCGCGTTGATTTCGCCGAAGGGAACACCGGTTTGCGTCATTCCCCACGGCCCCGGGTTCATCCCGACGAACAGCACTTTTTTCCTGCCGCGCGCGAACCGCCGAAGGTAAGCCTCATGTGGCTCGGTCGCGTATTCGAGGGGGCTGTAGACGTAGGCGACCGGAGCGGAGAACTCGAGTTTCGAGATTTCGGCGGAGAGCCGTTCGGTTTCCTCGATAATGCGCGTCGCGACGTCCGATCGATCGGTCGAACTCAATCGTGCCTCTCTTTACCTCGGTTTCGGCAGATAGTAGTATATTCGCAGAACCCGGTCGAGGTTCACGCGCCTATGGATATTACTCATCTACTTGAGAGTTGGCAATACGACCCGGAGGATTCGGTTCGCCTGATTCGCGCCGCGGACGGGCGGGAGCTCATGCAGGTTCGACTTCCGCTGGGCATCGAACAATACGAACTCGACGACCGCCCGGACGGTGCGCGCCCGTTCGGTAGACCGACGATGGTGAACGAAATCGAGCATCGGCTCGAGGAGCATCTTCGACTGCGCGGAGAAGAGAAGGGATTCACCATCGATCATGAATCGTTCGATCTGCTGCAGGCCGAAGGACTTCTCTTCTACTACCGGTACGTGACGCTGTTTCAGATCGGCGATTACGCGCGTGCGGCGAGAGACACCGCCCACAATCTCACTCTGTGTTCGCTTGTTGAAAAGTTCCGTCACGACCGTTCGGACAGAGACTCGTTGCTCCAGTACCGGCCCTACATCATCCGCATCAACGCCTTGTCTCGATCGATGATCGCGCTCGATTCCGGAGACCAGGAAGAGGCGGCGGCGATCATCGAAGACGCGATCGAAACGGTACACGGTCTCGCCGAAATCGATACCACGGTCTTTCGGATCGAACGAATGCGCTCGCTGAGTCATCTGCAGGAGACGCTGGAACAGGTGCGGAATCAAAGCGTTTCCGAGGTGGACCGGCTCGAAGCCGAGCTCGCGGCGGCGATCGACAGCGAAAACTATGAGCGTGCCGCGGAGATCCGCGATACGATCTCCGCGCTTCTCGAAAGCGAAGCGCATGAGTAATCCCGGCCTCGACGCCGCGACCCCGCTTCTCGTCGTCGATCTCTCGCTCTTCACCGCCAACACCGACGCGGTGTTGGCCCGTGCCGGAAACCCGTCGCGGCTGTGGCCGCATATTAAGAGCGCCAAATCAAGCCGATTCGTCATGATGCTCCAGGCGAGGGGAGTCCGATCGTTCAAATGCGCCACGTTGGCCGAAGCCCGGATTCTGGGCAGATGCGGCGCGAAGGATGCGTTGCTCGCCTATCCGGCGACCGGTCCGGTCGTCGAAGGACTCGCGGCGTTGGCCGGCAGGCATCGCGCCACACGCTTCGGGTGTCTGGTGGAAGACGCGGCACGACTCGCGACCGTTTCACGGACGGCCGAGCACGCGGGGGTCGACATCGACGTTTTCGTCGACGTCGACGCGGGGCAAGACCGTTCCGGTATCGCCTCCCCGGAGTTGGTTTCGGAGCTTTTCGATCGCATCGGCCGGAGCGAATGCGTCCGTGCGGCCGGGCTGCACCTTTACGACGGTCACAACCACCAGAGCGACATCGCGAAACGGACCGCAGGCGCCGAGAGGTGCGTCAAGCTCATCGACTCGATACTCGATCGGCTCGGCGTCGGCGGACATGACCCCGGCGTACTCATCATGGGCGGTACGCCGACGTTTCCGATATACGCGCGGGAGGCGCGGTTTTCGCTTTCGCCGGGAACGGCGTTCTACTACGACGCCGGCTATCGCGAGCGGTTTCCCGATCTCCCCTTCGTGCCGGCCGCTTGGGTGCTCGGACGAGTCGTGAGCGTGCGTGGTCCCTGCGCGCTTACGATAGACATCGGCACAAAAGCGATCGCCACCGATCCGTCGGGGTCGCGCGGCACGTTTGTCGACATGGCGCAGCCGGAGGTCGTGCTTCATAACGAGGAGCACTGGACACTCCGCTTCCCCGCGCCTCACCGCAGGAAAGCGGGAGACACGGTTCGAGTCGTCCCGTCGCATATATGCCCGACCGTTAATCTCTACAACGCCGTCTGCGCGGTCGATCCGTCGTCGGGCGAGGTCGAATGGTGGCCCGTGGACGCCCGCGACCGCGTCGTTTCGCCGTCGGCGTCGCCGTCGCCGTAGACCGGAGTCGTCGGGCGCCGGCGACCTCGGCGTGCGACGACTCCGGCGCCGCGCTTACGGCTCTTTCCCGTGGCGAGAATCGCGGCTTCCGAGACGCCGGACCAGTTCGTCGAACTCGAGCCCGAATCGGCGCGCGACGTCTTTCGCGTAGCTCTTTCCGATCGGAGGCCCGGGGGTAACGCGGTAGGTGCGGCGATGCGCGGCGTCGGGACCCGGTTCGACGCCGGCGACCAGGCTCGAGATTATCGAGGCGCCGGGCGTTTCGCGGTTGAGTCGTGCCACCGCGGAAGCGAGCTCATGCAGGTGCGTCGCGTAGACGCATCGCGCCCCGAGGTGTCGAAGCGCCTTTACGACGTCTTCCGCGAGCACCAGACTTTCGGCCGGGCTTGTTGACGAGAGCGACTCGTTGAGCAGCACGAGACTCCGGGAGGTAACTCTTCGGAAGACGGCGGCAAGACGTTCGGCCTCCTCGGCGAGGCGTCCGGTTCCGATCCGGCCGGTTTCGCCGACGGGGAAATGGGTGAGAATCGCGTCGACCGGGCTCAGCAACGCAGCCCTCGCCGGAACGTACAGCCCGATCTGTGCCATCAGGTGAAGGATGCCGATGCCTTGAGTATAGGTCGTTTTCCCCCCTTGATTGGGACCGGTCAGAATCTGAATGCGACCGGCGTCGTCAAGCGCGACATCGTTGAGGACTATTCTTGACCCATGATCCGGCGCGACGGTGGATTTCTTGAGCGCCAGTTGGATGTTGTAGAATCCCGACGCGCGGGTGATCCGACGCCCCGGGTGATCGATGCGGGGTTTGCAGACCGGAAGCCCGCGCGTTTCGAGGGATCGTGCCAGTTTCGCCGCGCCGATGTAAAAGGCGAACTCGACGGCCATGGGTCGCAGGAACGCGGCGTTTACCTGGATGTACGATTTCAGCGACTCGACCACCGGATGGACGACCGATCTGATAAGAAGCTCGATGTCCTGAAACAGCGGGCTCAGCGGGAGCGATTCACGCCCTATAGCTTCGGCGCCGTCGGATTCTTCGACCGGCGTCGTATGCATCGGCGTGAGCGACTCGAACTCTCTTCCGTCCGCGGAACTGCCGAACAGCCGGCCGAAAAAGGTCTTGCTTGTATACCGTCTGTCGTTGATCGAAACGAGGGCCGCTTCGACGGGTCTGAGTTTTTCGTCGAGGTTGATCCCGATGGTGACGCTTCTACGTTTCTTGAGGCCGTCCCTCAGCCGCGGAAGCTCCGTCTTCATTCTTTCGAAAGTGGTCTCCGTCCGCATCAGTTGCAGCCGCTCAGTGAGGCCGACCAGTCCCTCCGATTTGATCGAACGCTCGGGCGCACGGAGCAGCTCGTGGAGTCGCTCGACGCATTCGACGTAGAGCTCAAGCTCCCCGAGCCTCCAGACCGCCTGAAGAAGCGGAGACTCGGACTCCTTCCTTACTTTGTTGAAATAGAAAAGCTCGCGGATTCGGGGAATGATCTCTTCGATCCCCTTTCGCAGCGCGTCGTCGTCAAGCAAGTCGCCGAGGATATCGTGCCGGTAGCGGATAAGACGAGCGTTCGCGGAGGGACTGCCGACGATTCCCATCGCCTGTCGGCCGGTCAGCGCAGGGCCCGCAATCGCCGCGGCGAGCTCCCGGATGCCGAGATCTTCGACGACGGCGTCTCCCACGAAAAATGACTCGCTCCGCTCCTTTTCGGTGAGATTCGGCGGCGTGAGAAGGCTAAATGCTTCAGCCATGGCTTTCGATCCGCTCCATCGCTTCGACGTGCCGAGAGCCGACGCTATTTCTGTCCGTAGTACGCGTTCGGTCCGTGTTTACGCGCGAAGTGTTTGCGCGCCAGACATTCGGGCGCTTCGGGACCGCCGGGCGCGAGAACGCGGCTGTACCAGGCCATCCGTGCAACCGCCTCAAGCACAACCGCGTGCTCGAGAGCGCTTTCCGGATCGACGCCCCAGGTGAAAGGGCCGTGATGCGGAAGCAAGACCCCGGGGGTCGCGCCGGGATCGATTTCGTGGTCGTCGAAGTACTCGGCGACGACCATGCCCGTATGCCATTCGTAGGCGTCTTCGATTTCGGTCGCGCGCAGGTTTCTCGTAATGGGTATCCGGCCGGCAAAGCCGTCGGCGTGCGTCGTGCCGAGGCACGGGATCGGTTGAGCCGCCTGCGCCCATGCCGTCGCGAACTCCGAATGGGTATGCACGATACCGCCCACTTCGGGGAAGGAGAGATAGAGTGCGCGGTGGGTGGGCGCGTCCGAGGACGGTCGACCGGCGGCGTCGACGGTGTCGCCCGAGTCGAGTTCGACGACGACGACCGCCTCGGGGCGTAACTCGTCGTACGGCACCCCGCTCGGTTTGATGGCGAACACCCCGGATGCCCGGTCGACACCGGAAACATTGCCCCAGGTAAGAAGGACGAGCCCCGATCGGCCGAGCGACCGGTTGACCCGACAGACGCGTTCGCGCAGCTTTTGGTGTGTCATGTCGATGACCTGCGTGAACGCGACTCGTCGCGGATCGACAACAGTTTTTTCATGACCTCGTAATGATTTTCCCGGCGGTCTTTTGTTCCAAACGCGTCGTGGAGCCGCCGGTAGAGGGAGTAGAGCTCGTCGTATGTCGCCGCGTTCGGACCATGGGGCTCGTATCGAGTGTCGAGTACGCCGGTCATCGCTCTGATCGCCGATTCGAAATCGCGATAACCGCCGGCCGCCTCGCCGGCGACGACCGCGCCGGCAATCGCCGATCCCAACGCCCCGGTTTGCGTGCTTCGTGAGATTTCCATCGTTCGGTTCATCACGTCGGCGTAGATCTGCATGACAA
>JAJRYZ010000191.1 GCA_024275515.1 Spirochaetota bacterium
AGTCCGGGTCCCAGAAACCCTTCTCGTACCATCGTCTGAGCACCGCGAGCGACTCGCGGAACTCGCGCGTCGCGTAGAACTGAACGATCTTCCCGTCGCGAACATGCTGTCCGCCGCCGACGAGCCTGAAAGCGTTGAACACGAGATCGAAAGCCTGCCAGCTCGTCTTGCCTCGCCCGCTCAACGCGTACTTGTCGGGATAGACCGCTTTGTAAGCCTCGAAAACCTCTTCGGCCTGCGCGATGGTCTTGGGCACCTCGTAACCGAGCTCATCCAAGACGTCCTCTCTCCACATCTGGCCATTGGGTACCCAGCCCATGTCCCAGATCCGGGGAACGCCCCACATCATGCCGTCGGTGTCCTGGTAGGTAGCCCACGTCTCATCCGGGTCCAGGTCGAGCTGATCCATCAACCCCGAGAGGAACTTGTACATCATGGGCATGTACTGCCTCATTTCGTCGAGCTCGAACTTGGTGGCGGCCTGCTCGAGAAATTCCGGATCGATATTGAACCGGTTGAACACATCGGGATGCTCGTTGGCCGCGAGCATCATCTGCTGAGTCGCGTGCATCTCGTTGCCCGAGACGCCCCAGACCATGTTAAACTTAACGGGGAACCCGACCTTCTTGCTGATCAGTTCTTCGACCAGCGGCGGAATCGGAGCATCCTCGCCCGGGATACCGCGCCAGGCAAACCACGTGATCTCCAGCGGTTCCTGTGCCGCCCCCGCCTCGCCTTCACCGGCGGCCATTGCAACACCGGTGACACCGACCAGGATCGCCAGTACGATCCCGATTCCCAGTAGCGAACGCTTCATACGTCCCTCCTTATAGAAAGATGCCAATCACGCACACCTTTCACCTTACGGTAACATGCGCTAACGCCGCCTGCAAGCTATTGTTCTTCGGTCCGGATTGTTCGCGGGGCGCGGATTCCAGCGACGCCTCTCGTCACAAATCGCAGAACTCCCCGTTTTCGGCGAGGTTCCGGCACGGCCGGCGCCAATCGGGCACGTGTGATTGCAGCAATGTGCGGGCCGCCTCGGGTCCCCAACTTCCCGCCGGGTAACCGTGGAGGGGGATGTCGGGCTCTTCACGCCACGCGTTGAGAATCGGGTCGACGAATCGCCAACACGCCTCGACCGCGTCGTGCCGGGTAAAGAGCGTCGCGTCGCCGACGACCGCGTCGATCAGCAGTCGTTCGTAGGCCTCGGGAGTATAGAGGTCCGACAGGTCCGAGTAGTGGAAATCCATGCTGACGGTCTTCATTTCGAACCCTCCGCCGGGGAGCTTCATGTTGAAGTTGATCAGAATACCTTCGTCGGGCTGGATTCGCATAATGAGCTGATTGCAGCCGCACTCATCGCCGTCGCGACGCGCCGAGGCGCCGTAGGCGAAAAGGCGGTGAGGCGCCTGCTTGAAATGGATTACCGCCTCGGTTACCCGAGTCGGTAGCCGTTTTCCGGTGCGGACGAGAAACGGTACGTCCGACCATCGCCAGTTGTCGATATAGAATCGCGCCGCGACGTAGGTTTCGGTCCGCGAATCCGGCGCAACGCCTTTCTCTTCGCGATAACCGGGAACGTATCTGCCCCCGATTGTCGACGAAACGTACTGACCGCGGATCACGTTGGCGCGTACGTCGTCGACCGAAAGCGGTCGCAACGATTCGAAGACCTTCATCGTTTCGTTTCGCACCGACGCTGCGTTGAACGACGCCGGAGGTTCCATCGCGATCATCCCCGCGACATGGAGCAGATGGTTTTGAAACATATCCCGGAGAGCGCCGGAACGTTCGTAGTATCCTCCCCGGTCCTCGACTCCGATAGACTCCGCGGCGGTGATTTCGACGTGCTGCACGTAGTTGCGATTCCACAGCGGTTCGAAAATGCCGTTGCCGAAACGAAGAACGAGCATGTTCTGAACGGTCTCCTTCCCCAAATAGTGATCGATCCGGTAGATCTGCCGCTCGGAGAAGGCTTTGTGCAGTTGTTTCTCGAGCTCTTCCGCCGATGCCAGATCGTATCCGAACGGTTTTTCGACCACCAACCGTCGCCACGATCGCTCGTCGCTTTCCTCGTGAAGCCCCGCCTTCGCGATGCCCCGAACGATCGTTTCGAACGCGCTCGGAGGCGTTGAGAGGTAAAAAAGGTAGTTGCCTCGGGTACCGTGAGACTCGTCGAGCGAAGCGAGCCGTTCTGCGAGATCGCCGTACGCGTCTACGTTGCGCGTATCGAGTTGTCGATAGAATATCGTCCTCCTGAACGTTTCGTCCGCCCCGGAGTCGTGGTCCATCGCGCGTGACCGAAACTCCTCGTCGCTGAGTTTCGTGCGACCGATGCCGAGTACGGCGAAATGTTCCGGGAGCAAACGCCGCGCGTGCAGATTGCTCAGAGCCGGCAGGAGCTTTCGTTTCGTGAGGTCTCCGGAGGCTCCGAAAATGACGATCGCGCAGCCGTCGAGGGGAAGGTTGTTCATCGGGCGCCTTGAGTCGGTCGGGTAATCATGATGCGAAAATACCGCCGCGACGTCCGGCTGTCCAGCGTCGCCGGGCATGCGCGCGGCGACGCTTCGGTCCGGACGGCGCCATTCTCGTCATTCGATGGAACGGTAGCCGGCCCGGAAGTACCGCAGCCGATAGGCCAACCTGCCTACGTACTCGTGCAGCGCGTCCGCCGAATCGCCGAGCGCAGTAGCGTCGGGGAGGATATCCCACACGTTGTAGGGGGCCCGGTACGCACGGTAGTCGGTG
>JAJRYZ010000192.1 GCA_024275515.1 Spirochaetota bacterium
ACTCCCGTCGGGGAGGAAGCTCGACCGGCGCAACCGGACGAGTGAATCCGTCATTGCCGACGTTCCGTTCGCCCCGGATCGATCCGGCGCCGTCCCACACGGCGCCGCCGTTCTCTCCCACCGCGCGCCACTCGCACTCCCAGGAGGTATTCAGCCCTTCGGCGCACCAGCTGCCGCGATAGGTAAACACCACACCCCCGGTCATCTCGAAGATGCACACCGCCGATGCGCCGTCGGCGTACCACGATCCGGCCGGATTCCACTCGTGGCAGTAGACGCGTAGCGGATCGGCGTCGGAGATGTAGCGAGCCTCATCGAATGAATGAATCGCCATGTCGAGCAGCAACACGTGGCTCATTCGATCGCGAAAGCCGCCGAAATGAGCGCCGATATAGAAGTCGGCATTGAGTGTCGTCAGGTTTCCGATCGAACCCGATCCGATCAACTCGCGGTATCTTCGGATCTCCGGGTTGTACCTGCGATTCTGCATGACCGCGTAGATCTTTCCGGTTCTGCGGGCGGTCTCTACCATCGTGAGTGCGTGTTCGATCGTGTCGGCCATCGGCTTTTCGCCCATAACGTTGCATCCGGCATCGAGTGCCGTGGTGACGATCGAGACATGAGCCTCCGGGACCGTGCAATCGAAGACGAGATCGGCGTCGACTTTCCCGATAACGGACGCAAGATCGGCTCCGACGGCCGAAGGCGTAAGACCGTACCGTTCGATTTTTTCGGCTATCGACGCCTCGTTCAGATCCACCAGGCCGACCAGTTCGACATCGTCGAATTGGGCGACCGCCTCGATCCATGCGCACGATATTCCGCCGCAACCGGCCAACACCGCTCGATGCTTCATGTCCTACAAACTCTCCATCGCGGAGTTGAGCTTCATCCGCGCATCGTGCATCAGCTTGTACAGCGCGTTGCGGTTGGTGTTCGTCCGTCGCGCGACTTCCTCGATCGGAACGTCCTTGACGGCCACCGCCATCATCGCCCAGGTGGTAAACTTGCTCTCGCCGCGAAACGAGTCGAGATTGTCGAGAATCCGCAGTACCGCCTCGTGCGCAGAATCGTCGACGAGAGATCCGAACTCGCGTCCGACTTTGCGCGTCCACCCGGATAGGCTCACCCGAAGCCCTCGTACAAGAGTCGAGCGAAGCTCTTCAACGGCACGGCTGTAGTCCGGACCCCGGACCCGCAGTATCGCGATCCACTCGTCGTTGGTCATGCTCAAGGAGTATCGTATCGGAACGATAGGCGCAGGAAAACCCCGCCGGCGCGCGGGAGTTCTCGACCGGCGCCGAGGCGTCGCTCAATCTCACCGTGTGATATGGATCCCGATCCGGCGCGCCGCACCACGCATCGACGAGTGCGGGCGAAGCGTCGGTCCGGCGCAGCGATCGTCGGTGGGCAGCGGGGGCGCCGTGCGGTTCTTGACCTCCGCGCCGGCGCCGGCTATGGTCTTCGTTCATGGGAACCAACGCAAACCGACGCCCGGCGGTTTTGCTACGCCGCTGGAGGACGATACTGCGCGGATGTAATCTGCCCGACGTCGAATCGGCCGATTTCCTGAGCCGCTGGCTCGTCATCTCCCGGGCGTGCGTCCTTTCGATGACCGTCACTTCGGGACTGATAGGCGTGCTCCTCGCGGTCGGCGCCGGCGGCGGAAGCGATTGGATCGCCGCGGTCCTATCCGTCCTTGGGATCGCTTTTGCGCATCTTTCGAACAATCTGATAAACGACTGGACCGACAGCAGAATGGGCGTCGATACCGAGGACTATCCGCGCGCGCACTACTCGACTCACCCGATCCTTGGTGGTCTCGCGACGCCGAAAGCGCTCGTCGCGGCCGCTTCGCTTCTTACCTTCGTCGATCTTCTCATCATGGTCTATCTTGCGTCGGCGAAGGGTCCACCGATCGTCTACTTCGCCGTTGCCGGACTTGCTCTGAGCCTGCTCTACACCGTTGTGCTCAAGCGCATCGCCCTCGGAGAGTTGACCGCGCTGGTGGTCTGGGGGCCGCTGATGATCGTCGGGACGGCATATGCGGTTTCGGGCGTGCTTAGTTGGCGGCTCGTTCTCGCGTCTCTCCCGTACGGAGTCATCGTTTCGGCGGTCCTCGTGGGCAAGCACATGGACAAGATCGACGCCGACCGCGCAGCCCGGGTGCGTACGATACCGGCGGTTATCGGTCTTCCCGGCGCCGCACTGCTTTTGAAGGTTCAGGCGGTCCTCTTCTACGTTCTCGTCGGGTTGCTTATCGCGCTGGGGATCACCGGTCCGTGGATCGCGGTGACCGTTTTCGCGCTGCCGCGGCTCGTACGGGCATGGCGCAGGTGGAGCGCGGAGAAACCGTCCGAACCGCCGGAGGGATGGACCGTATGGCCGCTGTGGTACGTCGGGTGGGCGATGCTTTTCAACCGGCTTGCCGGACTGCTTCTCGTGTGCGGGCTCCTTCTCGACGTCGTTGTGCCGCCGGTGCTCTCGGCTTTGCGATGAGCCGCGCGGACGCCGGTCGGCAGCGTTCCACCGGCGACATCGATGCGATCGAAGCACGCATTCTCTACGAAGACAACCATCTCATCGCGATCAACAAGCGTGTCGGCGAGATCTCTCAAGGCGATAGAACCGGCGACGCCGCAGTCGGGGATTTGGTCGCCGCCTACATAAAGCGTCGCGACGGCAAGCCCGGAAACGTTTTTCTTACTCCGGTTCACCGACTCGACCGACCGGTGAGCGGTGTCCTGCTGTTCGCAAAGACGGGGAAAGCGGCCGGTCGGATGAGCCGGTTGTTCCGGGAGTCGGCGGTGGAGAAGCGGTACTGGGCCGTCGTCGCGACGTCTCCCGCGGCGGCGACGGGATCGCTCGTTCACTACTTGGTTCGAGACCGCAAGGTCACCAAGTCGTTCGTCGTCGGCGAGGACCGACCGGGTGCGAAACGCGCGCAGCTCGATTATCGCGTCGTTGCCCGGTCGGATCGGTACGTCTTGCTCGAAGTAACCATGTCTACCGGTAGACATCATCAGATACGGGCCCAACTTGCCGCCCTGGGATGCCCGATCCGAGGCGACTTGAAATACGGCGCCCCGAGGTCGAACCCCGACGGAGGAATATCGCTCCACGCCGCGCTGCTCAGGTTCGACCATCCCGTGGGGCGCGGGCCGGTCGAAATCGTCGCTCCGTTCCCGGAAGGGACGCTTTGGCGGGTTTTCGCCGCCGCGACACGATTGGAAGAGGGAGAGCGACTCGTGTAGGCGCAGATCGGCTCATCAAGGATGAGCCGAGACGCTAAACCTCGCCGACCGCGAGCTCCGAATCGATGCGGCTCATCCATTCGCTGATGACGATGTTCTGCGGGCATTTCGGTTCGCACTCCCGGCACGCGGTGCATTCGCTCGCCCGGATCTCGGCGTCCATGTTGGAGTAGGTCTTTTTCTGTTGGTCCCACTGGTTGTACATCGAAGCGGTATTGTAGAGCTGCAGGTTGCGCGGGATGTTGACGCCGAACTCGCACGGCATGCAGTACTGGCATTGCGTGCAGGGGATCGGACGGATCTTCTCATAGGTCCGCGCGACCGTCTGCACCGCATCGAGATCGGCCTGCGTGAGCTGCCCCACGCCGCTTCGTTCGGCGCTCAGCAGATTTTCCTCGACCTGTTCCATCGTGCTCATGCCGCTGAGTACGACCGAGACTTCCGGCTTGTGCCACAGCCACTGGAGCGCCCACTCGGCGGGACTCCACTCCCGCCCGGTTCCGGCCCAGACATCCAGGATAGCCTCCGGCGGGTCGACCAGGTTTCCACCCAGAAGCGGTTCCATGACCACCACCGCGAGACCCTTCTCCGCGGCGAGGTGAAGACCCTTCGTTCCGGCCTGAT
>JAJRYZ010000193.1 GCA_024275515.1 Spirochaetota bacterium
AAGGCCGAGGCGCTTCACGGTCGGTTCTCTCGCGGGACCGACTTCGACGCGCTCAGCGCTTCTCATCTCTACGTCGCGAGGCTCGATCAGGAGATCGCGCGAAACGAAGCGGCGCTTCGGGCGGAGGAGAGAAAGCGCGAGGAAGCGCAGACGGTATTTCTCGAGGCGAGGCGTGACCGGGAGGTACTCGACAAGCTCAAGGAACGCGAGGCGGCGCTGTTTAGAAAGGAGCGGCGACTCGAGGAGGTCGCCGAAACGGACGATATAAACACGGGGCGATCGGCGAGATTTTCCGGCGTGGGAGGTCGCGGTGGCTAGACATGGGATCGTGGGAGCGGGACCACGAGTATTCCTTCTGATACTCACACTCCTCGCACTCGTCTTCGGCGGGTTTTTGTGGTTCGACTATCTCGGAATCATCGATGTCAAAGACACGCTGGCGCCGGTTCTAGGGTTGGTGGGAGTGCGGACGCGAACGAAAGTGGAGGCGCCGCTTGCCGCGGATCTGCTGGATCGGCAACGGCTGGATATGCAGTGGGAGGCGCTACGAATCCGGGAGGAGGAGCTGAGCACGCGCAGCAAGGAGCTCGATCTACGACAGGCGGAAATCGAGCAGATGATGGACGCGGTCGTCGAGCGCGAGCGAGCTCTCGAAGAGCGGGAAAAATCATTCAACGACCAGCTGAAACAGTACGACAATAGAAATGCGAACCTGAGAAAGGTATCGCAGCAATTCGTGAGCATGCCGCCGCAACAGGCGCGGGATAGGCTCCTGGAGATGAACGATCAGGATATTATCGACATTCTCCGGATGACCGACGCGATTGCCGAGGAGCAGGGCGTCAATTCCGTTTCCAGTTATTGGCTTCAGTTAATGCCCGCCGACCGTTCGGCGACGATCCAGCGGAAAATGCTCGAAAAGCCGAATGAGTGATCGTCACTCATCTCGCAGGGGGAGAAGTGCTGCTTTCCGAAGCGCCGACCTTTGACAATCCGATAGCGCAGAATACTCGGGGTCTCGACGCTTCAGGTGGGATCGTCGGAGATCGCGCGGTAAGCGGAGAGGCGGCTTTCGACGCCGTTCTCCGAAGAGCGCTCGAAGTCGACCAACCCCGCACAACCGAGCCGTCGTCGAAGGCGAAGCGCCGATCGACAACCGAGGAGAGCGACGTCGTCACCGCCGCCCGGGAGCGAACGGAACGGACTGCGCCGAAGGCGTCGAAGCGATCGGACGGCGTCGCGGCGAACGCGGCCGAACGGCGAGCCGGGAAGGGCCGGGTGTCCGGCAAAAGCCGGCCGAAGGCCGGAGCCCGCAAAATCCCGATCGAGCCGCGTGGGGTGTTCGTCGGCCCGTCCCCCGACGACGCGGTACTCGGCGGCGAACGGAAAACGCGAGTCGACTCCGGCCGCGAGCCGCAGGCGACGGAGCTCGACGCACGATCGCTCCACGAAAAGCCGCTCCGCGCGTCGCGCGGTGCGCAGATGAGCGGAGCGCGCACGACGACGAAGGATCGTCCGGTGATCGAAACGGCGGCGGGTCGCGCCGGTTTCGACGAGGCGATCGGCGGCGAGGCGTCGGTCGATCGTGAATCGCCGTCGACCGACTCGACCTACGCACCGGTGAAAGGAGAGACGCCGATAGGGGCCGAAACGGAAGAACCAAAGGACGCCGGTTCGCCGGGCGCCGTTTTCCGGCATCGGGATGTGGACTCTTCGGCGGCGCAAACGACGGAGGCCGGCGGGCTCTTGTCGGAGGCAAGCGCGGGGAATCGTGCGGCCGATTCGATGTCGGGGGGACGCGACGCGCGCGTGCCCGGTTCGTCGACGCTGACGGTAATCGATCTGCGGAGCGCCGGCGATAAGGAACCCGCCGACCGACCCCGATCCACAGGCGAAGCATCCGCGCGCACGGGGCGGCCGGCCCGGACGGTCGATGTCGGACCCTCCCGTGTTGAAGGAGAGACGACCGGCGGCGAGGCCGAGCGTGCGGTGCGGGAAAACGGCGGCGCCCGGGGCGGTGAAGGCGACGCGGGTGATGAGCGGGATGCCGGGACGGAGATTCGCTACGCGCGTGCCGACGCGACCCGGAACGACGCCGGGCCGGGGCGCGACGCAATCACCGTCCCACGGGGTTTCGGCCGGTTCGTCAGAGAAGCGATGAATCCCGACATAGTCAGGCAGTCGAACATTCTGCTTCGCACGACGCGGGAGGGTGAAATCCGGATGGTCCTCAAACCGGAGCACCTGGGGAATCTCAGGCTGCGGATTCGGCTCGACGAAAACCGCATCTCGGGGAGAATCATCGTCGACAACGCCGCGGTCAAGAATGCCGTCGAGCAGGGCCTCGACGATCTGCTGAAAGCGTTCCGTGAGCACGGGTACGAGTCGGCGGCGCTCGACGTGACCGTTTCGGGCGAAAGAGGTCGGGACCGGAGCGGTCGATTCTTTTTCGCGGCCGGCGGCGTTAACCCACGGCGACGAATACAAAAACTGGACGAAGCCACTCCACTGATGCAGAGCACGCATCAGGGAGTGATTAACGTGATGGCCTAAGGAGCGGATATGGATATCAGCGCAGCATTGAGTTCGCGGAACCTTGCGACGACAAAGACGCAGGTCGACGCGTTCAACAAAACCCTCTCCGGCGCCGGCGACGTGCTGGAGAAGGACGATTTTTTAAAGTTGCTTATTACGCAACTTACTCATCAGGACCCGACCGAACCCATGAAGGACCGCGAGTTTATCGCTCAGATGGCCCAGTTTTCGACGCTCGAGCAGATGACGAATATGAACAAGGAGTTCGGACAGCTCGCGGGAATCCTATCGACGACGCAGGCCCTCGGGCTGCTCGGGAGAACTGTTGAAATAGTCGATGAGGAGAAGACGATAACGGGAGTTGTCGAAGAGGTCTCCGGCAGGGAGTACCCGCAGATCTATGTGAACGGGCGATTCTACGATCTGGAGCGTGTTCAGGGAGTAAAGGAGTAGCATCATGATGCGATCACTGTACGCCGGTGTGTCCGGTCTTCAGAATCATCAGATTCGGATGGACGTCATCGGTAACAACATTTCCAACGTCAACACCGTCTGATTCAAAAAGGGACGGGTGAATTTCCAGGATCTGTTGTCGCAGAACCTGCAGGGCGCCGCACGGCCGACGGGGGATCTCGGCGGTGTCAACCCGAAACAGGTCGGACTGGGGATGAACGTCGCGACGATCGATACGCTGCATCTACAAGGTTCGTTACAGACGACCGGCGTCGTAAGCGATTTGGCGGTTCAAGGTAACGGCTATTTCGTTCTCAAGAGCGGCGAGAAGTCCTTCTATACGCGCGCCGGCGCCTTTGGGGTCGACGAAGCCGGGACGCTGGTCAACCCCGCCAACGGAATGCGTGTTCAAGGCTGGATGGCCCGGACCGTCGACGGACGCCAATTCGTGAACACCGCCGCAGACGTCGAAGACCTGATCATTCCCATCGGCAGCAAGGATCCGGCGGCGGCGACGAGCGAGGTGTTTCTCGCAAGCAACCTCGACAAACGAACGCCGGAGATTCCGCCGGGAGCAGGCCCCGCGGAGATCCGGGACGGAACGTGGACGATCGACAAGGACATTTATGATACGTTCGGGAATCTGCACACCTTGCGGGTCAATTTCACCAAGCTCGCCGGAGTAAACAATCAGTGGCAAGCCCAAGTGACCGTCGATCCCGATGAGGCGACGGGCACGAATACGGTCGTCGATATCGGTACTCAGAACAGCGCGGCCGACACCTTCACCGTCGAGTTCGACAACTTCGGCGCGATTCTTCGGGCAACCGACGGCGTCGGCGACGTCATCGACACCGGTGAGCTGCAAGTTCAGGTCGCCTTCGATGTGCTCGGTTCGACGCCCGGTCCTGCCGGCGCGCCGATTCGGCAGACGTTCAACCTCAACCTCGGTACGGTCGGCAGCATGGTAAACTCGATGACGCAATTCGCCGAAACGAGCTCCACCAAGGCGTATCGGCAGAACGGCTATTCGATGGGCTATCTCGAGAGCTACCAGATCGACCAGTCCGGGCGCATTACCGGGGTCTACTCAAACGGCACCAATCGATTGATCGGGCAGATCGCGCTCGCGAGCTTTACGAATCCGGGCGGACTGGAGAAGGCCGGCGAGACGACCTACGTCGCGTCGAGTAATTCGGGGGAAGCGGCCGTCGGGGAATCGCTGATCGCCGGCAAAGGCAAGATCATTTCGGGCGCGCTTGAGATGAGTAACGTCGATCTCGCCGAGCAGTTTACCGATATGATCATTACCCAGCGTGGGTTTCAGGCAAATTCGCGAACGATTCAAACGAGTGATCAGATGCTCCAGGAGCTCTTAACACTCAAACGGTAGGTGGATAGAGTGAGCGAGTATGGGCAGTAGCGGCAGGTAAATGATAGAAGTCACCAGATTGGGGGGGATGGTCTTCTACGTTAATCCGCACCACATCGAGTACATCGAAACGAACCCCGATACAACGCTGGTCATGCTCTCAGGCAAGCGACTGGTAGTCCAGGAGGACTACCAGTCCGTGCGTAAACGAATCGTGGCGTACCGCCGTGAGATCGGTGCGTTCAAGAACGAGGAGTAGGCGACATGGATCTCGGTACAATCATCGGCCTCGTCGCGGGGTTCGCCCTGACGATTATGGCCATTCTGTCCTCGGGTGGAAACATCGCCGACTATTTGAATCTCCCGTCGCTTCTGATGGTCGTCGGAGGTTCCTTCGGCGCCATCCTCGTTGCAAGCCCGATGAGCCGGGTCCTGGGCGTCATGCGTTACGTCAACATAGTGCTGCGCGTGCCGGTTCTGGAATACGAGCGGACGATTTCGGGATTGGTCAACTTCTCCGAAAAGGCCAGACGCGAGGGACTGCTGGCTCTCGAGGACGACCTCGAAGAGGTGGAAGACGAGTTCATGCGTAAAGGTATTCAGCTTGTCGTCGACGGCACCGATCCCGACATTATCCGCAGCGTGCTCTACAACGATCTGAATCAACTGCAGGAGCGGCACGCGGTCGGAATTAAGCTGTTCGACGATTGGGGAAAAATCGCGCCGGCGTTCGGGATGATCGGGACGCTCGCGGGTCTGATCGCGATGCTCGCAAACCTGGAAGACACCTCCGCCATCGGTCCCAATATGTCTCTGGCGCTCATCACGACGATGTACGGCGCGTTGTTCGCGAACCTCATCCTCATCCCGATCAAGAGCAAACTCGAAGACCGCGACCGCGACGAAGCGCTGCTTCGCGAGATCATGATAGAGGGGATACTGTCGATCCAGTCCGGAGACAACCCGAGAATACTCGAAGAGAAACTGCTTTCATTCCTGCCTCCCGTTCGCCGCGATGCGGTCCGGCAGGAATCGGCGGGGGAGTAGCATCATCGTGGCGGATCCACGAGTAAAACAGAAGAAGTGCCCACCCGAAGGCGCGGCGGACTGGATGCTTACCTACGGCGACATGGTCACGCTGCTTTTGACCTTCTTCGTTATGCTCTTTACCACCGCCGAGATCGACGGAAGCAAGCTTCAGTTGATCATCGCCGCGTTCCAGGGTCTCGGCGTTCTCGAGGGCGGCAACACTCTCGAAGCCGGACAACTAGCCGAACTCGGCAACACCATCATGCAACTGCCTTCGCAGGAGAGCGGTCGTGCTCTCGATACGGCGAGAAAGCAGGCTATTTCGCAGTTTCAGCCCGAAATAAAAAGCGAGAAGGTGCGCATTTCGGTAGACGAACGGGGGCTTATCATTTCCCTCGCCGCCGACTCGTTCTTCGAAAGCGGCAGCGCCGAGGTCAATATCGAAGAGAGCAGAGAATTGCTGCAGCGGATCGCGGGGCTGCTCAATACGCTCAAGGGCGCTAAGTTCGCGATCGAAGGCCATACCGATTCGCTCCCGACCGATCCGAACGGGCCGTGGCCGTCGAACTGGGAGCTGTCGACCGCACGGGCGACGAACGTGCTTCGTTATCTGGTGGACTTCGGCGTCTCCGACGAGAACTTCCGTGTGGTGGGGTACGCCGATACGCAGCCGATCGCGCTGAACGATACCGAGGAGGGACGAGCGCTCAATAGGAGGATCGATATCGTCATTCTGTCGGAAGGGCACTTATGACGCGTGCCGTGCGCTACGCATTGATCGAAGCGACGCGATTTAGTAATATTTGTACTATAAAGAATCGACTGGAGTAAACGATGGCAGATGAAGAAAGCTTTCTCGAAGAAGATGTTTCGGCGGGCGCAGAGGCGGAAGTCGGGCAAGGGGGAGGTTTTCTTTCGGCGCTGCTGTTGAAGATACTCAAATGGGCGGCGATCGCGGTCGCCGCGATCATTTTCATCGTGACGGTCGTTATTTTCACCATGCGAATCATGAGCCGCGGCACGCGGCCGGCGGCGGTGCCGGCGGTCTCGGAGGAGTACCGCGCGACTCCCAAACGACTTTCCTACTACGACAACTTCGAGGATATTCGGACCAGAACGGCCGACGAAACCACGTATACGGTCATCGCTCGCGTCGCTCTCGGGTATGACGGCAACAACAAGAATCTCTACAACGAGATCGTGGAGCGAACTCCCAAGCTGCAGGATCTGATCCGCAGCTATTTCACCCAGAAGACCGCGAACGAAGTCGAGCCGAGGAACGAGGAGATCGTCAAGGAGGAGCTGAAGGTCAGGATCAACTCGATACTCAGTAGCGGCAAGGTGGAGGATGTTATCTTTCTCGAGTACAATGTAATACCGATGTAGCGACACACACGGGCGAAAGAGATGAATGAAGTTCTGTCACAGGACGAAATAGACCAGCTCCTCACCGCGATATCGACCGGAGACATCGAAACCGAGGATGTCACTCAGGCCGCCGATCAGCGCAAGATCAAGATCTACGACTTCAAACGGCCGGACAAATTCTCGAAGGAACAGATTCGCACGGTGTCGATCATGCACGAGACTTTCGCCCGACTTACCACCACGTCGCTCTCGGCTCAGCTGCGTTACTTGGCGAACGTCCACGTGGCGTCGGTGGACCAGCTCACCTACGAAGAGTTCATACGCTCTATTCCCAACCCGACCACCCTCGCGATCATCAATATGGATCCTCTGAAAGGATCGGCGGTGCTGGAAATCGATCCGTCGGTGACATACGCGATTATCGATCGGCTTTTCGGCGGACAGGGCGAAGGCGCCAAGATAAACCGGGATCTATCGGAGATCGAAATGTCGGTTATGGAGGGAATAATAGTCCGGATACTCGGGAATATGCGCGAGGCGTGGTCCACGGTGATAGATCTTCGACCGCGGCTCGGTCAGATCGAGACCAATCCGCAGTTCGCTCAGATGGTGCCTCCCACCGAGATGGTCGTGCTCGTGACGCTGGAAACAAAGGTCGGCGACGTTGAAGGGATGATGAATTTTTGCATTCCTTACATCACCATCGAGCCGATCGTATCGAAGCTTTCGGCGCAGTACATGTATTCGACCGTTCGACGCGGGACGACGACCGAAAACATGCAGTTGCTCCGCGAACGGCTGAATACGGTGGAAATACCGGTGGTCGCGGAAGTCGGAAGCGTGCGCATTACCGTACGCGACGTCCTGTCGCTTCGAGCCGGCGATCTTATCCGGTTGCCCGACGTCGGCGTCGACGACCCGCTGACTCTGCGCATCGGAAACGAGACGAAGTTTTACTGTCGGCCGGGGAAAGTTGGGAACCGGATGGCCGTCCAGATAACCGAACGCGTGGAAGACATCGCGCCGGAAGAGTTCGAAGAACTGACCGCCGAAGGAGATGAATAATGAGTGACGGTTCACTCTCGCAAGACGAAATAGACGCTTTGCTGCAGGGCGGCGGCGGATTCGATCTCGGCGAGGCGCCTCCGGAACAATCACCCGCGCCTCAGGCGGGATTGTCCGACGAGGAGCGGGCAACGTTTGCCGCGGTTCTCGGCGAGTTGGCCGCCACGCTCGCGTCGAGCCTCGGCGGACTGGTCGGGACGACGGTTTCGATGGAACCGCCGTCGGTAGAGTTGGTCACCGACGGCTCTTTCGTTGCCTCGCTTCCCGACAAAATAGTGCAGACCGAGGTCGCTTTTACCGGCGCCGCGGCCGGCGCGCACTCGTTCGTCTTTGGTCCGGAAACGGCGACCGCGATCGCGGGACTGATGATGGGGCAGGAGGATGTCGAGCTCAACGAAGCGGCCCTCTCGGCGCTTGAAGAAGCGGCGAACACTCTCACGGGGGCGGAAGCCACAGCCTTTGCCGAGCGAATCGGAAACGACGTCGGCGCCGCTCCGGGCGCCGGCAGGACCGCCGCCGGCGGAGAGGTCGCCGTGCCCGACGGAGGTTTTCTGAAGGCCGTCTATCAGGTTGCCGTCGAGGGTCGCCCGCCTGCGGAAATGATCGAGATTTTCGATCTCGCCGTCGTGAGGAGTCTCATCGGCGGGGCGCCTCAGGCGGCGGCCGGCGCGGCGGCGACTCCGGTCGGCGGGACGGACATGCTCGGCGATATGGGGTTCGGCGGAGGCGGACAGGACCTGCTCGGCGGGGCGAACCTCGGTTTCGGCGCACAGCCGCAGGCGGGGCCGAACGTTCAGTCGGTGCAGTTTCCCGGGCTCAGCGGCGCCGCGGGCGCCGGGCAGGAACAGGGAAACATCAGTCTGCTGATGGACGTCTCGATGGAGATGACCGTCGAGCTCGGCAGGACAAAGAAGCTCATTAAGGATATACTGGGAATGGGCGAGGGAACCATCATCGAGCTCGACAAGCTGGCGGGCGAACCGGTGGACATACTCGTGAATCATAAGCTGATAGCGAAAGGGGAAGTAGTGGTAATCGACGAAAACTTCGGAGTTCGCGTGACCGAGATCGTCGATCCGATGGACAGAGTACCTGACATGTAACAGACGCGTTACAAAACCTGGGGGGGGAACGTGAAACTGCTCGCAACTATCGTCATTTGCGCGCTGACCGTGGCGCCTGCATTGTCGGCACAAGACACACGAACCGATGAAACGACTCTTCTAATCGACGACGGCGATATGCCCGACGCCGCCACGACCGGGCTTAACGTCTTCTCGGCATGGGACTTCGTTCGCATGATCCTCATTCTGGCCGCCGTAATCGCCGCGATATACGGGCTATTCTTCCTGTTGCGAAGGAGCGGCAATCCGCGGATGCAGGAAAACCGGCTGATACGCGTTTTGTCCTCCAAGCCTTTGAGCGGCGGAAAGAGTCTGCACCTTGTGGAAATCGGCAATCAGGTGTTTCTCATCGGCGCGGCGGAGAACGGCGTGGGTCTGGTTTCGGAGATCGTCGACAAAGAGACCCTCGACGGTCTTCATCTTCAATCCACCGGTATGCACGAACCGGGGAAACGTTCCTTCGGCGAGGTACTGAATCAGATGTTCGGAAGGACGCGCGGAGAGCCGACTCCGAGTGAGCCGCCGCACGACCCGGTCGGTTTTCTCAAGCGGCAGCGGGAGAGAGTCAAGCAGATGTAGCGCGAAACAGCAATTCGAAATCCGGCGCGCCGGATTTCACATTGCTCAGCGCGAAAGCGCTCGTCCGACATGGGGGGGGGAATGAACGTAAAACGTTGTGTGCTTATCGTTGTACTCATTATCATCGCCGGGGGAGGCGTGGTCGCGCAGGACCGTCCGAAAACGGCCGACGGGGGAGCGCCGGGTGACGCTCTGACGGTGCCGTTCCTGGACATCAACGTCCGCCGACCCGTCGACAACACCGAGGTGGCGCTTTCGGTTCAGCTGATTCTCTTGCTCGCCGTTCTGACGCTTGCGCCTTCGATCGTGCTGTTGACGACCTCGTTTCTGCGCATCGCCGTTGTCTTCGATTTCGTCAGACGCTCGTTGTCTCTGCAGCAGGTTCCGCCGACGCAGGTGCTCATGGGGATTGCGCTGTTTCTGACGCTTTTCATTATGTGGCCGACCGTAAGCGATATATACGAAAACTCGTTTCGGCCGTTTGCCGACGGCGAGATCGGACTTGAACAGATGTATAACGAGGCGATCGGTCCTCTTCGGCTCTTCATGTATCGGCAGATGGACGGCAACCACGATTCCATCGCGCTGTTCATGCGGATGAGAGGTCTTCCGAAGGCGGAGAATTTTTCACAGGTGCCGACGTATGTATTGATCCCCGCGTTCGTGTTGCATGAGCTTACCGTCGCGTTCAAGATCGGCATTCTGCTCTTTGTTCCGTTTATCATCATCGACATGGTCGTCGCGTCGACGTTGATGTCGATGGGCATGATCATGCTGCCGCCGATCATGATATCGCTTCCGTTCAAGTTGATATTGTTTGTCCTGGTCGACGGCTGGGGGCTTTTGACTCAGCAACTCGTGGCGAGTTTTCGGTAGGAGGCGCAGATGGATCTTGGCACCGCGGTCGCTATTATGAGGAGCGGGATACTCAACATTCTCATTCTTGCCGCTCCCGTTCTCTTGATCGGAATGGGCGTCGGATTGATGGTTTCGGTGTTTCAGGCCACCACGTCGATCCAGGAACAGACACTAAGCTTTATACCCAAGATCGCCGCCATTCTTGCCGCGCTGTTTGTTTTCGGGCCGTGGATGCTGTCACGACTCACCCAGTTCACGATCCAGATTTTCCAACGGATACCGGACGTGGCGGGATAGGGACGGCAAGCATGGGCTTCGGCGGCTTGATAGAAAACGCGCAGATCTTTCTCCTCGTATTCGCCCGCGTCTACGGACTATTGCGCACCGCTCCCATGATCTCTTCCACGACGATCCCCGGAATCGCCCGGATGGGGCTGACGTTTTTTTGCGCCGTGGCGGTGTTGCCCGGAGTGCTCGCCGCCGGTTATCCGCTCCCGGCGGGCGGATTCGAGTACGCGGCGCTTATCATAGGAGAGGCGATGGTCGGAGTGATCATCGGGTTTTTCCTTACCGTCGTGTTTGCCGCGTTTCTCGTCGCCGGCCAGTTCTTCTCACTCCAGATGGGGTTCGGCGCGAGTCAGGTCTTCGATCCGCTCGCCCAAATCCAGATACCCGTCATGGGGCAGTTTTTGAACGTCATCGCGATGTTCGTGTTTATTACCACCGGAGGGTTCCAAAAGATCTTCCTCGCCGGAATCGACGGGTCGTTTCGCGCGATGCGTGCGGTCGACATGATAACCCAACACGATTTCGTGCTTCGAACGCTCATTTTGGGTCTCGGACGACTTTTCGAGCAAGCTCTCATCATCGCTTTCCCGATTCTTGGGACGCTTTTTCTGGTCTACGTCACGATGGGGCTCCTCGCCAAGGCCGCGCCGCAGATGAATCTGCTGCTTCTCGGTTTCCCGATCGCGATCGGTTCGGCGTTTCTTATTCTATTTCTCACACTCCCGTTTCTGATGGAGGTTTTTTCGCGGGTGATAGACGCGAGTTTCGACGGCGTTCTTGAGCTCGTCGCACGTATCGGGGGCGGCGGATGAGCGCGTTTTTCGATGTCGAGCCTCGATTCGCTCTCGTCGAGCCGCTCCGGGCGCCGGCCGGCGGACCGTTCGACGTGCACCTTCAGTGGTTCGCGGCGGAAGATGAAGGCCGGACCGAGGAACCGACCGAGCAGAAGATCCGCAAAGCGCGTGAAGAGGGGAAGGTAGCCCGGAGCGCCGAGCTCTCTTCTTCGCTGACTCTATTGTTTCCGATCATCGTCATCGGGATCCTCGGCTCGTATATTCTTTCCAGTTTCGTCGAGATGATGAACTTCTTTCTCGGGCTTTCCGCGGAAATTGACGTAAGCGGCGACGGTCGAATCGTCGTCGCTTTCTTTCGCTATTTTCTTCGTATTACCGCGCCGATCTTCGCCGTGGCGTTGATTTCCGCGATTCTCGGGAACGTCATGCAAGTCGGGCTTCTCTTTTCGGCGAAGCCCATAACGCCAGATTTCAACCGGATCGTTCCACGATTCGGTCGGTTTTTCCGCCGCGCCTTCTTTTCCGGGGAGGCGGCGTTCAACCTGGGTAAGTCGCTCATCAAGATCATCATCATCGCCGTTATCGCGATACTCAACGTTCGTGCCGAGATCGACAAGATCGGACGACTCGCTACGGTTCCGTTCTGGACGAGCTTCCAGACGATCACGCAGATCGCTTTCAGGATGCTGGTCGAAGCGGCCGTCGCGCTGATGCTTCTTGCCATACCCGACTATCTGTTCCAGCGCCGCCAGCACCGTGAGTCTTTGAAGATGTCGAAGCAGGAAGTAAAGGAAGAGCGGCGAATGTCGGAGGGAGACCCGCTGGTGCGCAGCAGGCTGCGCGAACGGATGCGCGAACTGCTTTCGAGAAACATGATACGAAACGTCCCGCGGGCGGACGTCGTCGTAACCAACCCGACGCACTTCGCGGTCGCGATGGAATGGGATCGTGCCATGATGGAGGCGCCGATGGTCATCGCAAAGGGACAAGACAACATGGCGCTTCGGATCCGTGAAACGGCGGAAGAGCACGACGTTCCGATTGTCGAGAACAAGCCGTTGGCGCGGACGCTCTACGCGGAAGTGGAAATCGGGGACACGATCCCCGAACGCTATTACGAGGTAATGGCGTTGGTGCTGGCGGAGGTGTATCGAATGAACGGAGAGCCTGAAAAGGCCGTGTAAGATGAGGAGAGTGATATGGCCGACATTCCCAGGGCGATAGGTGCATCGCTTTTCGGACAGCGAAGCGACATATTCGTCGCCGCCGGCGTCGTAGTGGTGGTCATGATGATGATCATCCCGATGCCGACGGTGCTCCTCGATTTGCTCATGGCGTTCAATCTCGTGCTGAGCCTGTTGATTATTCTGATCGTTCTCTACACGCATCAAGCCCTCGACTTCTCCGTGTTTCCGTCGGTCCTTCTCGTTTCGACCGTTTTCGGGCTTGCGCTCAACGTATCTTCCACGCGCTTGATCCTCTCTCAGGGGGCCGACTTTCGCGGACGGATCGTTCGCGCTTTCTCCGGGTTCGTCGTCGGATCGTCCGGCGTTCAGGGCCTGGTAATCGGATTCATCATCTTCATCATCATCATTGCCGTGCAATTCATCGTCATAACAAAGGGTGCGACTCGCGTCGCCGAGGTGGCCGCGCGATTCACGCTCGACGCCCTGCCGGGCAAGCAGATGGCGCTCGAGGCCGAGTACAACGCGGGCGCCATCACCGAGGAGGAGGCGACGCGGCGAAAAAACGAGTTGCAGCGTCAGGTCGATTTCTACGGGGCGATGGACGGTTCTTCCAAGTTCGTTTCGGGAAACGTCAAGGTGGGCATCCTCATTACCGCCGTCAACATTATAGGCGGAATCATCGTCGGCATGACGATTCACGGAGAGCCTCTCGACGTCGCGCTGAACTCGTATATCTCGCTCGCGATCGGCGACGGCTTGGTGACTCAGTTTCCGGCGCTGCTCGTCTCTACGGCGACCGGCATTATCGTGACGCGCGCCGTCTCCGACGGCACTTTCGGAAGCGACGTGACCGGACAATTCGCCCGACAGGCGCGGGTTTACTGGATCGGCGCGGTGTTCCTTCTGGTGCTCGCGTTCCTGCCGGGGTTTCCGTGGTATCTCCTCATACCGATGGCCGGACTGACCGGGCTTCTCGCGTATCGACTATCCCGCCGCGAGGTGGCGGAAGCCGAGGCCGAGAGGGTCGAAGAAGCGCGGGAGCAAACGAAAGCCGCTCCCGCGGAGATGTCCCCCGTCGTACCGCTCGATCCGCTGAGCCTCGAGCTCGGCTACGGGCTCATACCTCTGGTCGACAAGGACCAGGGGGCTGAACTTCTCGACCGGATCACGCGAATACGTCGAGAAAAGGCGCTTGATCTCGGTCTTGTCGTTCCGCGGATACGGATCATAGACAATATGAGACTGGAGCCGTCGGAGTACTGCATCAAGATCAAGGGGGTCGAGGTCGGGCGCGGAGTCATCCGAATCGGACACTATCTTGCCATCAACCCCGGCGGCGAGAAGGAGGAGCTCCCCGGTGAAAAGACGACCGATCCCGCGTTCGGACTTCCCGCTCTGTGGGTGACCGACGAATACCGCGAGCAGGCCGAACGTCTCGGCTACACCGTCGTCGATTCGCCTTCCATTATTGCGACGCACCTTACGCACATCATCGAGCGCCACGCCGCGGAGATCCTGGGGCGTCAGGAAGTACAGGCGATCCTCGACACGCTGAAGAACGACTACCCGGCGGTCGTCGACGAAGTCTCGAAACTGCTCGGAGT
>JAJRYZ010000194.1 GCA_024275515.1 Spirochaetota bacterium
CCGGATATGAGAGTTTCGATTACGAAGAAGCGCTTCTCTCGAGCAACGGATTCCGGTTCGAAGTCTGGGCGGGCGACAACGCGGACACCGCCGGTAAACGCCGATTCGCCGCCGGCGCCGTGGGACTCCTCATCCGCTGGACCGAGGTGGACGATGAGTTTCTGTCCGCGACACCGGGACTCAGGGCGATCGTTCGCTACGGAGTCGGATATGAGAACATCGATATCGATGCGGCCACCCGGGCCGGAGTGAAAGTCGCGAACGTGCAGAACTACGGGAACCACGCCGTCTCCGATCACGCTCTCGCTCTTATGTACGCATGCGCCCGCGGGCTTCCGACGGGGGAACGAACGATACGAACCGGTTTCGGCGCTCCTCCGTTTGAGCGGATCTTCGAGTTTCACGAAAAGACTCTGGGAATCGTGGGCCTCGGACGCATCGGCGGTACGCTGTGCGGCAAAGCGTGTCATCTCTTCGCCCGGGTGATAGCGTACGACCCGTACGTCGACTCGGAACGGTTCGCAACGCTCGGCGCCGGGCGGACCTCGTGGGCCGAGCTGCTCGGGCACAGCGAGGTGATCAGCATTCACTGCAATCATACCGCGGAAACCGAGGAGATGTTCGATTCGGAGGCCTTTGCCGCGATGAAACGCCGGCCGATAGTGATCAACACCGCCCGGGGGGCGATCGTCGAGGAGGCGGCGCTGATCGACGCGCTCGACCAAGGCCGCATACATTCCGCGGGAATCGACGTCTATCGCACCGAACTCGCCTCCGAACTACCCGCCCGAGTCATCGACCACCCCCGTATCGTCGCGACCGGTCACTACGCCTGGTACTCCGAACGGAGCCATGTAGAGCTGCAGCGCCGAGCCGCCGACAACCTGCTGGACATGCTTACAGGCGGAACTCCCGACGACTGCCTCAATCCCGAGGTGGACGGGGGGCGTTCTCAGTTCGGCGAGCCGGAGTGAGAGGGCTTGCGAAGGTTTACCTGATGCCCCGAAGCGTGCTGGGCTTCACGCCGCCGTGCGAACCTCCGAAGACCGACCGATCGCTCGATGTCACCCGCGCGCTCGCTTGATTCTCCGCCCGTGTTGAATAGAATTTCAACTCATGAACCGTTTAACAGGCAACGGTCGAGTCACGACGGCGACGGTGATGCTACTATCGGCGCTTTTTGCGACTCGAGCGGCCGCGATGCCGGCGGTCGAATCGGCGCCTCCGCCCCGCACGGTAACCGTTGTCGGCGAGGGCGTTGTCGACGCGCCTCCCGATCTTGCCGTCGTGCGAATTGGAGTCGAATCGACGGCGCTTTCAGTCGACGAAGCGTTGGCCGAAAGTCGACGGATAGTCGCCGAGATAATCGAAGCACTTGGCGAGCTTGGGGTTGCCGAAAGCGACATGCAGACGGCGAACTACAACTTCAACTTCGACCGCAGCGCCGAACCGCCGGCCGCGCCGCGTTCGGCTGCGGCGAGAAGATACTATCGGGTCAACAACATGCTCACCGTGACGATCCGCGATCTCTCATCGACCGCCGATATCATCGACGCCGCGGTAATCGCCGGGGCGAATCAGATGTGGGGAGTCGACTTCGGAGTCGCCGATCCGCACACCGTCGAGCGCGCGACGCTTAGAGCCGCTTCCCTCGACGCGCGTGAGCGAGCCGAGTACCTCGCGCGGCTCTCGGGACTTTCCCTCGGAGAAATTGTCAGCGTGAGCGAAGTGTTCGGCGTCGGCGCTTCCGTCGCGTTTCGTGCCGAAGGCGCGCCGGGTCCCGCATCCGGCGTTAGTCCCGGAATGATCAGGTTCTCCTCGCGACTCCAGGTCGTCTACACGCTAGTCCCGATCGAATAGCGGCCGGCGACGCGCCGAACAGGTGGCCCGATGCCTCGGTCGATCGGATGGATCGTCGGGCGGCTCGGCAACGGGGTCCGATTACCGCAGTAGGAAATGCGCCCCGAGCGACAGATCCGGCCAAAGTCCGAGAGGGAAGCTCGTGTTGCCGACCCGGAAATCTCCGGACTCCCGGAACAACGGCACGCCGCCGCCGGCCCGGAGGAAGAGGTCGAACCGGTCGGCGAACCGATACCCGACTCCGGCCGACGCGCCGAACGCGATCTCGGCGGCAGGAGGATCGACAAAAACCACCCTGCCGTCCGGAATACCGATACACGCCTGCAGCAGAAACCGGCCCTGCGGCGGGAGGACATCGAACACGACGAACGCATCGTAGGTCAATATGAACGCGCCTTCCAAGCTCAAAAGCGAGGACCCAATGTCCGCCGCGAAGCCGACTCGCTCCCATGGCGTGTACTCAACACCGACCCGCAGTCCGACGTCCCAATTGACCGTAACGGTCAATCGTAACGGCGCCGGCGCTTCGGCGTGGGCTGCGGGCGCGGCAAAAAGCGGGACGAGCGCGAAGACCGCAATGAGTGTAATGACGCTTCGCACGTTCATGTTCATTTTTCTTCCTCCGTTTCTACTGTTAGCATCCCAACGCCCACCACGATCAGCGGCGAGGGGATGAGCAGGAACACGATCAGCGCCCCCAGATTGCCGACAAAAAGGCGGTGCAGATTGAAAAACACGAATGCGCCGACCGATAGAACCAGACAGATCGATCCGACGACCCTCGGGAATCTCCTGACCAGCACCGCCCCCGCGGCAAAAGGCGCGACAACGACGAGCGTTTCAAGCAGTAACGCCGTCCAGTTTCCGAACTCGCTCAGCGCGACAAACACCGACCAGAATGCTCCGAATACGATAAAGATGCGCGGCGCCGCCTTGAGGGGATTCCAGAATCGAACCTGGTAGGCAACGAAACGTGTTACCGAGAGCAGAATGAAGACCGTAAGCAGCACGTCGCGCACCCGTTCTTCGGGAATACGACCTGAAGCGGCTGCCACTGTGACTATGGCGACGTAGAAGCCGGATAGAATCACGGCCAATCGGGCGGCGGCCGTCGCGGCGAGATTCTGAAACCCGTCGAAATCCCGCAGGATCCCGATGCATCTGAGAAGATCGGGCATAAAGGCGCCGACCGCGGCGAGAATGAACAGCAGCGGTTCCACCGACAGGCCGAGCGCCACTCCCGCAACGAACAACGTCCCGGCAACGATCTGCACCCAAGGTGCTCCCAACGGCCGTTTGAGTCTCACGTCTCAGCCTCCAGAACGAACAGCTCCTCCACGCGCTTCGACAGCGCTCGGGCGAGCTTCAAAGCGAGCTCCACCGACGGTCGGTATCTGCCCCGCTCCACCGAGATTATCGTCTGCCGCGATACGCCGACGATATCTGCGAGCTCCTGCTGCGTCATGTCCGCCGCACGCCGTATCGCCTTCAGGTAAACCTTCACGGTACGAATGTAATGTATACTTGACATTATTTCAAGCGGAAGTCGAAGGAGGATTGATGCAGGAGTGTATTCGTCGAGTCGAGATTTCCGGTATCCGGGTGTCCGGTGGCCGTGTCCGATCGCGATGATGACGATTTTATCGGGACGTATTATGTAAGCGCCGAACCACGGAAAAACCGGGCGGTTCACTCGGCGATACCCACCGTCGCGCCCTCGCCGGAAAAG
>JAJRYZ010000195.1 GCA_024275515.1 Spirochaetota bacterium
ACGAGCGTGCGGAGCGACTCCTCGACGTGCTTGGCGAAATCGGGTCTCGGTCGATCGTCGATCGGGCCGAATCGGTGCTTGAACGCTACTCTCGCATGAAGCTCCTTCTCGAAGCGAAGCATGAGGATCTGCGGAATCGGATCGAAGACGCGCAGGGATTGCTTGCGGACAATCGGGCGGCGATTGCCGAATACGAGTCGAGAATCGAACAGAATAAGAAAAACATCGAACTGCTCAAAGCGGCCATCGCCAACTCGGTAAGCTCCGAATCGCTGATCAAGAACTACCTTGAAGGGCTTGAGACGTTGCTCGACGACGCGCTCGACCTGTTGTCCGAGTCGCGTGACGAGGAACCGACGCCGTGATACGGAAACTCTCGCCGCGAGTCGACGGGTCGACTCCCCGCGCCTTCAACGCCCGACTCTCCTCACTCGTTTGAAGTAGAACGTGCGAAGTCGCTCGGCAAGTCTGTAGGAACGGTAGCGCGCCGGACGGATCGGGTAGTCCCACGATCCGGGGCGGTTCACGATGCGCCCTCCGAAACCCGTTTTCATCCGAAACAGCCCGTGCATCGAAGAAGACTCGTCGTCGCTCGACGGTATTCCGCCGAGATCGTAGCGCACGCACCCCCACTCGCGACACAAACGCATCCCCTCCCACTGCAACACGTAGGTGGGCATCAGGTTCCTGTGCTCATTCGACGACGCCCCGAACAGATAGAGTCCGACGCCGGCGCATCCGACGACGATATTCCCCGCCACCATGGTGCCGTCTACTTCGGCGACGAGAAGCTCGACGTTGACCTCAGGCGTCGTCTCGGCGACGTCGAAAAGCGTCCGGTAGTACTCCCGGGAGTGAATGACGATACGGTCCCGCTTCGCCGTGACCCGATAGATCTCGTACCAATCGTCGAGCGCCCGCCTCCCGGCGCGTTTTACCTCCACGCCGCGGCGTAAGCCCAGCCGTACGTTGTATCGCGTCTTCGGTTTCATTCCGGCGAGGATCGTCTCGTCGGAAGAAGCAAGATCGACATGGACGGTGGCGGGAGGCTGCACGTCGAAAACCGCGCGTACAAAGGGGGCGTCGGGACTCCGAGGGCGACCGTCGCGATCGACGACCATCGACGGAGGGTCGAAGCGGATAAAGTCGGCCGAGTCTTCAATCCGCTCTGCGAGAGCTCCGGCCGTTTCCGCGAGAATGCTTTTTTCGACTACCGTCGTTCCAGGCGACGCGGGCCCGTGAGGGACATAGGCAATTCCGTATCCTCCGGCGACCCGCCGGATGAGACAGAGGAGCGTGGCGCCGTCGCTTAATCGGAATGCCGTCGGCCTCCATCCGAACCGGCTCTTGAAGAGCGCCCAGAAGCGGCTCTGCAGAAGGGTGTTGTCGCGACCAAGCTCGTCGATCGGTATCGGATCGAGCCCGGTCCTCGCGTCACTCAACTCGGCGACCCCCGGTCTCAGCCGACGCTTCCGGATGCGATCCTTTCGGTCTTCACCGGCCCGCCCGAATACAGAAGCGCCGACCCGTCGACGGTGACCACGTGGTTACCGACCGAAAGCGGCGTCGCAAAAAACTCATCGATGGTAATCTCTTCAAGACGCTCCGACGGATCGGCCGCCTCGTACCCTTCGACCTCGATGCGATCTCCGGGCTGCGCGTCGTCAACGAAGAGTACCTCGATCGCGCCCTCGGAGTCCGCCGCCAGTAGCATTCCCTGACTCGTTTCGCCACGGAGTCTCGCCGCCTTGAGGTTCGCGACGACGATCACCTTCCGGTCGAGAAGCTCCGACGCCTGATAGTAGGGCACCAATCCCGACACGATTTGTCGCTTCTCCCCGCCGCCGAGATCAATCTGCTCGACGTAAAGCTTGTCGGCGTTCGGGTGCGGCTCGACACGAACGATCCTGGCGACGCGAAGCTCGACGCGACGAGCGAACTCCCCCGCGGCGCTTGAAGCTTCGCGGTCCTTCTGCGATCCGGCGAAGCGCGTCCTTAGCTTTTCGATCCGCTCGTCATCGAGCCGCTCAAACAGAATCTGCGGGCGCCCGACGCGATCGATACCCGTGGGTTTTCCCAGCTCGCTCCAATCGTCGACGCGAGTGCCGAGGTATCCGGCGATACGCTCGGCCGTCGACGGCAGGAACGGCGCAATGAGAATCGCGAGGTCCTTGATCAGAAAGGTGAGATTCCGGATCAGCGACGCCGCGCGGTCGGGCGCGCTTGTTCTTGAACTCCACGGCGCCCCGTCCTGAAACCTTTTGTTGCCGACCGAAGAAAGCGCGAACACCTCGCGCAGCGCTTCTTTCAGCTCGGCGCGCTCGAGTCGGCGAGTAACGGCCGCTTCGCGACGCCTGATCTCTTCCCACAGATCATCGTCCGTCTCGCCGTCCGGGAGCACGCCGCCGTAGTACCGGTCGACGAAAGTCAACGTCCGATTGACGAGGTTGGCCAGGTTGCCGATGAGCTCGGAGTTTACCTTCTCCTGAAAATCTCTCCATGTGAATTGCGCATCGGACTTTTCGGGACGGTTGTAATAGATATAAAACCGCCAAACGTCGGGGGGGATGCCCGTGTCCCGGGCGTCGCTTCCGAATACCCCCACGCCCTTTGATTTCGAAAACTTTCCGCTCTCGTAGTTGAGATATTCGGTCGACGACATATGATGGAGCATCGTCCACCGCTCGCCGGTGCCCAGCAACGAGGACGGAAAGATGACCGTGTGGAATGGAATGTTGTCCTTTCCGATGAACTGGAAAAGCTCGACTTCGTCGGGGTTTCTCCACCACGTCTCCCATTCGTCGGTGAATGTTGCGGTTATCGAGATATAGCCGATCGGCGCGTCGAACCACACATAGAAGACTTTGTCCTCGAAACCGGCCTTCGGAACCGGAATGCCCCACTTCAAATCACGCGTGATGCCCCGTTCGTGCAGACCGTCACGAATCCACGCGTGAGTCATGCGTATCGCGTTTCTCGCCCAGAACCCTTTCTCCGCGGCCGTTCTCATCCACTCTTCCAGTTTCGGGCGAATGGCGGGAAGGTTGATATAGAGATGCTCGGTTCGGCGAAGGACCGGCGTATTCCCGCAGCTTCCGCACGCAGGATCGACAAGATCGGTCGGATCGAGAAGCTTGCCGCAATTCTCGCATTGATCACCCAGCGCCTCGACGTAGCCGCAAAAAGGACAGGCGCCGCGAACGTATCGATCGGCAAGGAACCGTTGGCACGAATCGCAGTACAACTGCTCGATCGTGTGGCGATTGATATAGCCGTTTTCGTCGAGTTTTTTGAAAATATGCTGCGTAATCTCGGTATGCTCGGGTGTCGAGGTGCGCCCCCACTTGTCGAAAGCGATGGAGAACCACCGATAGATGTCGGTGTGCACGGCGTAGTAACGATCGCACAGCTCCTGAGGCGTTATTCCTTCCTCGACGGCTTTCGTCTCGGTGGCGGTTCCGTATTCGTCGGTTCCACACACGTAGAGGGTCTCGTAGCCCGCCGCGCGGCAGTATCTGGCGAAAACATCCGCCGAGAGCACCTGAATCAGATTGCCGAGATGCGGCATGTTATTGACGTACGGCAGCGCCGACGTGATGAGGCGACGCTTTGTGGACCCATTGTTCATGGAGGTTCACTATAGAAACGCGCCGTCGAGGTGTCAAGGAATCCTCGACGCTTGACTATCGAGTGATCCGGGAAGTACCCTGTATCTATGCTGTTATTAAAGGAGGACACATGTCCGAACGAGATGTAACGCCGTCAGGCGGTCTGCCGTTTACGGTCAAGCCGCGGATTGTCGTCATCGCGATTATTGCCATCGCCGTAATCGTTCTGATTACATCCAGTTTCTATATGGTCGACCAGACCGAACAGGCGGTCGTATTGCTGCTCGGCAAATACTCCCGTCTCACCGCACCGGGACTCCATTTCAAACTGCCGTTCAACCTCGAGAAAAACTACAACGTCCCGACCCGCGTCGTTCAGAATATGCAGTTCGGGTTCAGAACGGAACAGGCCGGGATTACGACGCTCTACTCGAGAGGAGACTATCCCGAAGAATCGATCATGCTCACCGGCGATTTGAACATCGTCGATGTCGAGTGGACCATCCAGTATCTGATCGTCGATCCGAAGGCGTGGCTCTTCAACGTCGAAAACCGAGAGAAGACGATTCGCGATATCGCCCAGTCCGAAATGAACCGGCTCGTGGGAGACCGGGCGATACTCGACGTCATCGGGCCCGAACGTTCGGCGATAGAGCTTCAGGCGCAGGACGCGATGAACAGACGTCTCGGCGGCTACCGACTCGGAATCACCGTGACCACCGTCAAGCTCAGAAATATCGTGCCCCCGAAGGGCGAGGTACAGGACGCTTTCGAAGACGTCAACAAGGCTATCCAGGATATGAACAGGCTCATCAACGAAGGTAAGGAGCAGTACAACAGCGAGATACCGTTGGCGCGGGGACAGGCCGAACAGCTGATTCAGGAAGCCCAGGGATACGCCGCCGAGCGGGTGAATGAAGCCAGGGGAGACATTGCGCGTTTCGACGCGGTTCTCAAGGAGTACCTGAAGAATCCCGACGTTACCCGAACTCGCCTCTATATCGAAATGATCGAGGACGTATTCGCCGAGGAAGAGGGAACCGACCTCATCGACCGGAACTTGAGCAATTTTATTCCGCTTAAAACGTTCCAGGATCAACCCGCAGGAGGCGCGCAATGAGAAAGCTCGTAACGGTTCTGGTAATCATAGCAGTCGTCCTGATCATCTTTTTCGTCCTTGGTCCTTTCTACGTACTCGAGGAAGGCCAACAAGCCGTCGTGACCCGATTCGGCGCCATCGTCAGCACGACGACCGAAGCGGGGCTCAAATTCAAAATGCCCGTCGTCGACAACGTCGTTCGGTATTCGAAAAAACTCATCTCATGGGACGGCGACGCGCAGCGGATACCCACCGAGGAGAACGTGTTCGTCTGGGTGGACGCGACCGCGCGATGGCGAATCGCCGACCCGATGAAGTTCTACGAATCGGTGACATCGATGGAGGCAGCCTTCGGCCGGCTCGACGAGGTCATAGACAGTTCGGTTCGAACGATCATCGCCAGGCACCTCTTGGTCGAAGCGGTCAGGAACTCGAATATCATCAACGAAATCGAGCGCCGCAGCCAAATCGTACAAACCGCCGGCGCCGAGTTGACCGACATCGAGGAACTGACCAACCTCACCCTGACCGATGAAAAGTACCCGGCGGTCTCTTCGGGTCGCGAGATGCTTTCGAGGCAAATGTTCGACCGGGCGGCGGCGATTACTCCGCAATACGGAATCGCGCTGGAAGACATCATTATTCGTCAGATACGCTACTCCGAGGATCTCACGCAGAGCGTCTACGACAGAATGATCAAACAGCGGAATCAGATCGCCGAAGCGTACAGGTCTTACGGCGAAGGGAAAAAAGCGGAGTGGATCGGCAGACTGAACAACGACAAGCGAGCGATTCTCTCAAGGGCGTATGAAATCGCCGAGGAAACAAAAGGAACCGCCGACGCGACCGCCACGGCCATCTACGCGAAATCGTACCGGGCCGATCCCGAGTTCTTCGCCTTCTGGCGCTCGATCGAGTCCTATCGCCGCATACTTCCGAAGTTCAAGAAGACCTTGTCGACCGACATGGACTACTTCGAATACCTCTACTCGGCCGCCGGCGAGTAGACCCGACGAACGTAGTCTTTCATCTGCGTTACAAGCCCGGCCCGCAAGGAGCCGGGCTTTTTCGTGCGGCGTTTCGAAGCGAAAAGACTCTATCCGGCGACGTCCGCCGCGCCTTTCGAAGGGAGTCCTGTTCGCGCAAGAGTGCTGTTCTTGTACTCGACCGCGTCCGAGATTTCCCGATCGAACCAGTCGGGCGGTACAAAAGCCTCACACGCTTCCATCGATTCGAATTCGACTTCGGCGATCGCGAGGCCGCTCAGTCTTCCGGCGTACACGTCAAGTTCGATGAGGCGCTCGTCGTTCGGAAGCAGGTATCGTACTTTCTCGAGTCGCCACCCGTCGGTCAGCTCCCACAACACGTCGAACTGATCCCGTGTCAGCTCGATCTCGGTTTCTTCCCTCCGCACTCCCGATCCCGATTTGACGCCGAGCACGAACCGTTCTCCGTACTGTCGAACCCGCACCTCCCGCACGTTCTCACCGGAAGTGATGTATCCTTGGCGAATCACGACCGACGACTCGCTCTCCACGTGGCGCGGAATCTCGCGAACGAGAAACTTACGCTCGATTTCTTCATGGCGACCCGACGTCGAGCCGCGTTGCCCCACCTCGCTTGCGGGTGTAGGCTGCCGAAAAAGGGAAGTACTATCCGGTTGGTACGGGAGGCTCACGATGAAAACAGCATACCTGATCCGGCACGCCAAATCCAGCCGCGCCGATTCGTCCGGAGCGGACATCGAACGGCCGATAGCCGACCGCGGACGACGCGACGCTCCACGAATGGGAAGGCGACTCGTCGAGCGCGGTGTACGGTTCGACGCGCTCTATACGAGCCCCGCCGTCCGCGCTCGACAAACGGCCGAATTACTGCTCGACTCGATGTCGGTCGAAAGAAACGTTATGCGCACGGCCCGTGAACTCTACGCGACCGACGCGGATTCGCTCTTGGCGTTTCTCCGTCGACTGCCGGATTCGCTCGACTCGGTCGCGCTCGTCATTCACAATCCGGAAACGACCGACATCGCCAATCGTCTCGGAACCGAAAGCGTCGAAAACGTTCCCACCTGCGGGGTGTGCGCACTCGGATTCGCCGTGGAACGCTGGGCCGACATCGACGAGGCGACCGGCCGAACGCTTTTTTTCGATTTTCCAAAAAAGGAGCAACCGGAGAAATAATCGGCACGGACTGAGCGTCCGTCCGTCGTGTCGGGCGGCACGACATCAACCGCCTGCGCTTGATGAAACGATTCGCAGCTCATAGAATCCGGTCCGATGGGTACGATGGGTCCGATGGGTAGGGAGTTGGTCGAACTCGTTTCCTCTCTTCGCGTGTGCGGTCGAATAGGGCCCCGATCCCAACTCGTGCGTGGAATCGCCTACGATTCCCGAAAGGTCGGTCCCGGTTATCTGTTTTTCGCCTGCGAAGGCGCTCACACCGACGGGCACCGCTATATCGGGGGCGCAATAGACCGAGGAGCGTGCGCGATCATCCATTCGCGGCCGGTCGAAAGCGTTTCGCCCGGGGTGACCTACCTGCGGGTCGCGCGGCCGCGTCGGGCGCTCGCGCCTGTCAGCGCCGCGTTCTTCGGGCATCCGTCGAGGGAAATAGAAGTGGTCGGCGTTACCGGGACCAACGGCAAGTCGACAACCGCTTTTTTCGTGTTCCAGCTTTTGCGCGCGCTGGGCCGACGTTCCGGACTGCTTACGACGACGCACCTCGCCTCCGGCGTCGATCTGCGGAAGAATCCTTTTCGCTCATCGACTCCCGAGGCGGTCGAGGTGCAATCGCTTCTGCGTGAGATCGCCGACGCCGGGTGCGAGTTCGCCGTTGTTGAGGCTACCTCTCACGGACTATCGAACAAAAACAACCGACTCGGCTCCATAGCCTTCGATGCGGCCGTGTTCACCAACCTCACGCACGAGCATCTCGATTTTCACGGCTCGATGCACCGCTATCGCGACGCCAAGGCCAATCTGTTTCGCATGCTCGATCGGAACGATCGATCCGCTGCGTTCGGTGTGGTGAATCTCGCTTCACCGCACGCTTCGTACTTTGTCGAGGCCACCGCGAAGCCGGTGTACGGATTCTTCGTCGAGGAAACGCCGGCGCCGCGCCGCAGAGCAGAGCCGATGGACCTTTTCGCCTGCGGCCTCGTCGCTTCCGAGGGTGGCGTCTCGTTCACACTCGCCGGCGACCCGGGCGACGTCTCCGGGTCTTTCCGGATAGCCACGTCGATCCGGCATCCGGGGACGTTCAACGTCGAGAACGCCGTCGGCGCCGCCCTTACGGTCTGGAAGCTGACCGGTGCGTCGATCGAGAGCATCGCAGCGCATCTCCCCGACCTTTCGGGCGTTCCGGGCCGGTCCGAGTCGATTGAAACGGGTCAGCCGTTTCGCGTCGTCGTCGATTTCGCGCACTCACCGGACGCTTTTCAACGGGTGCTGCCCCTCTTCCGTGAGACCACTCGGGGAAAACTAATCGTGCTCTTCGGCTCGGCCGGTGAGCGTGACTACGAGAAGCGCGCGCTCCAGGGTCGGATTGCCGATCGATATGCCGATCTGATAATTCTCACCGACGAGGACCCGCGAGGAGAGAATCCGCACGCCATTCTCGAGGACATAGCGTCGGGATGCCCGTCGCGGCGGAGCGGCGAGGACATTTGCCTCATACCCGACCGAAGATCGGCGATGGAAAAAGCTCTTCGAACCGCCGGCCCGCAAGACACGGTCCTGTTGCTGGGGAAAGGCCACGAAAGCACGATCGAATACCGTGACCGAACGATTCCGTGGGACGAAGCGGACACGGCTCGTTCGCTTCTGGCCGAAATGGGATACGGATAGTCCGCGACACCGACGGCGCGGCGGGCGCCGGCACGCCGCCTGCGGCCGACCTCTTACCAGTGATTGTAGGAAACGATGCGTTTGGTAGGCTTGCGCTGCGCGGCAAGCGACGTCTCGATCGGATGACCCACCAGAAGCAACATGACCACGCGCATCGAATACGGAACCGTAAGAATCTCTTTCAGCTCCTGCTCGTCGAACGTCGTTACGACGCAGGTACCGAGACCTTCGGCCTGAGCCTGTATCATCATGAACGAAACCGCCACCGCGATATCGATCGGGTAGGACATCAACCCGTTCGGCATGCGGTAGTCGATGTTGGTGGTGCACGCGGCGATGATGACGGGCGCCTGTCCCACGTGGTCCTGTCCGAAGGCGGCGTTCTGTATGCGTTCGCGTATCTCCCGGTCGTCGACGACGATAAACCGCCACGGCTGGCGATTCTTCGCCGAGGGCGCCCTACGCCCCGCTTCGATAATGGTCTGCAAGCTCGACTTGTCGACCGCATCCCGGCTGAATTCTCTGATACTTTGTCTTTTATCAATCTCGGGCAACAGCGCCATCGTGTCGAAAGTATAACTCATTCGGACATTGACCTCCAGACTCTCTTTGACCTATCGTTTCGCCGTGAAGCGTCTACCGGTTGCTTTTCTATTGTTCATCGTGCTCGGCGCCGGAGACGCCCGCGCGCAGTCGAGCGTTTTCGATTCGATATACGATCGCTCGCAGAGCGAGCTGTCGGCCTACTTTCCCAGGACCGAGGGCTCGCAGGCCGAGCGGCAAACGGCGGCGTACATACGATCGGTGCTCGACGAATTCCGCGTAGCGAATCGAAGCTACGATTTTAACGGGCTCTCGGACGGACACTCGTTTTCCCTCTCCATCGAGGCGTATATTCCCGGCGCGACCCCCGACGAGCTGATCCTGGCGATTCCGCTTAACGACAGGGACGACGCTTCGCCGCCCGAGGCGGGCGCCGCGCGAATCGCCTTCGGTGTCGCGGTGGCCGCCGCCTTTTCCAGGATGGCGCTCCCGGTGTCGGTGCGTGTTCTTTTTCTCGGCGCCGAGTATGGGACCGGATCCGCCTACCCGATGGGTTCCCGGCAATTCCTCGACCGGTTTTTTCCCGACTATCCCGTGGTGGTCCTCTACATCGATCTCGCCTACACCCCGGAACGTCTCGTGGTTCGAGCCGGAGACAGCGGACACGTCTCGCCCTACTGGCTCGTCGGGAGCGTTTCGGACGCGATGGATTCGGCTTCGCTCTTCTATCTGGTTCTGGGCAATGAAACCCAGTTCTACCGACTGGGCCTCTCAGTCAATCCGGCGCCGCTCGAACCCTATCTCGGTCGCGGATATCCGGGGATCAGCCTCCACTCGAGCGGGAATCTCGTTGAAGGTGAAGCGGGTCGGCGGTGGGCGACGAAGTTCTACGAGTTCCTTCTCGGTTTTATCATCGAAAACGACCGCGGATTCGAAGAACAGTGGGACCGGCACTATCTTTTTTTTCAGGCTCGCTCCTTTTCGACGATCATACCCGAGCGGAGCTATATCCTCATTATCATCGCGGCGCTCGCGACGATGGTCCTCTACCCGCTGCTTGCGCCCAACCGATTCCGCAGCTACATGCACAGTATCGTGAAATACCTGTGGGCGATCCCCGCGCTCATCGGACTCGTCTTCGGGTTGCTGTTTTTGGGCACATTGATCGTCGAAGGCGTTACACGTATCCAGGGCTTTCCCGACGTCTGGCAACTGCGTCCCGCGCTTTTCTTTGCGCTCAAGCTTTCGGCCGCGGTGTTCCTCTTCGCGATACTCTTCCGGTACGTCAAACGGATCCCGTTTCCCAAGCGCGGCAGATTCTACAGTGCCCTCGCGTTGATGTTGCTGTATGCGGACATCATCGTTCTCTCCACCCTCGACATTTCTCTCGCCTACTATGCGGTCTGGGCCTGCATGTGGGCGTTTCTGTTTTCTCTCTCGTCGTCGCGGACCGCGAAAACGGCGTGTCTGCTTGCAAGCATGATATGGTTCGTCAAGGCCGGCTACGACGTGTTCACGCTTCCCGAGCTCAGCGTCGCGCGCGTGCTTCTCCTTTCCCGAACCTCCGGCAATCTGATGCTTGCGCTTCTTCTGCTCCCGTTTCTCGCGATGCTCATTCGCCTCGATTTTATGTTCCGCCATCCACGAAGGCGCACCAAGCGCATCCTCATGACCACCGTCTACCCGGTTCTCGGCGTCGCTTTCGGAGTGCTTCTCGTATACCTTTCGATCTTCACTCCCTATTCTCCCGCGCGCCCGCAGCCTGTTTCGGTTTTCGAGGAGGCCGACCTTACCGCTGGAAGCGCGACTATTACGATCGAAAGCCCCGCTCCGCTCCGCGGGCTCGACCTTGTCGTCGACAAAGAAAGTTATGTCGTCGACACGGCGGCCCGCGTTTATTCACGTCGGATCGAGCCTATCGGGCCGATCGTTTCGATCGAACCGACCGCGGAAGCGTTTTTGGGACGAAAACGCGTCAGAATTGAGATCGGCGCCGTCGGCGCGCCGCGGTCGGTTTCGGTGCGAATCCGGTCGTACGACGACTTGGTAGTGTACGACGCGAACTTCCCGTTCTCCTACGAATCTTTTGCCGCCGCGATCATCCATATCGGCCGTAATCCTCCGCTTCCGCTCGCCGTTGAGTTCACGATTCCGGCCGAACAGAGCGGAACGCTGTCGGTAGGAATCGAATACGACGATCCCCCCACGCATGTATCGGTGTCGGGGCCGGCTTTGTCGCTGAAGCGGAGGCTGAGAATCACTCGCACATTCGACTTGATTCGGGATCTGTAGCGCCTCGGCGCATTCTCACGTCGGCCTTGCCGTGCTACTCTGCTTCCGGGGTTGAGCGAAATGGAACCGCTCTTTTTTCATGTCGATCTCGATGCCTTCTACGCGTCGGTCGAGCAGGTCGACCGGCCGGAGCTGAAAGGGAAACCGGTAATCATAGGCGCGCTGCCCGGTCGGCGGGGCGTCGTGTCTGCCTGCTCATACGAGGCGAGGGTTTTCGGCATACATTCGGCGATGCCGATCAGTTTCGCGTATCGCCGGTGCACGAACGCTGTTTTCCTCGTTCCGAGAATGAAACGTTATCAGCAGGTCTCACGCGCGATAATGAAGATTCTTTCGGAGTTCTCGCCCGCGGTCACGCAGATATCTATCGACGAAGCGACGATAGATATGACCGGAACGCGACGACTCTTCGGTCGGCCGGAGGCGGCCGCCGGCGCAATCAAGCGCCGGGTCGCCGAGGGTTTCGGGTTGACGGTTTCCATCGGAATCGCCCCCAATCGTTACCTCGCAAAGCTTGCCTCCGAAGCCGACAAACCCGACGGGCTGTGCCGCGTCGAAGCGGGCGAAGAGGAGCTGTTTCTTGATCGACTTGCACTCGACGATCTGTGGGGAATCGGACGAAAAACGCTCGACCGGCTCGAGGAGATGAATATCACGACGGTCGCGGGGCTGCGCGCCTACCCCGAGCGGGCACTGAAAAGCATGATCGGTTCGGCGGCGGGCGCCTACCTGTATCGTGTCTGCCGTGGTATCGATCCGGGAATCTACGCGCACGAGCACAAGAGTAGATCGATAAGCAGCGAGATCACCTTCGAGACCGACACGCGCGACGCGGAAACGGTGCGCCTGGCGCTGCTTGATCTCTCGCACCAGGTAATGTTCAGGTTGTTCGACGAAGGGTACCGATCGAAAACGGTCCAGGCGAAAATACGATTCTCCGACTTTACCACGTCTACGGCGCGCAAAACGCTTCACCACTATGTAGCCTCCGCCGAAGAGCTTCACGAAACCGCGGCTGAGCTTCTTCACGCACGTTGGACCGGCGGAGAATCGGTTCGTCTCGTGGGAGTCGGTCTTTCTTCACTCGAAGCGGAAAGCGAACCCTACCAGCCGTCGCTCTTCGAAACGGAGCACGATAGAAAGCGGCGGGTTGAAAAAACCGTACTGGAGCTG
>JAJRYZ010000196.1 GCA_024275515.1 Spirochaetota bacterium
AGCATCGGGTTCCGCCCCGCGAGGACCGTTCGGTGACCTTCTGGGTTTTTACCTTGTTACCTTGTGGAGCGGCCGCGGGGTGCGCCCCGGAGGAGCCGCAGCGAAGCCGGCGAGGAGGGGCGCACCCCGCGGCCGCGCGCGAACCCGGAAGGGCCGCCGCCCCGGGCAGGACCGACAGGGTCCGAGGTGAGGGACGCGCCGGTACGGAGTGGAGGTGAAGAGGTGTGCCGGCAGTGCGTGCTTCGGCCGGTACGGGACAGGCATGGAGACGGGAGAGTAGCGGATGAAACGGAGCGGAGATAGGCTTTCGGGTGGCCGGACAACACGGGCCGGGGCGTTGACGCGCTTGGCGGCGGTTGCGGTTCTGTGGGTGGCCTCGGCGCTTCCCGGGTGCAGGCCCTGGGGCGCTTTCGACAACCCGGTCGATCCGGAGGCGGAGAACTACCAGGGCTTCCCGACGGTAGCCGACCCGTCGGAGATCTCACCCGTCGCGCCGGCGGACGGGGCGGAGTTTAGCTTCCTTCCGACCTTCGTGTCGAGTGCGGTCGAGAATGCCGCCGCGTACGGGTTGCAGATATCGGGCGATCCGCAATTCCAAAACATCGCCTTCGAAATCGCCGAGCAGGAGTCCAACACTTTTGACGTAAGCGGCGCGGATTTGAGCGCCGGGGAGTGGTACTGGAGGTGCCGCTCGCGGGCCGGAACGGGCGAGTGGGGCGGCTGGAGTGCGGTGTGGAGCTTCTCGATCGCGGAACGCTTGGTCGGGCTTCTCGATGAAACCTACGTTACCGCCGGGACTTTCCAGATGGGATCGACGACCTCTAGCGATGAGCAGCCGGTCCATACGGTGACCCTGACGCGCGACTTCCTTATCGCGACTTATGAGGTGACCCAGGCACAGTGGCGCGAGGTGATGGGAACGAGTCCCTCATCCTTCAGCGGCGATAATCGGCCCGTTGAAAGCGTGAGCTGGTATGAGGCGGTCGAGTTCTGCAATGCGCTGAGCGTGCTGGAAGGGCTTGAACCTGCGTATTCGGGTTCGGGCGACGGCGTGGTGGTCGATCTGGACGCGACCGGTTACCGGCTTCCGACCGAGGCGGAGTGGGAGTACGCAGCTCGGGGCGGAAACGCAAGCGGCGGGTACACCTATTCGGGAAGCGACACCGTCGGCGCTGTGGCGTGGTATTTGGACAACTCGGGTTCGCAAACCCACGATGTGGGTACCAAGGCGGCGAATGAGCTTGGAATCTACGACATGAGCGGGAACGTGTGGGAGTGGGTGTGGGACTGGTACGACTCAGGCTACTACGGCGCCTCGCCCGGGAGCGATCCCGCCGGACCCGCTACGGGCTCGTACCGGGTGCTACGCGGCGGGAGCTGGAGCAGCTACGCGACCAGCTGTCGCGTGGCGAATCGCTCCTACGACACTCCGTCGTTCCGCAACTACGTCATCGGGTTCCGCCCCGCGAGGACCGTTCGGTGACCTTTTGGTTTTTTACCCTGTTACCTTGTGCCGGCCCACGGCGGCCGCGGCCCCCGGACGCCGTGGGCCGCGCGGGGGAACCCGGCGATGCGCGCCGAGTCGGTCGCGGAAGCCCGGCGTGATGCGGTGGAAGTGCTGCGGCTCGGCGGGAGCTACAGCCGCGGCGAGCGTGGACGCATCGCGGGGAACCCGCGCGGCTTACGACGCCGAGCGGCGGCGAGCCGGTATGCGTCGGGCGAAACTGAGGCGGACGACGGCGAAAGGTGTTCGCGTTCGCGTGTTGTGCGGCGGTCTTCCGTTGTGGCAGACGCCGAGATGATGTTTTCGCGATGATCGGGAGGAGAAGCGATGAGTATGCACGAGAGACGGGGATGCGAAGATGAATAGGCGCACTCGCCTGCAGGCCGGTCGTTCGGTCGCGGCGCGCCCGTTCGTGCCGCGACCTCGAACCGCCCGACGACGCGCTGCGGCGCTTTTTGTTCTTCTGGTCGGGGTCCTCACCATCGCCTCCGCTCTTTCCGAATGGGTCGGTTCCTACGGAACGAGGACTCCCTATCCCGACGCGCTCTACTACACCGGTTTCGGGCTTGCGCGGAGGAGCGGCAACGACGCGGCGGCGCTCGAAGCGGCGAGGACCCGGGCGAAGTCCGACCTCATTTCGAAGATCCGGGTCCAGGTCCGCTCGACGATCACCTCGCGCGAAGGCTTATCCACAACGGACGCCCCGGTGGTCGCGACGGTGGTGAGCGAGAGCATCGCATCGCTCGATATCGAAAACGTCGGCTTCGACGTCGAGAAGAACATGCGTAACCTCTACGTGCTTGCCCGGGTGGCGAAGAGCGATCTCGCGTCTTTCTACCGGCGCAGGCTCGACGCGGTTGTGGCGCGGGTCGTCGAGCTCCACGAGCAGGCGAAGCGGTACGAGTCGGACGGCGACGGCGCGGCGGCGCTCACGGTCTACGCCCGTCTTTCGACCGAGCTCGAAGAGGCCTACCGCATCGTCGGGATACTCGACACCGTCGTCAGGGGAACGATGGAGGCCGCTCCTTTTCCGGTTGCCGTCGGCGACCGGAGGCTTACCGAGCGCGACTTTTCCGCGATGGGCGTCGATGCGGCCGGTGCGCTCGAACGGCTCCGGTTCGGACGCTCGCGCGATATCGAGGCGGCGATGTCGTTGATGCTCGTTCAGCTCGCCGATCAGGAGGTGCCGCGCGGCAGTTTTCGCGTCGGGAACCTGACCTTCGCCGACTCCGACTATTCAAGCGCTTTCGGCGCCTACGCGGCCGAAGCGATCGGAACTACGCTCGCGCGGCGCTACGGGGGCGGCGGGGTCGATCTGGCGGTGCGAGGAAGCTACCGGATCGAGGGTGAGCGAATAGTGCTTCGGCTGATCGTGCAGAACCCTTCGGGGAAGATCGTCGGCTCCTCCACGTTGCGCTTCCCGGTCGATTCGCTCGCCCCGGACATAGAGCTTAGGCCGCGGAACTTCGAACAGGCGCTCGTCGACCGGCGCGAGATCGTCGCGGGGGCGGTGATCGACGGCGGAATCTCGGTGGAGGTGTGGACCAACAAGGGGCGAAACGCCGACCGGCTCGTGTTTGTCGAAGGCGAGACGATCGAGTTCTATTTCCGCGTCAACCAGCCGTGCTATCTCATGCTTACCTATATTCTCGCGACCGGAGAGAAGGTGCTGCTCGATGAGTCGTTCTATATCGGTCAGGACAAAGTAAATCTGGTCGTCCGCTATCCCACTCAGTTCGAACCCGTGCCGCCTTTCGGCGTCGAGCGGCTCCTCGTCACCGCCTACGAAGAGAAGCCGCCGGCGCCCGACGTCGTCGTTCGAACGATCGAAGGAGTCGACTATCCTGTTTTTCGCTCGATGAGGGCGGTCTACTCGACGACGCGCGGCATCCGGCCGAAGGCGAGGTCGAATCCGGACCGTGAAATGCGCGTGGGAGAGGCGGCGCTCGTTATGACCACCGTCGCGCCGCGTGAGCACCGGGACTGACTTCATGCCGCACCGTCCTCCCCGGACCCCGGGAAGCGCTTCACCGCCTTCGAGACCGCGCGCGGTTGATGCCCGCAATCTGACCTTCCGGTAGCCGCCGACACGGCCACGGCGGTTATGGCAATCGGGCAAGCCCCGGGCGCTCCGCCCTTCCAGCGGCTTGTCGACCTCATCGCCGACACGGGTTCGCTTCGGATCGCTTTCATCATGCTCGGAATCTTGCGGCGGCCGGTGATTTTCACCTTCATGGCGGCTCCGATGCCGGTCCGTCGCCGGTGGGTCGCCGCCCCAACCGTCGGTGGGCATGTTTTGCAGGAGCAGATGCATCGAGAATCCTCCGGCGATACATCAAAAATATGTCAATTAATTTGACTATGCCTGAAGCTTGTTTCATAATGGATGAAGAATGGTTGCGCTCTAATCATACCAAAGATTGGGAGAGGGCTGATGATCACGACAAGAGAAAAACTGATTGTTACATTGGCAGTGCTATTTGCGCCGGCTTTTCTATTCGCTGCAGGGCAGCTTGAGGAGGAGGAAGCTGCTCAGGTGAGTGAAGAAAGGGTGATCGAGTTGATCAAATCGAACCAGGTCGACGTCATCAAAGTTTTGGGCGACACCTGCGGAGCTTGTCACGGAGCCGAGACACAATATCCGGTTGCGGGCGCGGTGCTCGGGTACGAGCAATCGGGCCATGCTCTCGGTTTCGACAAACACAGTCAGAACTCCTGGTATGCAAACGGCAACGGGTGCCAGAAATGCCATACGAGCGAAGGTTTTGTCGAGTATGTAACGACGGGAAAAGTCGAAGGTTACGTTGACTATCCTTCACAACCAGGCTGCTTTTCCTGTCACGATCCCCACACAACCGGCGATTTTTCTCTGAGGACCACTGCTGCGGTCACTCTGGCGGAGGGCTCGATATTCGACAAGGGGGACGGCAACCTCTGCGCAAACTGCCATCAGTCCCGCAGTTCCGCCGTCTCGCTCGTAAAAGCCATGCCTGCGAAGAGTATCCGACCCTACTGGGGCGCCCACCACGGCCCCGAAGCGGATATGCTGAATGGGACCAACGGGTTTGAGAATCCTGCGCAATCTTACGGCACCGGCGCCCATACCTATGTCGTCGCCGATTCCTGCGTAAGCTGCCACCTCGCGCGGCCCGAAGGCAGATACTCGCTCTCCCCGGAAGTCGGAGGCCACAGTTTCTACCTCAAGGGCGAGGTGCACGGCGCGACGAAAATCAACGCCGCCGCATGTAAGAGCTGCCACGACGACGTGGGCCAGGACGGTGAGTTCTTCGATATCAAGGGCGAGGGCGACTACGACAACGACGGTACCGTCGAACCCGTGCAGGCCGAGGTGGAGGGTCTTCTGCGCATCCTCGTGAACCCGGACGGCACCGGTCTGCTCCAAAAAACCGACACGCCTCTCTATGCTCCCGACGGTTCGGCGCCGTGGCCGTTCTCTGAAGCCGTTGTTCCCATTGAAGAGGTGGCCGCGATTTACAATTACCGGTTTGTCGAAGAGGACAGGTCACTCGGTATCCACAATCCGGTGTACGCCGTGCAGTTGCTCATGGATTCCATCGCGGCACTCGATCCTTCCTTCGACTTGTCGGAACGGCCGTAGCAGAAGAGCACACGGTTTGTAGCGCCCGCCGTATCATCGCCTGCGAATGAGCTTTGATACGGCGTGCCGTTCGACGCGTTCGAGAATGATGGGACTTTCGGCGGCGCCCTCTTTGTATGGGCGCCGGCGTTGCCCCGTGGCCGCGGGAACGATCTTCGACACATACTCATCATATGCTTCGTTCACGGTGATTAAGCCGTCGCCGTTGGAGTCTCCTGAGCGCCCGCGGCAGGCAGTAGGTAAAATACCCATGAAACGGGATTTCCGCGGGAGACGTCGTGGTACCGACGGTGGGGCATCTCACGCACCGCGTGCAGCGTCCCTCTGGAACTGCCGGTCGTTGAGGCCCTACTTCCTGGATGCCGTCGCGGACTCACAGTCACCCCGCCGACCACGCAATGGAAATAGGAAGCAAGCCCCGGCCCGTGGTCCGACGCATCGGCAGCTCATCCGGGGCGTTATGATGGCCTGAAAAATCGGCATGAGAACCGGCATTGCTCGCCAATTGAAGCAACCGACTCATCCATGTAGTATTTGCTAGGCATGCCCATACAAACACACGTCGTCGGCAAATCGATCGACCTAACGTCTTACTTGCCGGAATCCGTCGCGTCCTTGGCGAACACTCGACAGATCGATCTGGCGATTCCTACAATCGCCAAGACGCCCGAGGTGCTTGCAGATATCGCTGCAGCCCTACGGCGAATTCCTACACGTCACCATCTCCATTTGGGCGATGCCCGGACCGTCACCTTTCTTGAGCCGGAATCGGTACATCTGGTTGTCACGTCTCCACCCTACTGGACGCTTAAGCGCTACAACGATTCACCAAACCAAATAGGTCACGTGGCGCAATACGACGAGTTCTTGAGTGCATTAGACGCTGTCTGGGAGATTCTGTTCCATGCCCTTGTTCCGGGAGGTCGCGTCGTTTGCGTCGTCGGAGATGTGTGCCTGTCGCGCCGAAAGAACAACGGAGAGCACACGTGCGTTCCTCTTCACTCATCTATCCAAGAGCACTGCCGTGCCCTTGGCTTTTCGAACTTGGCTCCCATCATTTGGCACAAAATCGCAAATGCTTCATACGAAGTAGCGGGCAATTCAAGGTTTTTTGGGAAGCCGTATGAGCCAAACGGCGTCATTAAGAATGATATTGAGTACATTCTCATGCTGCGCAAGCCGGGTGGCTATCGAAAGCCTTCTCAATGCGCGTCTGCGCGAGGCGGTTGCCCACTTCTGGAGCACGCGAACTCGGCAGGATGAAAATCAAGGTGCCGGCACAGGCCGGAGGGACTCCGGCAATCGTTCCGCAGTAACCGGCGGAAAGCAAAAGGCCCGGCGGCAACCGCCCCCATTTTCGTGGCGATTCGTCGGTTCTTCCGATTACGCGTCAGAGGACGGTTGAACGGCCGCCGCCCCAAGCGACCGATTTCCGAACTCCGTGGCTGCACCCAGGCGGGCCGATCTCGGGCATTACGTCCCCGACGTTCCTATCCGATCAGCCGCTCCAGTATTCGCTTCGCGGCCAGAATGTCATTCCATGTGCGGTCTCCACCGGTTTCTCTTTCGATTATCACCGGCCCGTCGAAACCGTGGTCCTTCAGTTTCCGGATCAGTGCGGGAAAATCAACCCGTCCTTCGCCCAACGCTTTCTCGACCCCGAGATTCTTTCCGTCGGTCGGGTACTCACCGTCCTTCGCGTGAACGGCGCGCACGTACCTCCCGAATACATCCATTGCATCGAGGGGATTCGCCTTGCCGTACATGAGCAGATTTGCCGGATCAAGATTGATTCCTACGTTGTGACGGCCCACGTCTTCAATCGTCCTGAGCAAGGTGACGGGTGTCTCCTGGCCCGTTTCGAAAAGAAAGTTCTGGCCGTTCTGCCCGCATCTCTCGGCGAGGCTGCGAAGGAGGTATACGAGCCCCCAGTAGTCCGGGTTGTTCGGGTTTTCCGGAATGAAGCCGACGTGGGTGATGAACTCCGATACCCCGATTTGCCGGGCGAAATCGGACCCTGCGATCAGGCCGTCGAACCTGGCCATCCTGTACGCCTTCGGCGCCAGCCCGAGAGTCTCCGGTCCCCCGTAAAAGTTCCACTCACCGGGACCTTCCCAGCCACACCAGAAGGAAGTGATCTCCACGCCGGTTCGGGCGACCGCTTCTTTCACCTTGGCGACAAACGAGGGAGTGAATTTGCCGCGCTCCCAGCAGGAGAGTTGACAATACGAGAATCCCATCTCTGTGACTTTCGCGAACTCCGACAGCAGATCATCCTCCATGTAAACAAACACACCGAGTTTCATCCGTATATCTCCTTTTCTCATTGCCGGCCGGCCGGTAGAGGACGGCGACGCCGGCGTCTGCTTCGTAAAAATAACGTGTCTGCCTCGCGAGTTCGCCGATAGTCGCCCGGAAAGTCCCTATTCCGTCAGAGATTTCCCTTTTCGTGTCTGTATCGCCGCGCATCGCGTGATCTATGATTCAATCGATGGAAATGATCGAGGGTCCGGCGTCGGTGGTTCACCCGTGGGTGCGTTGACCGGCGCACTGAAAAGGGACAGGTTTCTGTACCTCCTGCTTCTTCCCGCGGTGCTGGTGACTCTGGTTTTCAGTTACCTCCCCATGCTCGGCATCGTGGCGGCCTTTCAGGACTACGATTTTCTGAAAGGCTTCTCGGGAAGCCCCTGGGTCGGGTTGAAACATTTCAGGCAGATCGTCGAGCTTCCTCTGCTGACCAAGGCGATCTGGAATACTCTCAGACTGAGCCTGTTGAACCTCGCGGCGGGGTTTCCGGCGCCGATCCTTCTCGCCTTGATGCTGAACGAGCTCAGGGTGAGGTCTTTCAAGCGCGTGGTTCAGTCGCTCACCTACCTTCCGTATTTCCTCTCATGGATAGCCGTCGTCGGTTTCGCCTATACGATGCTCTCGACATACGGACCCCTCAACGACATACGGGCGTTGTTGCTGGGAGAGAAGGCGGGGAGAATCATGTTTCTCGCGGAACAGAGGCTCTTCGTCGCGAACCTTGTCGTGCTGACTCTGTGGAAGAGCGTCGGGTGGGGATCCATCATCTATCTTGCGGCGCTGGCGTCGGTCGATGTTCAGTTGTATGAAGCCGCCTACATCGACGGCGCCGGGCGGCTCAAACAGATCATTCATGTGACCCTCCCCAGTATCATGCCTACCGCGATGATCCTGCTCATTTTCAGCCTGGGAGGACTCATGGCGAGTAATTTCGAACTGGTTTACGGCATGCAGAACCCCTACATCGATTTCGAAGTCGTTTCTACGGTGGTCTACAAGTACGGCATCCAAAAGGGGAACTACTCGATGGCGGCGGCGGTCGGGTTCAGCGAGAGCGCGGTCGCGTTCTCACTCACCGCCGTGGCCAACTCGCTTTCGAAACGAGTGAGCGGAGTGTCGTTATGGTAGGATCCGCAGTCGAGAAGTACAGAAGCAGGTCCTACGCCGTTTTCAACGTCGTCAACATATCGCTGTTGAGCCTTCTGGCGGTCGTCATGCTGTTTCCCTATCTGAATGTCCTGGCCAAAGCGTTCAACGACGGAGAGGACGTGATGCGCGGCGGAATCACCGTGTATCCGAGGATGCCCACCTTAAGCAATTTCAAAACGATCCTGAGCAACAGCGGTGTACAGAGATCTTTCCTGATATCCCTGCTGCGAGTCGTGGTAGGCACGAGCTTCGGCCTGACGATTCAGTACTTTGCAGCATATGCTCTCTCCAGCAAGAGGCTGGCGGGAAGAAGCGCAATCATCATCTTCCTGCTCATACCTCTGTATTTCAACGGCGGTCTCATACCGACGTACCTGCTGTATGCCAGAATAGGATTGCTCAACAACTTTCTTGTTTACGTACTCCCCACGGCGTTCAACCTCTACAACGTCGTGATCATTCGAGCATACCTGTACAGCATACCCGTGGAATTGAAGGAGTCGGCGAAGTTGGACGGAGCGGGGGATCTGCGGGTGCTGTTCAAAATAGTCGCGCCCCTGTCAAAGCCGGTCATCGCCACCATGGTGCTGTGGATTGCGGTGTATCACTGGAACGATTGGGTGACGACGCTCTATTTCGTGACCAATCGAGCGCTCTTTCCGCTGCAATACATATTGATGCAAATGCTGAAAGAGGCGGAAAGAATCCAGAAGCTGATAGAGGAGTCCATCAGGTTGGGCGTCGGGACGGTCAGGATGAAACGGCCGACGACTGAATCCCTTCAAGCGGCCCAGACCGTGATAACCATTTTCCCCATCGTGTTATTGTACCCGATTCTGCAAAGGCACTTCATTCACGGGGTGATCCTGGGAGCGATCAAGGACTAGGCGAGCGGGAATGGAAGTGGTGGACCGGTTTGATTGATTGTGGAACTTTCACGGGTGCGGCGCGCCGCACCCGTGTGGGTCGGAATACACTATGCGGAGGTGGTTTATCATGAGCAGGAATCGTCGCGGAACAATACTGGTCCTTTGGGTGTTGGTTATGTCTGTGGTGATGCTCGCCGGATGCCGGGAAAACAGCGCAGGCGGCAAGGGCCCCGGAGGTTCGGTTGCGCAGCGGAAGACGGCCGGGGAAAAGGGCTACTGGGATCTTCTGGAGAAGGTGTCGGATTCGTCCGAATTGCCGGATTGGCAGGGAAAGCAGATCAAGCTCACGATGTGGTACGCACACGGCCAAGGCGTACCGGAAAAACCGAGGGCCGAACAGGACGTCGTATGGCCGGAGATCGCCAGAATAACGGGCGTAACGATCGATGGAGAGAAATCGTACGATAACAACGGTCAGGATTTCAAAGTCAAGCTTGGGCTTTTGGCCGCCGGGAAGGACTGGCCGGACATAGTCGTGCTTCCCGACACGAAGGAGTTGGTCGACGCGGAGCTGGTGTACGACCTGACCGAATTGCTGCCGAAGTACGCGCCGAATCTTCTGCGAAGAATCAACAAGACATACTTCGACCAACTCGCGAGCAATTCGGCCGTGCACGGTGGCCGGCCGGGGAATATCTATACGTTCCCGTCACAGATCGACCCTTTCATACTCCCCGAGATGGACGCGTCGATCGACATGACGAGATTCAGCCGAATAGCGCCGCCGCAGTCTCCCCACGTCTACGGGTTTATCTGGGTAAGGGATGACATCCTGAGAAAGGTGTACCCGGAGGCGATGACGCTGAGAGAGATCGAAGACCACTATATGCAGTACGGACGGTTCGACGAAGAGGAGATATTCGATGTCCCGATAGACAGCATGGAAGAGTTTGCCGCCTTCTTGAGAAAGATCAAAAAAGTTATCGAGGATGAAGACATCAAGGAAGGCAACATACCCGTTCGGGTTACCTACGCTACCTCCGGTTCCGGAGACAATTGGGGATTGCTGACCTGTCTCAACGGAAGGCTTCAGGGTAGCAGCGTGTTTACCACGTATTACACCTACTTCGACAAAGAGACCGGGAGAATCGAATATGCCTTCAATCAGGACTGGTTCAAGGAGAGCTTGAGGCTGTATTCCCGGCTCGTGGACGAAGACGTGATGTCCAAGGACTCGCTCGTGGAAAATGCCGCGACGTTCACGCAAAACCTCAACAACGGTCTCTACGCGGTCACCTATGCCTGGCAGAAGCCCGATGCAGCCACGCTCAGGAGCGCGGGGAAGCCGTACGAGTACAGGAAGGTGTTCCCGAGGATACCCATCAGAACGGACAAGTTCCTGGTGCCGGCGGGACCGGCGGCACCGGGCTACACCGTTGCCATTTTCAAGGACAGCGTCGATGAGGAGGATCTGCCGCAGATCCTCAGGTGGCTCGATTTCATGGTTTCCGAGGTCGGCGAGAAACTGATCTACTGGGGGCCGAAAACCGCCGGGCTCTGGGAGGAAAAGGAAGGCGGAAGGGTGTACACAAGTTCGGCTCTCGAGGACAACATGGTCTACGGCGAGGCGAACGGAGAAGCCAGGAAGTACGGTTTGTACAATTCCTGGACCCAGGTGGCGAAGAGACCCTGGCCGTACTACCCCGTTTTCGCCGCGGGCGGGAGCCGGCTCCATCCGCGGTATACCTACCCGGACATCAAGAGGAACCGCTCCGAGGTCGATACGTTCTTCAGCGAGGCTCAGGTCGCGGGATGGGATCTCGAATCCATGAAAGTACCGCTCGCCAAGTCAACGGAGTTCTGGCACTACGTCTCGGATGTCGAGGGTATCGAGAAATGGAACAACGCGAGGTCGGTCTATGAAGAGGCGCTCATGAAAGTCCTCACGGCAAAGAACGATGAGATGTTCGAAAAGCTGTACGACGAGATGGTTGTCGCCGCCCGGAGGGTCGGCGCGAACGACGAGACTCTCGATGAGGTGAACAAGGTGTTCAAGGAAGCCAACAAGGACTATCAGTACCTTCAATAGTAGAACGTGGACGGGAGCCGGAACATAGCGGCTCCCGCCGGGCAAACGCTGCTCAGCTTGCGCGGTCAAGCCGCCCGACCCTCCGGGCGGCGGCCGCGCACGCTGTCGGGTTGGGGGAGAGGATGAGCGTGCGAAGAACGCAGGATCGGGCTGAAGTAAGAGAGCCCCGTCCGCCGAGCGGATTGATCGCGGATCCGGGAGACAACCGAGTTTATCTGGAGTGGAACCGAAGCATCGACACATGCGCGGCGGGGTATCACGTCTACAGGTCCGAAGGCGGCGGACTCGAAAGGCTCACCGACATCCCTCTGCGGAAGCCGGAGTACGTGGAATCGTCCGCGCGCAACGGCAGGACATACCGGTACGCGGTGACGGTTGTCGACGACGAGGGTCGGGAAAGCGAGCTCTCCAACGATGCGGAAAGCCGACCGAGAAAAACCGAGGCGCCCGTGGTCGAGGAGGGGCCCCTGCTCCTGCGGATGCCGGGCCAGGCGCCTGTCGCTATCGAAAGCGCGATAGCGGTGAGGTTCGGAAACGGGCACGGAATAGTTTACGATGCTCTGCGGATGAGGGTAAGGGACTGGACGAACGACGGGGGGAAGCATCTGATCTATCCCGGTGTGTACGGGAACGCGCTCGATATAACATCCATGGACAACTGGGGGTTCCCCGACGCCCGGGACGCCACGGACACTCGGCCGTTCTCGCCTGCGCCGTTGACGCATGAGTGCTGGGAGCTTTCTCCGAGGATGTACGCCAAGGCGGACAGAGGGCTTATCGAGCTGATCGGATATCAAAGCGTCGACGACAGAATCACGTTCCATTACACCATTCCCCTCAAGTTTGGAGAGGCGGAAAGCTTTACAAGAGTACAGGTGTGGGAGACGTGGTTTCCCGTGGAGCGCGACATGTTCGGCACGAAATTCACGGGCCTGAACAGGCGTCTCGAACTGGAACTGCCTTCGTATTTCAATCATGGATATTCGGTCTGTCTGAACGACGGATTCGGGATCAACGGTTCGTGCGAAGGCGCAACAACCTACGATCTGCAGTGGGCGACGCCGTTCCTGGACGAGGTTCACTGGACGAGCACGGAGGACATCGTGGCTCATGCGGGGTGCTCCAAGGTGATCACTTCACAGCGTGGGCGGTTCAAGCCTAGGAACACGGGGATGTTTCATCCGACTCCCTTCGCCTTGCAGGTCCACCCTTACCTCTTCATCAACTTCGAAGCGGGTACCTACCTCATCGCGGCGAGAAGGTACTACAACTGCATCAACTACCTGCAGTCGAACTATGTGGCACGCGGAAAGGACGGGATCTGGCCGAACCTGATGGTCGATTGTTCCGTTGCCGGCGAGAGATACTCGGTGGAGACGTTCGAGTATCTTTTCTGCGACGACACGACGCTCCGGCCGCCGCAGCTGTACGTAGACGCCTCCATGTACTTCAGACGGAGGCTGGCGCATTTGTACCAGCTGAATCCGTACCTTACCGCATTCGACTATGACATGGAGCAACTTCACCTCCCTCGTGGAGATCGGGCGCCGTACGAAAACCTGGCCGAGTTCGTGGAATGGGGTCGGAAAAGAGCGCACCTGTCGCAAGAGGCGGGAATGGATCTGGTGTCCGAGTGCTATCAACTCTGGTTCACCTCTCCGTATCTTGTCGAGGAAGAGATCTTTGGTAATCGCGATCATCCGGTCAACAGGGCAATCGCGCGGTACGCACACGAGTTCAGGAAAAGAGAGATTTCCTTCGCCACCTGGGTGAGGCCTGAGTTCATCAAGACCTCGACGCCCAACGCCCTGAGTACCAGGTTCACCCTTCGATACGATGGTTACGAGAGTCAGCTGGCGCCGCCGGCCATGGAGCGAATCGAGAAAAGAGGACTACCCAGGGTTCGAGAGCATCCGGAATGGCTGCGTACCGGCAGGGACGGGCGACTGCCCAACATTCACATGCACACCGCGTACAGGTGGACCCCCGTCTCGCTGAAAGGAAGCTGGTACGAGGAGGTGCTGCTTCCCACTCTCCGGACCATGAAGGATCTCGGGGTGAATGTGCTGTTCCAGGACGGCGGGTTCTCCGCCATGTCGGGAGTCGATTACACCGGCGGCAGGGCCGAGGCGGTGATGCCCTACTACTGGAGATGGTTTCAGGATGCGGCCAGGCTCGGGTTATCGGTTCATGGGGAGCTTCCCATGGGCTGGGGGAACAATTCGTTGCCGACGCCGACGGAGGCCGACGTGAAGGATACGTGGGCGCTGGTACACTCGTCGATACGCTTGGGAGAAACCAGATGGGCGGGGCCACGACTTCGGCACATGATTCACTCTCTCTACGGCGCAGCTTTGTTGTGCCTGGACAACGAACCCCAACACGGGGAGGTCGCGAGGTTCTGTCAGGAGTTCGTGCGCAGGAACGGGCATCCCGACCGGGTCGTTCTTGAAGGCTTAAGGTGGGCCTATCTGGATGCGAGCGGCAGGAGATCGGCGGTTCGGGGGTGGATCTGGGACGACGTATACTGGGAATACCGTGATGGGAGGAGAGTCAAGTATCCTTCCTACCCGGAGGCGATTCCGACACTGTCTGAGTCCGCAGACGGGTCCGCGGCGCCCCTGGAGGACGGCGCCGTCTCGGCGCCCCGGGAGCGGGGAAATACTCTGCCCGCGGGATAACGAGCCGTTTCGGATAGGAGATCGTGAAATGCAGACCCTCAACAGTCCCATCGATGTGAGCAAGTCGTTTGCCCGGGTGGAGAATACGTACTTTTTCGCCTCGAGCGTAGCGGATTTCAATCCGGCGGAGGCGGCGGGAAGGGTCCTCTGGAGAAGGCATGCCAGGAAAGTGCGCACTTCGTTCGGGCAGATCACTCTTCCCTTCGAAGAATCCGGATCGTGGGAGTTTCCGCCCCGAGAGTACGATCAGGACTGCGAATTGCCGCTGAAGATCTCGTTCGTCACGAACAGGACGTTGAGAATCCGCATGGACACCGAAGGCGGAACGGTGAGGAAGCGAGACTCGGTCATGATGCCGTCGGATCCGGAGGGTGACCAATGTCGTTGGGCGGAGACGGCGGTCGAAGGAGGCGTTTCCTACGCGAGCCACGCGGCTTCCCTCAAGATCGGCTACGACCCCATGAGACTGGAGTTCAGAGACGCCCGGGGCAACCTGCTGACAAGCACCTATCATCTTCATGATGTCCGCTCCATTCTCAACTCGAGCGCAATGCCCTTTTCCTACGTACGCCGCTCTTCGGACATGAGACGCTGCGTGGCGGCAAGTTTCACCCTGTCCCCCGGAGAGAAGCTGTTCGGATGCGGTGAGTCGTTTACCAGACTCGACAAACGCGGGCAGAAGCTGGTGTTGTGGACGACCGATGCGCTGGGCGTGGAAAGCAAGGAGATGTATAAGCCGGTTCCTTTCTTTCTAAGCGACAGAGGCTACGGGATTTTCGTGCATTCGAGCACCCCGATAACGCTGGATCTCGGACATTCGTACGCCTCGGTGAGTACGATCTACCTGGGAGACGATCTTCTGGATCTTTTCCTGTTCTTCGGCTCCCCAAAGGAAATCGTATCTGAGTACACCGCTTTGACCGGTCGCGCCGCTCCGCCGCCCCTGTGGACGTTCGGGTTGTGGATGAGTCGCGGAAGCTACGAGAGTGAAAAGGAGGTCAGGAACGTCGCCGAAAGGATCAGGCGCCGCCGCCTGCCGTGCGATGTCCTGCACATTGACACCGGCTGGTTCGAAGAGAACTGGAGATGCGATTTTCGATTCTCGAAATCTCGTTTCGCGGATCCCCAACGAATGCTGCGCGGGTTGAAAGAAATGGGTTTCCATGTCTCGTTGTGGCAACTGCCGTACCTGACTCCCCGCAACTCGTTGTATGCGGAAGCGATAGAGCGGGGACTCGTCGTTTTGAACGCGGACGGCGGCCTGCCGACACAGGACGCAGTGCTCGACTTCAGCAATCCTCGAACGCTGCGGTGGTATCGCGCTTTGCTCGGGATACTGTTCGAATGCGGCGTCGACGTGATCAAGGCGGATTTTGGAGAAGCCGCTCCGGCCTCGGGAGTGTACGCGTCGCGAGTCGGTGGGTTTCATGAGCACAATCTCTATCCGGTGAGATACAATCAGGCGGTTGCCGGAATAACCGAGGAAATGAAAGGGTACTCGGTGATCTGGGCGCGGAGTGCCTGGGCGGGAAGCCAGCGCTACCCCGTTCACTGGGGAGGAGACTCGGAAACGACCGACGGCGGCATGGCCGCGTCGTTACGGGGAGGTCTTTCGCTCGGAATCTGTGGGTTTTCCTTCTGGAGTCATGATATCGGCGGAACCGTTGATGTATGTCCGAGAGATCTGTATGCCCGATGGTTGGCGTTCGGGATGTTGAGTTCGCATAGCCGGATTCACGGAACACCTCCCACCGAGCCATGGGAGTACGGTGAAGATTTCGTGGAAACTTTCAGGAGGATAGTGGAACTGAAGTATCGATTGATGCCCTACGTCTACGCGCAGGCGACACTGAGTTGCACGCTTGGCCACCCGCTGATGAGACCACTTTTCTTCGAGTTTCCGGAGGATCGGACGGCATGGTGTATCGAGGATGAATACATGTTTGGTGAGGATATTCTGGTGGCGCCTCTGTTTCACGACGCCGCGGTGGGGAGGGACGTGTACGTCCCGGACGGGAGATGGATTGACTACCAGACGGGAGAAACGGTTGAGGGTGGGAAGTGGCGCTTTCTCGGCACTCCGGAAGTACCGATCGTGATGCTCGTCAGAGACGGCGCGGCCCTGCCCTTGTGTGAGGTGGCGCAGTGTACCGGACAGATCGACTGGGGCACGATTGAAGTGGTTGTCGCCGACGCGAACTTGAGCGATGCGGCGAAAGGGTGGATCCGTTTCCCGGACGGACGGCTTCAACGGATGGAACTGGTGAAGAGCGGGAGGGGGTACGTTTTCACGGTGAATCCGTTCGAAGGTCGGGCGGACGCCGGATGTCGTATTCTTGGCCGTGGGCGGGACGGGAACACTCACGCCGATAATCGGGCGAATGCCGGCGACGGCGGTAGGTGAAGGGCGCAGTGGCCGGGTTCGCGGATGCGCGGCCGACGGCGAACGGGAGAGCGATACCCCGCCGCCCGTCTCTGCGGAAAAGGCGCGGTCGAACGAGAGGCGAATGATCGGTGGAGCTGAAAACGATTTTTGTTCGGTGCACGAACCACTTCGATATCGTATGGAGGCGCGGCTTCAAGAAGGCGTTCAAGTACGCCGGGGAAAAGTACGTGAGTTACGACAAGATTCAGGAGGCCTGTATCGATGAGTGGCTTGCCCTGTCGGAGGCGCCTGAGTTCAAGTTCGACATAGAATGTTCCCTCGTCTTGAGGATCTACCTGGAAGCGCACCCGGACAAGACGCACCGATTCAGAGATCTCCTGCGAGAAGGGAGGTTCGAGCTGCTGGGGTCCGGGGAACTCATTCCGGACACCAACATGCCTTCGGGAGAGACGCTGGTGCGCAATCTCGTGTACGGCTTCCTGTGGGCCGAACGTACTCTTGGGGAAGTCCCCACCACGGGGTACTTGAACGACAGCTTTGGTTCATCGGCGCAAATGCCGCAAATATTTCGAAAGTGCGGAATCAAATGGGTAACCGCGCTCTGTTACAAGTACGCCTCCGGAGACTACTGGGCGGGCCTGGACGGAAGCGTGGTGTATGTCGGGCAGGATTTCAAGACGAGGTACATGAAGCTGCTGGCCGACGAAACGATCTACTATCCTCCCTGTCGTCGGTGCAAAGGGGACGGTTGCGATGAATGCGATCGGAAAGGATTTCGTCCGTACCCGAGAATGGACGGTCCGATTTCGCCGGACGGACCGTTCACGCGAAATGCTCCTTTCGGTGTTATCCAGGCGGGAACGGAAGAAGCGCTCGTCACCAGGGATCTGGTGATCAAGGTGCGAGAGGCGAATGAGAATCAGGAGTCATACGAGTACAGGTTCATGCTGCTCAACGATCTGGCGCACCGCTACTACGCTCATGACATCGGTTCAGTCGACAGTCCTCCGCCGGACAGAGTGTCGCCGGAGCTCGAGGGGAATCCGACGAGCAGCGGGTGTCTGGTGTCGCGGATCAAGACCAAGCAGCGTGTCAAGGAGCTGGAGAACTACGCAACGGCGGTCGAAAAGCTGGCTTCCATCGCGTATCTGAACGGCGGCGCCTATCCATATACGGACCTCACGAAGGCGTGGAGAGGTATCATATTCTCCTGCTTCCATGATTCGATTACGGGAACGCATGTCGATGTGGGGTACGAGGAACTCGAAGAGTGCTACCTCGAGAGCAAGCGACTGTTGGACCTGGCCCGGAGTGTCGTTGAAGCCCGGAGCACGAGAAGGGACGATGCGCGATTGACTGTTTTCAATCCGCACTCCTTCACCGTCACGGAGGCCGCCGTGATACGTCTTCCGCGGGGAGACGGAGAGCCGGAAATCATCGACGAGCATCGAAGAACACGGGCGCCGACGTACGAGGTGACGCGGCATGAAGACGCTGTTGAGGTGTGCTTTCTGGTCGAAGATATTGCCGGCCTGGAGTTCAAAGAGTACGCGGTCAGGTGGGCGCCCCGGAGGAACAATCCCGTTCCGAGCCATGAAGACAAACGGCCGGCGATAGAGAATGAGTACTACGTCGTGGAGGCGGATGAACACGGGATTGTCCGCATATTCGACAAGGTCGCCGAAAGCGAACTCGTAGACTGGAACAGAGGGTACGCCAACGAGATCATCCTGGAACACGACGTGGGAGATCCCTGGGCAACCAGGGAGGTCGTGCGGCCACGGGTGCGGCTGGGGCTGAACACCAGCCTGGACAGGATCGAGCGCTACGAGCATCACAGCGAGATCGTGTACCGGGGAGAGTTCCGGGGCAACGAGGACATTGTGGATCCGGTGGATTACCGCGTTCTGGTGCTGCGGTGGGAGCAAAGGGTTGTGCTCAGAAAAGGGATCAAGAGGGTCGATTTTCGGACCCGGATCGAGTGGGACACTTTCGATAGAAGGATCAGAGTGTCATTCCCCACCAACTGCAGGAACCAACACGACCGTGGATTCTACGGCGTGCCGTACGGAACAGTTGAGAGAGCGCGATACGAGATGTCTTCAACAGCCTGGAACAACGCCAATGGAGACTGGCCGGCGGTGGGGTGGGCCTCTACGGGCGACGCCGCCGGCGCCGGCGTCGCGATTCTGAATAAGGGAACGCCGAGCTACAGAATCGAACGAGGTGAGATCCTTGTGTCTCTTCTCAGGAGTCCGACATTTCCCAATTGCCTGCTGTCCCCGAGTCAATACGACGCGCCGGTGTATGACGGGATGAGAGATCAAGGAACGCACCGGTTCGAGTACGCACTGTACAGTTTCACTGCTCCCTGGAACGAGAGCGACGTGGTGAAGGAAGCGGAAAGGTTCAATATCCCGCTGGTGTGCATGGGTGGCGCCCTGAAAAGACGGTTGAGAAGTCTGGAACTGAGGGCCGAAGGAACGCTTATTTCGTCGCTGAAAAGAGCGGAGGACGGGAAGGGGCTGATCGTCAGACTGGTCGAAACCAGGGGAAAGGCGGAGATTGTCGACGTTGTCCTCCCGCACGACGTCCGCGAAGTGTACCGTACGGACCTCCTGGAGAGAAACGAAAGGAGAATGGAAGCGGACGACAGGGGGCGGGTGCGGGTTGCCATGAGGCCGTTCGGCATCGACACGCTGCGACTGGATCTTCAACGCCGGTAGCCACGAAGACCCGTCGCGTCCATGCGCGCCGATTGCATGTGCTCGTCGTCGGCTATGCGTCTCCGGCAGAGTCCGGGAAGTTTCTTATTGCCGGGATTGAGATGGTCACCCGAGTGCCTGTTCCCACTGTACTTTCGATGCTCAGGCCATATTCCTCACCATACTCCAGCTTGATTCTCTTAGCGACGTTGGCCAGCCCGTAGCCGGCGGCGCCCCTCGAGTTCTCCGCGGACAGGATGCCGTCCAGCTTCCGGCGAGGAATGCCCACACCGTTGTCCTCGACCTCCAGCAGAATCTTGCCCCCTTGAGCTTTGCCTCTGAGTACGATCAACCCGCCGTCGCCGTTACCGCTGATTCCGTGCATGAAAGCATTTTCCACGACAGGTTGGAGGAGATGCCTCAACATCAGACAGTCGTGAATGTCGGGCTGAATTCTCTTTTCGAAGGCGAAGTCCAGAAGATAGGCGAATCTTTGCACCTTCAGATATTCGCCGACCATCTCGACTTCCTCGCGGATCCTGATCACGTTCTTTCCTTTGTTCAGCGCCGTCCTATAGTATCTCACCATGGAGTCGATGAGCATCGCGAGTCTCTCGTCGGAGAAGGCGTACTTGATCACGGAAAGAGTATTGTAGAGAAAGTGCGGGTTTACCCCCGCTTGCAGGAGCTCCAGCTGCAACGTCTTCCTGTGCAGTTCAATGCTTTTAATCTTCACCTCGTACGCCGATATCCTCTTGTAGTACTCATCGATTCTCTCCATCATTCTTCTGAACTCTACGCCTATTTTTCTGAACTCGTCATCGTCTTCCGAAGAGGGGAGGAGGTCGACGTTTTCCCTGTTCAGGTCCGCGATGCCCCTGTCGATCCGTGACACCAGTTCCGTGAGTTGCCTGGTGAGATGAAAAGAAACGATCTTCGCGGTGAGCCAGACGAGAACGAACATCGAGATCACGACAAGAGACACGCCCAGGAAGAACCCCGTGAGCTTCCGCAACAGGTGGGCGCGCGGGACAAACATTTCCAGAACGTCTCCATTGACCGGCAGGGTCACCTTCACCGTATGGTACCGGGCGCCCCTTTTCCCGTCGGGATCTTTCAGCAGGGCCTCAACGTCGGATGGTTGAATCCTCAGGCGCCGGACTATTACGCTTCTGTTCTGATCACGCACGAAGTAGACGATCGCGCTTCCCTCGGGGATTGCGAAATCGACTCGCTCCATGATCTTTTCGAAATCGAGAACGATCTCGGTGACCGCCAGGGGCTTGTTACCGTTCAGAGACATGATCCTGCTGTAGAGGCGCAGGCTCGCGTCCCGGCGGCCGTCCGCCGTCGCGTCTCGATACGTCCAGAGATAGGGCCGGGTCTCGTTGCTCCCGTTGATGACATCCCTGGTTTCCCGGTCGATTGAAAGGTCGCTGATCCTCCTGATGAACTCTCCGCTGTGAATAACGTCGTTGAATGAAAAGACGGTGATCCGTCGTATCGTTCCGTCGGCTTGGAGCGCCCTGAACATGCTTTCCACTTCCTTGAAAAAGGAGAAATCGGCGTAGAGATCTTCCTTGTTTCGACTCGTCAGGAACACGTTGATTCTGCTGTTCCCGTTGATGAGCTTCGCCTTCTGCTCTGCGTTGAATAGAATGGCGTTAACGTCGCTTGCACTACCGGCCAGCAGCGTTCGGTAGTTCTGCAGGATTTCCCGCCTGTTCGTATCCCACCTGTATGCGACAAGAAAGACGAGCAGGATCGACATCGGCACAAAGAAGATCGACAGAACGGCAAGAGCCACTTTCCGTCTGTATCGAGAACCGAGAGACTTGAACAATACCACTCAATCGCTCACCTCGGTCGAGGATACCGGCCGACCGTCCGCCGGTGTTTCGGGCGCCTCATGTGACTCCTCGAGGACTCATCTTATACTCCATGGGAGTCATTCCGGTATGCTTTTTGAACAGGAGAGAAAAATACGACTTGTTAGAGTATCCCACCCGTTCGGCCACTTCGGAGATCCTGCTGGTTGGGTTTTCCAACAGAGTTTTGGCCATTCTTACCCTGTACTGTATGACATAGTCGAAGATCGTAAGACCCGTCTGGTCCCTGAATATTCTGTTTGCCTGTTTGACACTCAGACATACCTCGGTTGCGATGGACCGCGCGGAAATGTCCTCGTGGTAGCGACTCTCGACGATCTCCCTGATGCGATTCGAAATCGTCTCGTTTCTCCCGAGATACGCCGGCGTCACTTCCCGGCAGGCCGTGAGAAGCGTTTCGTACAGCCACTCCTTGATCCGGTTCATAGACCCGAGACTGGTGAGCTCGGTCCCCATGATCAGCTCATTGCAGAGCAAACGGTCCGGGCCTTTGCCTTCCTCCAACAAGGCAATCTGTGCTGCGTTGAGAATCGACAGAACCACCGTTCTGACGTATCCTTCAGGCGCCGGAGACACTCCGGCGCCGAGGTGCCTGTCGATCACCTTCCGGATTCCTCGCGAGCTTCCGTCGAACATGACGTCTTTCACCTGGGAGTAGAGAACCTTCATATTGATGTGCTCGACGAGCTTACCATGTTGGTTTTCTTCGATCTCGGCATAGAAGTGGATGGGAGTTCCGTTGCCGAGAAACACGTTGTCGACGCACGCCGTCGCCTGCTCGTACAACCCGGAGAGAGTCGAAATGTCGCGCGACGTTTCGCTGATTCCAAACACCGAAAACAGGCCGAATCGCCCGCCGATCATTTCATGAATGCCGACGGCGAAATCCAGCACCCGCTCGCCGTGGTCGACATTCGTATCCGGCGGACAACAGTACACCACGGCCATCTTTCTTTCGGAGATCTGTACGGGGACAATCTTGGTCCCATCGACGTTTTCTGCGTCAACCGCTTTCCTGATGGTGTAGAGAACGGCGTACTTGTCTTCGGTGCTGAGCCTGAGGGTGTGCGACCGGCGATGTATCTGAATCACCAACACCGTGACAAACATGTCGTCGAAGAGATCCAGGTGCAGGAAGCTCATCCTGTCTCGAATCTCTTCTGCGGTGTGAAGATTGTCGAACAGCAATTCGCGGAGAAACTGTTCCTGCACGAACGGAAGGGAACCACGGATCTGCTCCAGCATCTTCCGACGCTCCAGCTTCGACGAGGTTTCGGTTTTGATCGAGGCGACGACCTTTTCCACGGCCTCGATGAGTTCTTCCTTCACTATCGGTTTCAGGACATACCCACATATGTCCAGATCAAGGGCCGACTTGGCGAACTCAAAATCACTATGAGCAGTGAGAAACACAACCTTAATATCCGGCCGTGTCTTCCGCAGCTCTCGGGCCATTTCTATGCCGTTCATTTTCGGCATAACTACGTCGGACAGGACGATTCGAGGATCGAGTCCGTCGACATGCCGCAGGGCCTGTGTGCCGTTCTCGAATGCGCCGACTATCTCGATCCCAAGTCGTTCCCATTCGACGAGCCGTTGAATCCCCGTTCTTTCCCAGGGATTGTCTTCGACGACGACCATTCTGTACATGAGCTTGCCTCACCGTGCTTCGCCGGGGCCTTGGCTTCCGTCCGAGGAATGACCTGCCCTGCGTGGGGCTCACGCATCATCCGCCTGCGGTCTCTCCGGTGCTTGATGGAAGCAGACATAACGCCGAATCGCTCCCGTGTCCGGCCATCGGACGGTCGGCGACCCGATCAAGAGATGAATGTCCGAAAGGATGAGGAGTCTATGCGGCGACCGTCTTCAGTGTTTCGATCGTATTCAGAACGGCGTGGGCTGTCAATTGCGCGAATTGCCTCCTACAGCAACCGAAAAGATGCCGTTGTCGCGGCGATTCGTCGGTTCTTCCGACTAAGCTGCATATTTCGGAGCAAAACTGCCACAGTACCGGTGGAAAGCCGCCACAGTACCGGCGTAGCCCGGAAGTCTAAAGCATCCAAAACCATAGCGGCGACACGTCAACGGATGCCCTGATACGTGCGGCACTCTTCACGGAACCACAGAATCTCGTCCATCGTGAGGTGCTGAAAAGCGGTCAGACACAGACAGAATCGCCGCCCGGCGGCGGCACGCTCGAAAAGACTCCGGATAACCGTTCGCGCGCGTTCCCGATCGGTCAACGGTCGCTCCATCTCCCGCAGACCCGCGATAATGCCGATCTTTTCTCCCAGGATCCGTCTTCCTTCATCGAGCCGAACGTCGCCGCAGGGTGGCTCGGTAAAGGCGTGTACCGCGTCGATACGACTTTCGCGGTATATCGGAAGCAGGTCGCGTATGAGCCCGCAGCTATGATGCCAGTACATCGAGCCGGCGGAGTGCACGAGGTCCGCGACACGATTCGTATAGGCAAGACAGTACTCGCGAAACATTGCGGGACTCTCGGTGTTGGTCGAGGTATCGTCCATTCCCAAAAACGCGTCGATCGGCGTCCGTGAAACAAGTGAAAACCGGCGCAGGTAGTTCCGCTCCATGACCCGAAAAAGATCGACGAGCGCCCCGGGCGCGTCGACATGCAGATACGCGGTGGTTTCCGGTCCCGCGTAGAAGCGAATGAGCATTCCGAGCGGCGTACCGGGCATCGGAGAGATGAGGATTCCCTCTTCACCGACTTCTTGCGCGCGACGCGTGACCAGTGCGGATTTATCGTGGTGCAGTCCGATCCGCTCACCGTCGAACAGATGCGACAGCCGGGGGATATCCTCCGGAGTTTTCAGAAGATGCTCGACCCGATAGCTCGCCGCCCCGCTTTCGGCCCTTCGGATCACTTCGCGCAAGTCGCCGGCCGGCGTATGGACGGTGACAATCGTGTCCCGACCCTCTTCGCGGGTTTCCGTCTCGCACCTCGTTTGCTCGATATCGAGAGGAGGAGGAGTCCACGCGGCGACCGTAATGTCGAGCTCCCGCGCGTACGCGATGCCCGCGTGCCCCGACCACCAACCGTGTTCTGCGGCGGCCTCCGCTATGCTCCGCGGAAGCGCCGCGTCGCTCGGTCGGTTGTAGGAATCCACGTGCCCGATAAGCGGAACCCACGTCGGCGTCCCTTCGCGCAGCATGGCCAGAATGTTTGCCCTTCGAGTCGGCCGCGACGGGGTGTCGTTGACGCTCACCTATCCTTTCACCGCGCCGATCATGACGCCCTTGGTAAAGTGGCGTTGAAGGAAAGGGTAGAGCAGAATGATGGGAACGATCGAGACGACGGTGTTGGCGAGTTTTATCGTTTCCTTGGGAATGAAATCACCGGCGTACTCCACGCTCTGCACCGTCGAGGAGGCGCTGATGGTCGACTCGTTGATGAGTCGGTAGAGGTACTCCTGTAACAGCTTTTTTTTCGGATCGGGGACGAAGAAGAGCGAGGTGAACAAGTTGTTCCACATCGCGACCGCGGCAAAGAGCGACAGCGCGGCGAGCGTCGCCTTCGACAGAGGCAGGACGATGCTGATGAAAATACGGAATTCCGAGTACCCGTCGATTTTCGCCGCTTCGATAAGATTCTGGTCGAACGACACGAAAATGGAGCGGAAGATGATCAGATTCCATACGCCCACGAGCGATGGAATGATATAGACCATATAGGTATTGAGAATGTGAAGCTGCTTGAAAAGGATATACGTCGGGATAAGCCCCGCGTTGAAATACATGGTCACGACGAAAAGAGCCATCATGACTCTTTGACCGGGGAACTTTTTCGATAGGCCGTAGGCGACATACGAAGTCGCGAAAATGGCGGTCACCGTATGCAGAACGGTCATCGCGACCGTATTGAGAAAAGGACGGTATATGTCGCCTTCCTCGAAGATCTGTTTGTACGCGAGTATCGACGGTTCCCGCGGAAACAGAAGAAAACGGGTATTCGTGTACTCCCCGAAGGTCATGAACGATCCGACCGCCGTATGCCAGAACGGATAGATCGCGACGACGCACAGGACTGTGAAGAAGCAATAGTTTACTATGTCGAATAGGTGTATTTTTCGCCCGGATAACGACATCAGATTATTCCCGTTTTTCCCAGTCTGCGCGCGACGATATTCGCGGAGAACACCAGCACGGTTGAAATAACCGACCGAAACAGTCCGGCCGCGGCCGCGTAGCTGTATCGATTGTTGAGCAGTCCGGTTCTGTATACGAACGTCGAGAGCACGTCCGAGACTTCCATGACGTAATCGTTCTGGAGCACGAGAATCTGTTCGAACCCGGCGCTGATCAGCGAACCGATTCGAAGGATCAGAAGCACCATGACAACGTCGCTGATCGCCGGCAGCGTAATATACCACACATTCTGCAAACGATTCGCGCCGTCGATCGTCGCCGACTCGTAGAGCTCCGGATTTACGCGGCTGATCGAGGCGAGGTAGATGATCGTGCCCCAGCCTGCTTCTTTCCAGATACCGCTCAAAACAAGGATGCTGCGGAAGGTCGATTTGTCGGCGAGAATCAGTTTGGGTTCGAGCCCGAACATCTCGCGAATCTCGTTGAGCAGACCGCCCTGTATGCTCGTCATGTTCATCAGGATACTTCCGATGACCACCCACGAGATGAAATGCGGCAGATAGATGATCGTCTGCGTCGCGCGCTTGAACGAGTCGCTCCTCATTTCGTTCAGCAGAAGGGAAAGCACTATGGGCACGGGAAATCCGGCGACGAGCCTGTAGCTACTGATAATGAGCGTGTTTCTGAACGCCCGCCAGAAACCGGCGGTGGTGAACAACTGTTCGAAGTAGCGCAGCCCCACCCATTCGGAGAGCGAGAAAGCACGTGTCGGGCGATAACTGCGAAGGGCTATCTGGAGAAAGTAGAGAGGGTAGTAGTTGAAAAGAAGCACAAACGCAAGACCCGGCAGAACGAAAGCATAAATGGAGGAGTTCTTTCTTATCTCCCGGAGCAGGAGCTCTCGCCCCGTCATTTCGGCAAGCGGTCGGCGCAACGCCGTCGTTTTCGTACGCATGGTATGAATGCATCAAGCACGGCGTGCGCGGACGCACACGCCGTGCTTGGGCAAAAGACCGGTCCTATTTGACCGAGCCGAGGTCGAGCACGTATCCGTATTTGTCGAAATAGGCGCGGATTTTTTCGTACCCCGCCGCCCGCAGCGCGTTGAGGTACGCGTCATAATCCTCGCTTACGCTCGCTTCGCCGATAAAGAACTTGGGAAACCACTCGTTGTTCGCTTCGTTGAACCGGGTATTGACGTCCTGCCAGTCGTCCTTGTCTTCGAGCGGAATGTCGATTCGAACGGTGTTGGTGACGCCGTACTTCGCGAGCGCTTCGCTGTTCGCCCGGATTTCCGGGATCTCGATCTGCTCGCGTACCACGGGGTTGGCGCCGAGTCGTCGGATGAACTGATCGCCGCCGGGCGTGTTCGCGTCCTTGTTCGTCTCCTCGAGGTTTCTCACGACGTTCCCCTTGGCGTCGATCGTGTAATGGATGCCTTCGAGCCCATAGGTGGAGGCCATTTCTCCTTCTTTGGTGTGGTTCCAGTCGAAGATCGCAAGCATTCGTCGGATGACTTCCTCATCGGACCGTCCGTTCATGACCTCCGCCATAAAGAATCCGTCGTTTCTCACCCAATACCGTCCGGCGGGTCCGGCGGGGTAGGGAAGCATCAACGCCATTTCGGCCTGCGGATTGTTCGCCATCAACGGATCGTGAAAGATGTTCCAGTTGACGGTGTTGATATGGTTGAAGGTCGAAACGATCTTTCCCGAAGCAAACTTGCTCGTCACGTCCGATATTTTCAGCAGATTGAACTCCGGATCGAGAATCCCGTCGTCATACATGCTTTCCCAGAATGCGAGCCATTCCTTGAATCCCGGGTCGAACGCCCGATAAATCCACTCGCCGTCCTTCTTGTACCAGTTTTCGGCGTGCCCGGTGTACGCGGGTATTGCGTTCTGGAAAAAATACGCGGTGAAAACCGACACTCCGTAAGGTTTTGTGCCCTCAGGATCCGCTTCCATGACCTTTTTCAATGATTCCTTGTACTCGTCCCACGTGTCCGGCACGCCGAGTCCGAGCTTATCGAACCAGTCCTTTCGGTAGATGGGCGCGTGTCGCTGGAATCCGAAGAAACCGGGTATCCCGTACAGATCTCCGTTTTTTTCACCCCACAACACGAGAATCTCCGGGTGCTCCTCGTTCACGTAGCGATACAGATTGGGATACTCGTTCAAATAGTCGGTATAGTTCAGGACCACACCGTCTTCGATGAGCTCGTCAAACAACGCCGGTCTCGACCCTCCCTGGATCTGAAACCAGTCCGGGATATCTCCGCCCGCGAGCTTGGTGGCCAGGGCGTTCCCATAATCGCCCCACGGCGAGGCTTCCCAGGTGATTTTGACGTTGAATTTTTCTTCGAGCCACTGAACCGTTCGGTTGTCGTCGGACGGCACGTTAGGCGACGCTGAAAAAAAACTGAATTTGACCAGTTTGCCGTAGGGATTGGCGTCGGCGCCGGTCGCTTCGCCGGTTCCGCCGGCGAAAACCTGCGGCACAATCAACGCAAGACATACGACACACGCGATCGTCCTGAGTTTCCTGTTCATAGATCCTCCTCTCTTTCTACGGGTCGTTGATGAGTACAGCCAGTATCGTTCACCGCCGCCGCGTTGTCAAGAAAAAGTGCAACAATAGTTGCGTGGTTTTTCGAAAAAACATCACTCTTGTGTCGAAAACGGGCGGCCCGGTCAGCACGACCGATCGAACCGCTCGACCGCGAGACCGGGAATGAACTTGCACGCCTCTTCCAGCGCATCGGCGCAGTGGTCGTAGACCGCCGAACAGTGATGGATGTAGGGACCCTCCATTATCGTACGTTCCCACCGCGGCCAGTCGTCCACCTCCATCCACACGTAGCTTTCGCGCGTCTGCGGTCCGGGAACCGTGCTGCCCGTCCCGACGCCGAGAACGTACTCCCCGCGCTCGCCGTCGAAACGACATACGGTGAGCGGTCCGTCCTTGAGCAACATCTTCGGCGTAGCTCCAGGTAGATCTTTAAGTATCCAGGGCGGAAAGCACTCGAGTTTGTCGACCGCAGGATGGCGTAGCGAGAACGGCGCGCCGCCGTGCCAGAGGAGAATCGCGTTTTCGTTTTCCGGATGTCGGGCGGTAAACTCCGGAAAAAAAACGGGTCCGCCGTCGGTCGACGCCGCCTGGAGCAGCACCGAACTTACCGCGCCGTGAAGATCCGATTCCGCGGCAATCGGCACCCGCTCCTGCGCGAGCATCGAGCCCAGCGGAATGCCGACTCCGAGTTCGGTCTGGATCGACGAGAAGGTCTTAATCGCGAAGGCGTCGATATCCTCCGCGTCGGCGACGGCGAACAGCTCGTCGCGCATCGCGAGGTTGTTGATCGTTCCTTCGGCTCGGAGCACCGAAGAATCCGCAAAAAAAGCGGAGTACGTTTCAAGCTCTTCCACGTACCGTTTTTTCCTGCCGACCGCTCTGCTTTTCACCGCGCGCAGAAAGTCCGCCATGTCGAACGGTAGTACCTCGATTCCGAAGCGTTGGAGAAGTTCGTTTTCGTTTCCGATGGTCGTCCAGAAAAAATCGACCCTCACGCCGATTTGGCCGATGCGCATCGTCCTCATCGCCTTGACGACCGAGGCGGCCCGAAGAAACAGATGCAGGTCCCGACGGAACGGGGGGTCGTCTATTTTGCAATTCTCGATGTAGGTAAACGGGACGTCGAGTTTTTTCAATACTTTGCTCGTCGCGAACATGCCGCACAACGAATCTCGATACCGCGAACCGTCGGGAAGCGGCGCTTCGTCCCGCGGTCCCCAGAGGAGAACGGGGACGCCGAGTTTTTTTGCGATCATTCCGACCGCCCCCTCGGTGCCGAAGTTGCAGTGCGGGACGAACAGCGCGTCGATTTCCAGATCTTTGAAATGACGGACGACCGGCTCGACGTGTTTCTGGTCGCGAACCATTCCGTCGGGAATAACTTCGTCGACGGTGCGGTAATCGACCTTCCAACGGTCGAGTCTCTCCGTAATCGCCCGCTTCTGCCTGAGCGCGTCTTCGTGCGAAAACACGAATTTGCCGATAGGACATACTCCCAAAAGCGCCTGTTTGTTCTTCACCGCACCACCTCCGGAGAAAATCGCCGCGTCGTGCGCGGCCTATCGAGTTTGATAGAGAAGTTCGACGGCCGCATCGACCAGCTGTTCGCCGCTTCGTGCGGTGAGCAGCGAGGCGCCGACTTCGTATCCGCCCTCGGCGCAGGCGCGCGCGGTCACCGCGTAGCCGGGGAGCACGCCGTTGGCGAGCTCGACGACGAAACACCGTGCAAACGGCGCCCGAAACTGTATCGAGAGTCCGAACTCGACGAAAAGCTCGCCCGGCAGGCACACCATGCGGGCGTCGCCGATTCCTATCACCTGGATCTCGGCCGGCAGATCCTCGGAAACGATATCGATCGAGCCGGAATCGCGAAGCATGACGAAGCTTAGGGTATCTTCTGCGCCGAGAAACTTCAGCTCGGCGTTCCACACGTCGCGCTCGCCGGCGCCGCCGGCCGCGATCGTCTCCCATTCCTTCCGCGCCTGCTCGGCCCGTCTCTCGGCTTCGGCCCTATCGGGAAGCGATCGAAGCTCGATGTCGGTTTCGACCGATCGTGCGAGCAGTTTCGATTCCCGCGACACGGTCATGGCGTCGAGAACCGCCTGCGCTTCGGTGGCGATCGCGCCTCCGACCCGTTCGGCCTCGGCGAAGGTCTTCCCCGACCGGAAGTATCGCGGGCTCTGATTTCCCGACGTCCCTTGAGCGAAGAGGAACGTCGCCTCCGGGACGGTCCGCGCAAGACGGGAGCGGATATAGCCGGGATAGTCGGCCGAAACGAGCAGATTGTCGGAGTGGAGGAAGGTCGGATGCAGAGCGTACTTGACCAACACCGCACGCCACTTCCCCGCCGCGTCTTTGACTCCGATCGTCCACACTTCGGGGTCCGCGATTCCCATCGGATCGCGGCGGTTACCGCCGACGCCGTCTTCGCGTCCGCAGTACCCGCGCCCGACGCCGACGGCCGCGTCGAAAGGATCCGAGACGGCGCTCCGGATCAGGTCGACGAGTGAGGCGTTCGTCGCGGCGACGAACCCTTCATCCGGTCCCTGCCCCCGCTCGACCGCGTCCATGGTAAACATCGCCGACGCCCGCGGCGCCGAATGCGTATGAGAACAACAGATCATGATATTCGACGCGGGCACGTCGGTCGCCGCGGCCGCCGCTTCGCGCACCGTGCGAACGTACCGTTTGGAGAACATCAACAGATCCATCGTGACGATCACGAGTCGAGTCTCCCCGTCGTCCAGGTAGAGACAAGCGGCGTAAAGCGGGTCGTGGACTCCGGTGTTGTGACGCGGGTGGTGCGGGTATCCGCCCAGCGAGACTCCTTCTTTCGGTGAGATATCGGCGAGCGCGACGCCGGCTTTCATTGTTTTGGCCATGGAGCTCCTTCGAAGGCGCCTCTCCTCCGCGCCTCTCTTTTTTCGATCACATCCACGTGGTTACGGCGGCGAGCAACTCTTCCGCTTCCTCGATGCTCTCGCATCGTACGTCGAGGACCAACAGCGACGGATCGAGTCCGCGTATCAGAGGTTCGACGAGATCTTTCGCCACCTGGACATGGACGATTTTCCCGGCACTCTGGATTTCACGGTAGAGATCGATCTGCTCCGGCCCGTTCGGAGGTTCGGCGGGGGTCGGCACGTACTGAATGACCCGCATATACGGAAGCGAAAGCAGACGCCGAAGGTGCCGGCGCGCGTCGCGTCCGTCGAGGTGATACCACATCGCGCCGAAAGCGGCGCCGTAGAGATCGAGTTCCGGAACGATGAACTCCTCGAACATATCCGGAGAAAGCATGCAGGAAACGTCCGATTGAGTGGTCACGTACGGCGTCGGCGCCCAAAAGGGCATCCATCCGGCGTTCCCGTACCAGTAGTCGTGCGTGTCGCGCACCGCGTCGCGTAGTCTCAGCCGCTCGGCGAGCAACTCTTCCGCGCCCCGCGTGATCGCGTTTCGCATCCAATCCGGCTCATCGACAAGCGCGGTGAGAAACTCGGTGGTCCCCATGTGCATCGAGATCAGGTCGTTTGCGGGCAGCAGACACGGTCTGCCGAGTTGGAAATCGTCCCGCCGCGCCTTGGCGGCCGCGGTCAGATAGAGCGCCTCGTGCTTTTTCCTCCATACGTCGTCGGCGGAGAAAACGAACGGAGACGGTTCGTAGAAGTCGACGTTGATCGTCTCGAACCAGATGGTTCTTTGGCTAAAGCGAGGGCGGCCGCCGAGCGAGGCGGTCCATCCGCCCATGAGCAGATAGGACGGAACCGATTCGCCTCCCCACCAGGTATTCTCGAGCGTGGCCGCGAGGTCGGCGAGCACCCATCGCGGATCAAGCCACTTGGCTTCCGGATCGGTCGGGAGGGGCGGATGCGGAACCGATGCTCCCGACGGTGCGGTGACGGCGATGCACGGCCGGTCGAGAATGCGACCTTCCCATAGCGCCGAATAACGCGCGGCGGCCTCGTCCCAATCAGGTTTGTATTTCATTATCAGCCCCGTCGGCCGAATACCGGCTCGTACCGTCGACCGGGAACAAGTCTCGATCCGTCGGAGAAACCTTCGGGCCGCCCCTCGAGCTCTTCGATCAGTCGGGCGCGCCAGAGGTCGATTCGGGAGACGTGCGACGGGTCACCCGACAGATCGTGCGTTTCGGTCGGGTCGTCTCGCAGATCGAAGAACTGTTCCTCGCCCTCCGGAACGCGCCAGATGTACTTTTCCCACCCGTCGGTCAGCGCCTGGTACTCGGGGGCGTGTTCGATATGGACGTAGTCGCGCCACTCCCTCTCGTCTCCCCGAAGAAGCGGGAGAAGGCTCTCGCCGTCGAGGGTCGCAGGTTTTTCGATCCCAGCGAAATCGAGCAATGTCGGCATAATGTCCGCGTGCGTCGCCGGTTCGTCGACGACCGCCCCGGGTCGAAGCTCGAACCGCTCCGGCGCTCTGATAAGAAAGGGGACTCGCGCCGACGCCTCGTATGGTCTGCTCTTCCGCCACATGTAATGATCGCCGAGCATCTCGCCGTGGTCGCTCGTAAACACGACGACCGTGTTGCCTCCGGTAATTCGGTCGACCCCCGTAATCGCGTTGAGAAGACGGTTGATCTGGTCGTCGACGTGATTGATCAATCCGTAGTACGCCGCGCGTGCCGAGAGAAGGGCTTCACCGGTCAAACGAACGGTCTCGGGCGCCACGAGGCTCTGCCCACCCGAGGCGGTTCCGGCCGGCGGCGTCGCCCAGTCGCCGATCGCCGGCTCCGGCACGCCGGTTCTGAAATAACGTTCCAGGTAGAACGACGGGGGCTGCAGAGGCGGGTGCGGAGCGATAAAAGAAACGGTAAGAAAGAAAGGCGCGGAGGTATCGCGCCTTTCGAGAAATCCGAGCGCCCGCATAACCGTCCAGTTCGTAAAGTGCAGATGCTCGTCGAGGTGCCACGGCTTGGCGGTCCAGTCGTTGTGCATCACTCCGCCGCCGAACCAGCCGCCTGAGTCTCGCGGACCGACCTCCGCGAGCCACCGGTCGTAGTCGTCCGGGCCCATATGCCCGTTGATTTCCACGGCGTCGTAACCGAAACGCCGATCCGGCGGGTACTGATGCATGCTGCGGCCGACGAGCATCGTCTGGTAGCCGCGGGCTTTGAGCAGCTGCGGAAGGGTCGTCCGTTCGTGCCACTCGACGCCGTCCCGGTAGCCTACCATTCCGTGATTCGACGGACGCAGGCCGGAGAGAATCGATCGTCGGGCCGCGATGCAGCTTGGGCACGGCGAGTAGAAATGGGTGAACCGTGCGCCCACGTCGGCAATCGCGTCCATGTTCGGTGTAAGCAGCACCGGGTGTCCTTCGATACTCAGACAGTCGGCGCGTTGCTGATCGGTCATGATAAGGAGAATATTCGGCGGCATCGGCGCCCCGGGCATATCAGGCGACCTCGACGATTCCAAGCGACCACGGCGCCATCGGCGCTATTCTCACGATCGTCTCTTCCGGCGCGCCGGCGGATTCGAGAGGTTCCGCTTCTCGTTCCGGGGTAAGCCAGGCGACCGAGTTGCCCGCGCCGTTACGAAGCGTGAGCGACAGCTCCGGAGTCGAGTCGATGCTTACGTTGACAAGCATGACCGACACGAGCTTTCCGCGGCTGTTAACGCGGGGTATCACGGCCACCTGCGACGGCGTGTGAAGGAAGGCCGGCATCGCGTCGCGAGAAACCCAGTCGGCCGCGCGGAGTATCTGATGGCGCTTTGCCGAGTTGACGAGATTCGTCCACAGATTGTATCCGAACACCGCCGCTCGGCCTCCCAGGGAGGTTTCCACCAGGACGCCCGACACTCCGGTGACGACGGTCTCATCGGTTCGCAGAACGTAGTTTCCGATAATCTCGGCGCGATCGTTTTCGACGACGATCTTGAGCGGCAGTCGCGGTCCCATCGTCGTGTAAAAATGGTACCAGCTTTGCCCGACGTAGTCCGCGTTCAGAGGATGGTCGGCGGCGATGTCGATGCTCTTAACCTCATCGAACTCTTCGACCTCGAGCCCGAGAATCCGCTTCAACCCCCGTTCGTTGAGTTTCGCGACCGTGTGCGCGTCGGTGATTACGCCGCAACGAAAAACATCTTCGATCTCTTCGTCGCTCAACCCGTCGACCGCGGCCGGGTGCAGCAGCAACGCCGGAGTCTGCGGGTTTTGCCAGGTCAGCGGCAATCCGTAGGTTACCGGACCGAATACGTCGGCGCCTGGAGTGCCTCGGAAACTCGCCCAGGCGAACGGCGGCTTATCGCGCATTTCCATTTTGTAGTGCGTCTCGCTCAATACGATGCCGACGCCGCCGTTCGTCGTTCCTCTATTGAGCGCGGCGTAGCGCAACAAGAACGGCCGCCACGCCGCCAGTGCGGCCATCAACGGTTCGTGAAACGCCGGCGGCTCGTTCGGAATCATGAAGGCGCTGTAACTGAGCGACGTGCATCCGTAGGCGAGATAGATCGCCGATTCCAGAAGCGTCCCGCGGACCGATTTCCCGGAGACGTTATGCGGGATATTCTCCACCTCGGCCTGGGAAATCGACATATTTCCGGGCATGCGCAGGGTCTGCAGATTCAGGTTCAACGCTTTGTCTAGAACAAGACGCGGCGCATGATCGTTGTAATACCCGCCCCCCGGGCGAACCGCCGAAGGTTTACCGGTAATTTTGCGGATTCCTTCGAATAGACGGTGGAAGTTGCCGCCCGAGTACGAGCTCCACGCGAACGACGCCTGCTGGACGCCGACGGTCGACTCCGGGGAAACCCGCATAACCGCATCGGCCACCGCCGAAGCGACCAGGAGAAGAGTCTCCTGGTTGTACCGGACGAACAGCTCCCGCACGGCGCTCGAATCCGGATCGTTGATCGCGTCCACGAGCTCTTCGCGCGCGTAGTCCCGCCGGCAGAAACGGTTGAACTCCGAAACGCATCGATCGCAGAAGCAGCCGTACTCGACCGGATGGTGGTGATGCATCCGCAGATCGTCGTCGATCCACACGTAGTCGGGCTTGATGCGCGCGTAGTAGGAGGTGAGCGTCGAGACGTAGTCGAGAAAACGCGGGTCCCGCGGACAGCAGCAGTAGCGCGCGTGCGCGCCGTCGGGGCCGACCATGTCGTCCCAATCGAATCCGGAGAAGTCCTGCACCCTCGCGTACGAACCGTGGCCGAGAGTATTGGATATCTGAAGACTTGCGCCGATGCCTCTGCCGCGAACGTAGGCGGCGGCTTCCACGATTCTATCCGCGATCTCTCTGTGGCGGTCGAGCGTCGGGTAACCGTAGGAAGTCGAGAACCACACTTCATCGCACGAGCCTCTGTGGCGAGTGAAAATGTCGACGAACGCGACCAGATTATCGAAGTCGCTCTGCTGCTTCGCGCCCAGGCGCATACTGTAAAACGGCGTCATCAATGGCTCCCTCTGCGCGTTCACGCATCGACTCATGATTCGCAACCGGTAGTCGCCGGCGAAACGGAACATCAGTATAGGGGCGACCCCGTTTTCTGTCAAATCCGTTTTCGCAAATTGCGAAATTTTCGCGTTGTTTTTTCGCGGTCTTTTCCCTATATTGAATGCCTAGCGGGCGGCGTCGTGCATGTTCGTGGCGTCGTACCCACCACGCGCAGGGCATGGGGAATGGCAAAGCTTCAGGACATCTCGCAGAAGACCGGATTCAGCGTATCCACCGTTTCGAAAGCGCTTCGTGGCTTGAGAGAGATAAGCGTGGAAACGCGCCGGAAAGTCGCCCGTGCGGCCAAAGAGTTGGGATACTCGGAGAAGCGCGGCAGGACGATCGAGCAGGCGGAAGACAATCTCGGGACGCTCGGGGTTATTTGTCTGGAGATCAGAAGCGGCTACTATGCGGCGATCGTGAGCGCGGTGGAAGCGGAACTCGAGCGAAGAGGGTACGCGATGCTGCTCGGGCTTTCCGATTTCAAATACGAGCGCGAGGTCTTGCTGTTGGAGCGCTTCTGTCGGCGAGGCGTCGGCGGAATCATCTGCATCACCAACACCGAGAGAATCGACGACGATCTGAGAGCGTTTCGGGAGAAGTACGACATACCCGTGGTCCTGCTCGCGACCGCGACCGGCATCGAAGATTTCGACTACGTAAGGCCCAACGACGATCTCGGCGCCCGGCTGGCCGTGGAGCATCTCCTGGAGCTGGGTCACACCGCGATCGGATTCGTGGGCGATGCGCTCTGCGAACGGCGGCTTCGTTTGTTGGAGGAAGTTTTGG
>JAJRYZ010000197.1 GCA_024275515.1 Spirochaetota bacterium
ATCCACCGTAGACCCTTGTTCGCTTGACCATATTATTCTCTTCCCTTCTCTCACTCTACTTCCTGTCAAAGATCACCGCTCCCGCGACACCCTCTTAAAGGCGCCCCGGCGCTCTCCCGCAATCACCCTTATGGCCGCATCGCGGTAGATTCATTCATATCAGCTTGGAGGTAAGGGGATTTGAACCCCTGACCTATGGCTTGCAAAGCCACCGCTCTAGCCAACTGAGCTATACCCCCTGGGCACTCTCTCTTTCCATCAAGCCACCTCTCTATTATGACAAACGGTGATTCGATGAAAGCAGCCTCCTGTCCAGGGAAATCGTCGAACGATTTCAGCGCGCATATACGACGGCAGAGACGGAATAGGGAAGGGGGTGAGGGGGCGGAAGGGCGGAAGAGGCGAGACGCCTGTGTACTACGAGTCGACAAGGATCGATACAGTGATGCGCGGCCTTTTCAAGGTCCCGCGCCCTTTCTTCGCAGAAAGGAGGTGATCCAGCCGCACTTTCCAGTACGGCTACCTTGTTACGACTTCACCCCCCTTACCAGGCATACCTTCGGCACCGTCCTCCTTTGCAGGTTAGACGAGCGACTTCGGGTACCCCCAACTCGGGTGGTGTGACGGGCGGTGTGTACAAGGCCCGGGAACATATTCACCGCGCCATGCTGATGCGCGATTACTAGCGATTCCACCTTCATGAAGTCGGGTTTCAGACTCCAATCCGAACTGGGACCGGTTTTCTGCGATTTGCTCCACCTCGCGGTTTCGCCTCGCTCTGTACCGGCCATTGTAGCACGTGTGTAGCCCAGGACATAAGGGCCATGATGACTTGACGTCGTCCCCACCTTCCTCCGGTTTGTCACCGGCAGTACCGTCTGAGTCCCCAGCTTTATCTGTTGGCAACAGACGGCAGGGGTTGCGCTCGTTGCGGGACTTAACCCAACACTTCACAGCACGAGCTGACGACAGCCATGCAGCACCTGTAAACACGCCCCGAAGGGAAGCTGTATCTCTACAGCCGTCGTGCTTATGTCAAGCCCTGGTAAGGTTCCTCGCGTATCATCGAATTAAACCACATGCTCCACCGCTTGTGCGGGCCCCCGTCAATTCCTTTGAGTTTCACCCTTGCGAGCATACTCCCCAGGCGGTGCACTTACCGCGTTAGCTGCGGCACTGAGGATCATCATCCCCAACACCTAGTGCACATCGTTTACAGCGTGGACTACCAGGGTATCTAATCCTGTTCGCTCCCCACGCTTTCGCGCCTCAGCGTCAGTCTATGGCCAGGAGCTCGCCTTCGCCTCCGGTGTTCTTCCTGATCTCTACAGATTTCACCCCTACACCAGGAATTCCAGCTCCCCCTCCTACACTCAAGCAGCACAGTTTCCAGCGCGCTTCTCCGGTTGAGCCGGAGTCTTTCACACCAGACTTGCACTGCCGCCTACGCGCCCTTTACGCCCAATAAATCCGAACAACGCTCGCCCCTTACGTGTTACCGCGGCTGCTGGCACGTAATTAGCCGGGGCTTATTCCCTGGTTCACGTCATCAACCCGGCATTCCCTCCAGGTCTTATTCCTCCCCAGGAAAAGAACTTTACAACCTCACGGCCTTCTTCGTTCACGCGGCGTCGCTCCGTCAGGCTTTCGCCCATTGCGGAAGATTCTTAGCTGCTGCCTCCCGTAGGAGTCTGGGCCGTCTCTCAGTCCCAGTGTGGCCGTTCACCCTCTCAGGCCGGCTATCCATCGTCGCCTTGGTGCGCTCTTACCACACCAACAAGCTAATGGACCGCAGGCTCATCCCCGGACGACCCCTTAGGGCCTTTCCTCCCGGCACCACAGTGCCGAGTTCGTATTCGGTATTACCCTGTGTTTCCACAGGCTATCCCCAATCCAAGGGTAGATCACCTACGTGTTACTCACCCGTGCGCCACTCTCATAGAGTGCAAGCACTCTACTACCGTTCGACTTGCATGCTTAAAACGCGCCGCCGGCGTTCGTTCTGAGCCAGGATCAAACTCTCCATCATATTCTTCACTCCCACCCGAAGGCGGAAGCTGATAGCTCGGTTTGCTTTCCGTCGCCTTTCACCCACTCCTCGCGGGCTTCCGGCGACTCCCTGTTCGCTCGACTCTTCTTCTCTTGCGTATAAACTCGTCTTTGACAAGGTCCGCCCGGATCCCTCGGTCTCCCAAGACTCCCGGACTGCCTCTCTTTAGACTCGTCCTTCGCCTCAAGTTCCTCCCGGTCCGCCACGGTCCCTCACCGTTTCCCTTCCCTATTCTTTCTCTGTAAAAGAGCTTGCCTCGGCAAGCGTCGCCGTTTCCGGCACCGTTTACCCGGCCGATCGTGCCGCCTCTAAGACGACTTCGCTGCGCGTTTGTCATGCGCAGCGAAGTTAAACGTAATAAATTCAGCAGCCTCTGTCAAGGTCGGCGGCTTCTTTTTGTCTTTTATTCGCTTAATCCGAGGGGTAAGATATCGATCATCCGCGCGCGCGTCAAGCCCTCACGGAGCGTTTTTCCAACAATGTGTCGACCAACTCGGCGAACCCCCTTCCGTGAGTATGTACGGTCACAAAACGCGGTCGGCGAGTGATGAGATCGAGCACGTCGCGAACATTGCCCACCGCGCACGAAAGGGGGAAAAAGCCGAACATGGGCTCGTCGTTCGGCGAATCGCCGCAGAAGATAACCTCGTCGCGCAGCGCGACTTCGTCGAAGCCCTTGACCGACATAAGGTATCGTCGCGTCATGTCGAGCTTGTCGTAATCACCGAACCACGTATTGACGTGTATCGAGCTGATCTTCGCCTCCGCACCGAACTCCCGGCACAGCACGGCGATCCTGCGGGCGGCGTCGAAGCCCAGGTCGGGCGGGTCCTCACGAAAATCGATCGCCAGATCATATCGTCTGAACGGTTGATCACGAGCTATCCGCGCGCCGGGAACACTGGTGACGACGGCCTTCCGCACTTCATTCAGCCGGCGACGATGGTCCCGTGAAGCCACGGCGGGGTGGGCGAGCTCGCGAATTCGACCTTGCTCGCGGTACCAAGCGAAAGCACCGTTCTCGCCTATCACGGCTTCGATCGGCCACTGTCTTATGATACAATCGCACCACCCTGCCGGTCGTCCGGTAACGGGCACCACTCCGATCCCGGCCTCGTGCAATCGCCACAGCGCCGCGTAAGCTTCCCGAAGCAACAGCCCCCCTTCGGTCAGGGTGTCGTCGATGTCGGTACAGACGACCGACACCCGACGCGCCGCCTCGACGGAAATATCACTTACAGGGCGCATCATCTCAGACGTCCCGCGCCTTCCGGCTGAACAAAACCATGAGGTAGTCGACGAGCGACCACACCGCGATCAGCCCTGCGGCGTAGAAAGTGTATAGTATCGCCGCGACGAGAGGAGCGGAGTCCGACCACGATTCAAAAAAAGCGCGGCGTGTCACCTCGACCAGTCCCGCCGCCCCGGCCACGCGGTAGATCCACACTTTGAACCGACCGCTGATCCGGGCGGTGAGAATCGTGCCCCTGCGCAGCACCATGAACCTGACGAACCCCACCGCGAGATCACGATACAGAAGTATCAGAAACACCCACATCGGCATAATACCGGTCATCGCGAAAGAGAGAAAAAAAGTCAGTTTGGTGAGCGAATCGGCAAAGGGATCGAGGAGCTTTCCCGAATCGACCGAGAGCCCGCGGCGTCGCGCTCTCGCGGTCGGAACGAAGTCCAATCCTTCGATTACGATGAACAACACCCACAGGAGCACCGCCGAAATCTGCTCGGCTGCTCCGAACCACTTCGGCAGGAAGAACGCAACGAAAAACAACGGAGCCAGGATGATGCGCGATGCGACGACCGCATCCGATGTGTCCATGGGCCCCAAAATAGTATGCGCCTATCGGCATGTCAACACGGCTCATTCCATGCCGACGGCCGGAGCGATGCCGATCCGATTTTTCTCCTCCACGTATACGACGTATCGGTAAAGCGGTTTCGGATGAACGGCCTCACTCTCCACCGTCGACCGACTCCACCCGGGCAGTCGATCGATGACACGCAAAGCGAACGAAGCGGCCTTCGCCGTCGAAGAAGACCTTCGATCGTGATCTGCGAGTTCGATTTCAACCGGATCTCCGGCCGCGCCGAGCAACCCCGACGCCCGCGCGTAACAGGAAACAAAAAACCACGGTTCGTCCGCGTAGAGCAGTTCCACGCGCGCCACAACGGAAGGAGCAGCGATGGAACCGAAGTATCGCTCGTCGCCAATCCAGGCTTCGACGGTAAGCGTCTCTTCGGTGCGCGCGAGCACGGTAAACTCCAGCAGCCGATCTCCGGGCGATACCGTTCGCCAAGGCTCAAGAGCGAAAGCGAAGAAAACGGCAACGGCAACGAGTGAAAAACTCAGCGGCGCACCGAAACTGCGGGGAAGGCGAAACGCGATCGCGCCGACAACGACCGTTCCGGAGAGCGTCCACGCGAGCCGCACGTCGAGCATTTTCTCGGGACCCGGAACAAAGACGCCGAGCAACGCGACGATGATGCCCCCCGCAGCCACGAAAGCACCGTACGTGAGTCGACGTATGCCGGATACTCGCAGCCGGGTCGCTATATTGAGCACAAACCCGAAAAGAATGCCCGCGGCTACCGCCCAGAAAAACGGGTTGGCGAACCAAAGATCATGATATGCCGTTGAGTTCGTGGTACCTACCTTATAGCATGGTTGATGAAGCGACTGAGAAGCATGGCGATTCGCTCGGCCGGGTGGGCGTTCTGTTTAGCCCGATCGGGTCGGGCGAATGCCGTCGCGCGTGTCATCAGATGTCGTTGCGACGCCTGCGTATCGCGTCGGCGATCCTCGCCACCAGTTCTTCGACGCCTACGCCGCTCTCCTGCGATCCGTCACGCACGCGAATAGACACGGTGCCGTCCTCCTGCTCGCGTTCCCCGACGACAAGCATATAGGGGATCTTCCGCTTCTGCGCGTTACGTATTTTCGCGTTCATCCGTTGGTCGCCCGCGTCCAACTCGGCGAAGACGTCCGAGTCCCGAAGCCGCTCACACACGATTCGCCCGTAGTCGTTAAAGGCCTCTGCGACGGGAATAACAATCGCCTGCACCGGCGACAGCCATACGGGAAACGCCCCGCCGTAATGCTCGACAAGAATTCCGAAAAAACGCTCGAGAGATCCGAGCAGCGCCCGATGTATCACGAAGGGCCGCTTCTCCTTGCCGTCCGAATCGACAAAGGCCATGTCGAACCGTTCGGGAAGATTGAAATCGAACTGAATCGTCGAGAGTTGCCACTCCCGGCGGAGCGCATCGGTAATCTTCAGGTCGATCTTGGGCCCGTAGAACGCTCCGCCGCCGGCGTCGGTCTCGTACGCGAGCCCCACCTTGTCGACGGCCGCCTTGAGCGAATCCAGCGCGCGGTGCCACGAAGCTTCGTCTCCGACGCTTTTTTCAGGCTTGGTCGCCAGATAGGCTCGTACGTCGTCGAACCCGAAAACCTTCAGCATATGGAGCGAGAACTCGAGAACGCGCTCGATTTCCGCCGCCATCTGGTCGGGGGTACAGATGATGTGTGCGTCGTCCTGAGTGAACCCGCGGACTCGCAGCAGGCCGTGGAGTACGCCTGAACGTTCGTATCGATAGACGGTGCCGAGTTCCGCCCAGCGCAAAGGCAAATCCCGATACGATCTGATATCGGACTTATAAATCATGATATGAAACGGGCAGTTCATCGGCTTGATATAGTAGTCGTTTCCGTCGATGTCCATCGGGGCATACATCCCTTCGCGATAGAAATCGAGATGACCGGATGTCTGCCACAGCCACGACTTGCCGATGTGCGGCGTAAACAGGAGCTCGTAGCCGTTCTTCCGATGCTCGCGTCGCCAGAGATCCTCGATCGACTGGCGGATCCGCCCTCCCATCGGATGCCAGTACACGAGGCCGGGTCCCGACTCGTCGTGAATACTGTACAGATCGAGATCGCGCCCCAGTTTTCGATGATCGCGCTTTACCCGCTCTTTGAGGTCGGTCAGGTGCACGCGAAGCTCTTTCGGCGTTTTCCACGCGGTGCCGTAGATCCTCTGGAGCATCGGGTTGGTCTCTTTTCCGCGCCAGTACGCGCCGGCCACCGACAACAACTTAATCGCCTCGGGCTTCAGGTCCCCGGTCGATGTCACGTGAGGTCCTCGACACAGATCGAGAAAATCGCCCTGCCGATACAGCGAAACCTCCTCGGAATCGGGTATCTCACGAAGAAGCTCCAGCTTATACGGTTGATTCGCGAACAGTTCTTCGGCCTCGCCTTTGGATACGACCGTTTTTTCGAAAGGCAACTCGTCGGTCATAATCCGCTTCATCCGCTCTTCGACCTCGGCAAGATCGGCCTCCGCGAGCGTGCGCGGCAGATCGAAATCGTAGTAGAACCCGTCCTCGATGGGTGGACCGATCGCGAGCTTCGCGTCCGGGAAAAGCTCAAGCACCGCCGCCGCCATTACGTGCGCGGCGGAGTGGCGAATACGAGAGAGTTGATCGTCCATTCGTCGCCTCCTGCCGACGGGGCGTCATGGCAAAAAAAAGCCGTGCGCCTCATCCAAACACGATAAACACATCGTGCAAGGACGAAGAGCACGACGGCTCTTCGCGGTTCCACCTTGCTTCAGCCGTCGGGCGCGATGTCCCGACCGACCGCACTCACTTGCGTCCCGATAACGGCGGGCGCCGGCGGGGCCTACTGCCCACATGCGTGGGGTTCGACCCGCGGCTCGGGAGGGGTTTTCCCCGCGGCGGCCCCGGACGTCTTCCAGCCGACGGACATCCTCTCTGTCGGGACCGACTCGCAGGTACTCGTCTCCGTCACAGCCTTTGTTTCATAGTCGGCATCTCCGAGGTGATTGTCAAGTGCGCACGCACGCCTCGAGAAACGGTCGGACGATCGCGCCGAACTCGCGCGGCGCATCCGCGTGCACCCAATGCCCGGCGGTTTTGCTTTCACGAACGACGGCCTGCGGAAAGTACGCTCGAATCGATGCGGCGAAAGCGTGCCGGTTCTCTTTCGAACCGAGCACGCCGTGGAGCAGCACAACGACCGGACCGTCACCGTAGCTCTTGTACGACAGCCTCATGAATCGCTTCGACGTTCTCAAATACGAAATGGGGGCGATAGGCGAATCTATCCAGCGACTCCCGTGCCGTAACGCCGCTGAGCACGAGCACCGTGTCTATGTCCGCCTCCAGACCGGAGACGATATCGGTGTCCATCCGGTCGCCGATGATTACCGTCTCTTCACGGGTACATTCGAGGCGTTTGATCCCGTGACGCATCATAAGCGGATTAGGCTTTCCCACAAAGTAAGCCTTGTTTCCGGTGGCGAGCTCGATAGGAGCGATCAACGCTCCGGTAGCGGGTACGATTCCATGCTCGGATGGTCCGGTGAGATCCGGATTGGTGCCTATGAGTTTCGCGCCGTCGATAACCAACCTGACCGCATGTTCGACGGTCTCGAGGGTGTACGATCGCGACTCGCCGACGACGACATAGTCCGGATTCACGTCGTTCATCGTGAGCCCCGCGTCGTAAATGGCGTTGATAAGACCCGCCTCGCCGATGACGTAGGCGCTTCCACCCGGCGTCTGACTCGACAGAAACGAAGCCGTCGCGAGCGCGCTTGTATAGAAATGGTCCGCGCCGACATCGAGGCCAAGTCGGCGGAGCTTCTGATGGAGCTCTTTCGGTGATCTTTCGCTCGAGTTGGTAAGGAAGAGGTAACGCTTGTTCTCGGCATGGAGCCAATCGAGGAACCCGGCCACGCCCGGCAACAATCGGTTCCCGTGATAGATGACGCCGTCCATATCGCAGATGAACGCCTTTTTCCTGCGAAGCAGTTCCCCGTCGTCTTTCATCGCGATCTATTCTCCACTCCTCGCACGGCGCTTTCGACCGCATCGATCACCTCGGGCGGAGTCGACGCTCCGGCCGTAATCCCGACCGTTACGAACCGCTCTATCTCGTCGGGAAGTTCCTCCGGCCCCTCCACCAGCCAGCTCGGAAGTCCGGTTTTTCGAGCCTCGACGAACAATCGTCGACAATTCGAGCTGGATCGGTCGCCGACGACCAGAATTGCGTCCACACACGGCGCAAGGTCGCGTAGCGCGAGCCGTCTCGCCTCTACCTCGCGGCACAGCGTATCCGTGACCTCGATACCGGGATAGCGATCGGTGAGGATTCGCCTGATCGAGTCGAACCGATCCCGTCCGCACGTGGTTTGTGCGATAACGCAACACTTCTCCGGCAAGATCACGCTTCTCGCTTCGGCGGTCGACGATATCACGATCGCCTCCGACGCGCGCGAGACGATGCCTCTCACTTCCGGGTGATCTCGATCGCCTACGACTACGAGCTGTTCCCCCGCGTCGGAAGCCCGCTCGGCCATGCCGTGCAGCCTCGCAACCTGCGGACAGGTTCCGTCGACGATGTCGACCTGTTGTGCCGCCGAAAATCGCTCCACCGTGCGCCGCTCCGCACCGTGCGACCGAAACACCAAAACTCCTGAAACGACATCCGAATCGCTCGACACAATCGTAGCGCCGCGCCGCGCGAACGACTCGGTGACCGCGCGGTTGTGAACGATCGGCCCGAGAGTAGATACGGATGCCGACCGTTTGAGCGCTTGATCGAGCAGCCGAATCGCTCTCCGAACGCCGGAGCAGAAGCCGAGGGCCGAAGCCCGAACTGTTCGTGCCATAGCGGCCCCACCATAACAGGACTGCGCGCATTCGACAACGTTGACGAAAGCGATCCGAAAACTACAATGGTTCCATGGCAACGGATCGTCCCGCTCGGACCCGCGCGCTCCACATTCCGGAGAAACTGCGCCGCCGATACACCTGGATCAAATCGCACTCTGCGCTCGAAGAGAGCAGCGGTTTTTTTCTCGAAATCCAGGCGCACGATCGAGTAGGATTGATCGCGGACATCGCGGCGAAGCTTTCGCAACTGAACGGTAACATCACCTACATTCAATCATGGAACGACCACGACGGCGCGAGCCGCACACTGGTACAGATCGACAAGGACTCGTTGCTCGACGATGTGCTTGAGCAAGTGTGCGCCGTCGCGTCGGTGCAAAACGTGCAGATTCGCCCGTCACATCGGCGCACCTACGGGAAGCGCATCATCGTCATGGGCGGCGGAGCGCAGGTCGCGCAGGTTGCAGCCGGCGCGATAGCCGAAGCGGACAGGCACAACATACGGGGCGAAACGATTTCGGTCGATACGCTACCGATCGTGGGAGAACCGGAACTTGCCGAAGCGGTACGCGGCGCCGGACGGCTACACCGGGTCGGCATCGTCGTGCTCGCCGGCGCGATCATGGGCGGCGATATTACTCGGGCGGTCGACGAGTTGCGTACCGACTACGGCATACCTGTTATCGCGCTGAAGATGGCCGGTTCGGTCTGCAACGCCGCCGACCTCGTCGTAACCGATCCGTTGGAGGCCGGAGTCATGGCCGTGATGCTCATTAGTCACGTCGGGCAATTCGACCTGCTCAGAATCCACGGGCGTGTTTTCTGAACGACGCCGGTAGACGCGGTTGCATGACGACCTTTCCCATACCGTGCGGCGAGCACGCCGATACGCGAAACGGGCTACGACGACTTTCTCTTCCGTTTTCCCTTTAGCTTACGTTCCACCTTCGGAATCACGGTCACCGCCGCCTTTTTCTCCGCGACTTCGGTCTTGTCGGCTTCGGCGTCGCCGGCCGGCGACGCCGAAGCGACCGCTTCCGAGGAGGGGCCGGTTTTGACGCCGTAGCGCGCGGCGTCCTTCGCCTTCCGGCGTCGCGCGGCCAACGTGACCCAACCGTGCAGAATCGGCGAGGCGACAAACATCGACGAGTAGGTGCCGATTACGACGCCGATGATGAGAGCCAGGGCGAAATCGCGAATACTTCCGGTGCCGAAAACGTAGATCGCCCCGACGGCGAGCAGGGTGGTCAGAGACGTCATCAACGTACGGCCGAGGGACTGCGTAACGCTGGTGTCGACGATCGTGCGGAAATTCTCGCTGCGCAGAATACCGCTGTTTTCCCGGATGCGGTCGAAGATCACGATCGTATCGTTAAGCGAGTATCCGATAATCGTCAGCATCGCGGCGATCGTCGCCGTTGAAAACTCGATACGGAACGCCCCGATAAAAGCGAACATAAACGCCGCGTCGTGGATCAGCGCCAGAATCGCCGAAACCGCGTAGGCGAGCTTGAACCTGAACCATGTGTAGGCGAGAATCAACAGGATAGCGAGCACCGAGAGATAGGCCGATTGTCGGCCGAGGTTGCTCGAAAACCGAGCGCCTACATAGTCGGTCTGACGAATGAGCACCGTGCCGGCGCCGAACTCGCGACCGAGCAACTCCCGGACGCGAGATGCGATTTCGGTGTCGTAGTCGGTAGCGCCGGCCTTTTCTTCGATACGAATCATGAACTCGTTGGCGCCCTCGGCGCCGATAGTCTGGATCTGCGGCGCGCCTATCTCCGCCAGCGCCTCACGAACGGTCGCGATCGAAACCGACAACCCCGCCGTCTCGGGCGCCGCGTTTAGGTAGCGTGGGTCGGGGCCCAGCGTAATCTCTCGCTCGAGGGAAAGAATCGAGGACGGATCGGCGGCGGCGTCACGGGGTTCAAACACCAAACCCGGAATCTCCGCGAGGACCGCTTGAAGCTCCCCGACGGTACCGTATTCCGAAAGATCATAAGAGTAACGGTCGGCGCCCTCGGCGCTCGTCGTCGATACGACCAATCGGCCGCTCCGAACGTTCAGCAGAAACTGTTCCTCTCCGGTGTAGGCGATCCTGGCGACAACCGGCGCTATTTGCAGTCGTATGTTCAAGCCCGGCTGGAAATCGATTCCCAGATTGAGCCCGCCCGTCGTGAAGGTAACCACCAACCCGATAACGATAATGCCGAAAGAAATGACGGGGAAAATGACGCGAAATCTGGAAAACGGAATAACCTTCGTCATCATATCCTCCAGCTGATGCTCAACTTCTTAGCGCGTACCGACTCGGTTGAAAAATCGAAGATCAAACGTGAAACAAATAGCGCGGTAAACATCGATGAGACGATTCCGACCGCAAGAGTATACGCGAAGCCCTGAATAGGCCCGCGTCCGAGCTGGGACAGAAAGATGGCGGCTATGAAAGTGGTGATATTGGCGTCCATTACCGTCCAAAACGCTTTACGGAAGCCGGCCCTGACGGCCGCTTCGGCGGATTTGCCGATTCGATATTCCTCTTTGATTCGCTCGAAAATGATCACGTTGGCGTCTACCGCCATGCCCACCGTGAGGATAAGGCCGGCGATGCTCGTCAACGTCAGAGTCAGGTTGAAGGCGGAAAGAATCGACACGATGATAAAAAGGTTAAGCACCAACGCCAGATCGGCAACAAGCCCGGCGCCCTTGTAGTAGGCCGCCATAAAAACGATGACAAGCGCGAACCCGAGCCCGATCGCCTGCAAGCCACGGCGTATCGAATCCTGTCCCAACGAAGCGCCGATCTCCTGCTGGTTCAGCACCACCAGGTCGACCGGAAGGGCCGCCGTCCGCAGCACGATCGCCAGATCGCTCGCCTCTTGTTGATCAAAGCCGCGCATCTGAACGTTCTCGCGTATCGGCTCGGAGATGACGGCGCCGGCTTTGATACGATCGTCAAGAACGATCGCAAGGGTCTTGTTGACATTGGCGGAGGTGAGTTGGAAAAAAATCTCACCGCCTTCACGGTCGAGGGCGAAATTGATGACCGGTCGCCCGGTGATCGGGTCGCTCCCGACGGTCGCGTCCTGAATATGGGCGCCGTCGAGACCGACCTCCTCGTACAGAACCCGATAGCGGACCAGCTGATCGATTCCGTATTCGTCCTTGACGTAGTAGCCGCGCACGATGCGCCCGGCGTCGAGAATGTTCGGATCTCTCGGTTGCAGATCAGGTCCGAGTCCTCCCGGATTCTCCCTCAAATACGCCTCAAGCCTGGCCGACGCGTCGTCGTCGACGATATGAAAGTTCAGACTCCCTTTGCCGCGCAGATAGGTATAAACACGCTCGGGATCGGCCGCGCCGGGAATCTCCACATATATCTGGTCTTCCCCCTGCCGTCGTATCTGAGGCTCGGTCACGCCGAACTTATCGATGCGGTTATTGAGGATCTCCATCGCCAACGATACCGCGTCGTTGCGCTGCGCGGCGGTGGGCGTACTGCCGAGCCGTTAGGCCAGACTATCCATATCGGCCTGCAGCAGAATGCTCATTCCGCCGGAGAGATCGAGTCCGAGCTGCAAAACTCGTTGGCTGCGGTCCTTCAGATCGAGTATCTCATCCCGATACTCGCCCTCCAGCAGCGCAAAAACCGCCGATTCGCTTCCGATACTGCGCAATGCGTCTTCGACGGACCAACTCCTCGGGAGTTTTCTCCCTTCGAGTCGGTAGTTCTCTCGCGCAACGTCGGCGAGAAAAGAAAACTTTGCAGGTAGTTCGCCGCCCTGTTGCGCAAGCCGTTTGAGCTCTTCCACATCGCGCGTGGCCTGCTCCTGGGCATAAAAACGGATCTGCTCAAGAGAGCCGGCGGCGATCTCCTTCTGCTGTTGAGAGACGAGAAAGTACCACTGGAAGGTCGGATAAAGAAAGACGCCGGCGATGACGACTACGAACAGAATAGCGATCAGCCGCGCTCGTTTGCTCATACGGTTCTCCGTCTATACGCGCATTAGTGGTTTCGATTTACGTCTCGTCGGATTCGTCGGGCGACTCATCATCCGCATTCTCTTCGGCCGGGACCTCGCTTTCTGCGGTCTTTGCCTGATCCGTCTTCTTTTTCGACGAAGACCTGGTGCCGGCGGGCTCCAGGACCTGAGAGACCGAGCTTTTGGTGAACTCGAGCTTGGTGTTCGCGTCGACTTTTACGACGATCGAGTCGTCCTTGACCGACAGAACGGTGCCCCGAATTCCGCCCACGGTGGCGACCTTGTCTCCCTTTTTCAACGCCTCGAGCATACGTTTCGTCTCTTTTTGTCGCTTGCTCTGCGGTCTGATGATGAGAAAGTAGAAGATCAGGATGACAAGACCGAAGGTGATAAAGGTCGTAAACAGCTGCCCCGAACCGCCGGCCGCGCTACCGCCGTCGGTGGCCGGCGCGCCTAATAGCAGGGGGATAAATCGTGCAAAAGAATTCATAGTTTGTCTCTACCTCGTGTCCAAAGTGTGTTTCGTCAGCGCGCGGCCCTTATTATACTCTCTCTGACAAAGGAAATACGTACCAGGCGTGTCGTCGCGTACGATGTGCCCAAAATAGCACGCCTTTCGATCGGTCGTCAAGTAAACCGTCGCCGCTCAATCCAGACCGACGCGTCGCATCTTACCGAAATGCAGTTTTGCGCGACTCGCCTCACAAAGGCCTGACCCGCGACACGTTTTCCGGCACCGAATCGACGCCGAAAAGTCTCTTAAGCTGAGCAACCGTTTCATACGACGCGTCATGAGTCGCGTTGTAGCTTTCGATCAGTTTCCGCATCGCCGCGTCGTCTCCGTCATACAGAGCGGCACAGAAGGCCGCCCGATAGAGTCCCATCTCGATCAGTTTCTCCGAGGTGAGCTTCCCGTATTTCCGCTTTGCACGTTTGTCGACCACGGCCGTGTTGCCTTGAAAGCCGACCGTGAACACAAAATCTTCGCGTTTCATTCCCACCATCCGACATAGAAATAAATAGGCTCTCGCGTCGTCTCGACGCGAGAGCCTGATGCTGTTGCTTCTACTAGCAGAGCGGTTGATGCATTACATCATGCCGCCCATACCACCCATACCGCCCATGCCGGGAGCCCCGCCCGCCGCCGGAGCAGCCTCTTCCTTTTCGGGAAGATCGGTAATGGTACACTCGGTCGTCAAGAGCAGTCCGGCGATGGACGCCGCATTCTGCAGGGCCGACCGCGTTACCTTGGCCGGATCGATAATCCCGGCCTTTACCATATCGGTCCACTCCATCGCGGCCGCGTCGAAACCGATACCCTTTTTCTCATGCTTCGCCTTGTCGGCGATGATCGCACCATCGAGACCGGCATTCACCGCGATCTGCCGAATCGGCTCTTCCAACGCTCGCCGCACGATTCGGAAACCGACCTTCTCGTCTTCGGGAAGGTCGTCGACGGCGCTCTTCTCCAGCGCGATCACCGCCTGGATAAGCGTGACGCCGCCGCCGGGAATAATGCCCTCTTCGATTGCCGCGCGAGTCGCGCTCAGCGCGTCCTCTACCCGGTGCTTCTTTTCCTTGAGCTCGACTTCGGTCGCGGCGCCCACGTTGATCACCGCAACCCCGCCGGCGAGCTTGGCAAGCCGTTCCTGCAGCTTCTCCCGATCGTAGTCTGAAGTCGTCTCGTCGATCTGGGCTTTTATCTGGGCGATGCGGTCCTTGATATCCGACTGCTTTCCGCCGCCGTTGATGATCGTCGTGTTTTCCTTCTCAATCTTGATCGACTTTGCTGTGCCGAGCTGGTTGAGGTCGGTGTTTTCGAGCTTGAGTCCGAGCTCTTCCGCGACCACCTGGCCGCCGGTAAGGATCGCTATGTCTTCAAGCATCGCTTTGCGCCTGTCCCCGAAGCCGGGGGCCTTGACCGCAACCGCGTTCAGAGTTCCGCGCAACGTGTTGACGACCAGAGTCGCAAGCGCTTCACCCTCGACATCTTCGGCGATAACGAGGAGAGGTTTGCCCGATTGAGCGATTTTCTCGAGAAGCGGCAGAAGATCTTTCATCGAAGAGATCTTCTTATCGTGGATAAGAACGTACGGCTCTTCGAGCACCGCGGTCATATCGTCCTTATTGTTGGCGAAATAAGGAGAAAGATAACCGCGGTCGAACTGCATACCTTCCACGAACTCGGTGGTGGACTCGATCGTCTTCGACTCTTCCACGGTAATCACGCCGTCTTTACCGACTTTCTCCATCGCGTTCGCGATCTCGTCGCCGATTTCGCGATCGCTGTTCGCCGAAATGGCGGCTACCTGCGCGATCTCCTCTTTATCCTTGATGTCCTTTGCAGCCTTGCGGATATCCTCGACGGCAATCTCGACCGCCTTGTCTATACCGCGTTTCAGCCCCATCGGATCAATCCCGGCGGCGACCGATTTGAGGCCCTCTTTGATCATCGCATAGGCAAGCACCGTTGCCGTCGTCGTTCCGTCACCGGCCACATCGTTGGTCTTGGTTGCGACTTCCTTCAAGAGCTGCACGCCCATGTTCTCATACGGGTCTTCGAGCTCCACTTCCTTCGCGACGGAAACACCGTCCTTCGTTACCGTCGGGGCGCCGAACTTCTTGTCCAGCAGTACGTTGCGACCTTTCGGTCCGAGGGTCACTCTTACCGAGTTGGACAGCTTAGTAACCCCCTGGAGCAGCGCTCTTCTGGCGTCTTCGTTAAAGAGTAACTGCTTGGCCATTTCCTCACCTCTCTCGTGTAGTTTTGGTTGATAGTGCCGGACCGCATCGTCGTACTTGATGTGTCCAACACGATGACACCCGAACTCTTTGAAGATGAAGAGCAAGAGTGCGTCAACATGATATCTGTGCGATATTCTACCCGGTAAGATACAAATACTTTGTTTCAGCATCAACAAAAAAAGCCGTCTTTTTTCGCGACGCGGCCCCGTCGTTGCGCCGACGGCGTCGCGCGCGCGAAATCGTGGACTTCACCCGCACCGCCGCGGGAAACGGCATGGTGAAAGGCACGGTGCCGGCCCACATATCGGAATCGTCGGCCCGCTAAGGCATGACTTGACTGACCGTTGCCGTCAGGCGCAAAACAGTAGAACGAGGGCGCGCTTTGTGACCAACGATCGATTGCTTTTCCTGATATATTCTTTCCGTCCGCCTTTCGAGACGCGCCGCGTCTTCGAAACGATAGATGAAATCGTCGAACGATCCGCCGCAGACGGCGTGCTTGGCGGCGTCCCGATCCACTGGCGTGTACCCGGCTCGATATTCGACCAAGCGACGAGCGGCGACCGGTCGGTGGTCGAGCTGCTCAAAAGAAGGGTCGCCTCCGGATCCGACATGGTCGTTCCGGCCGGGTATTCGGCGCTTCCGCACCCGGCGCTACTACCGGTCGACGTGAGGCTCGATCTGGAATGGCTGACCGATCGCCCCGACGGACCCGCGTTCGCCGAACTGTTTCGGGCGGCGTCGATAATCGCCTTCCCCTACTGGGCGGACCCGCGACGAGAGTCCGTTCGGGCCGTCTACCGAACCTTGTCGACGGCAACCGTGCTGGAAGACGGTGGATACGCCGAGCTTGTTCGCGCTCCCGATCTTCTCGTTCCGCTGTCGCTCGTCCGATGGACCGAGGCGACTGCACGCGTGATCCGCCGCGCCGTTCGCACATGTCCGGTGCCGGAGGCGATTATTCTTGACGTGCCCGGAGCTCGGGCGATATCGCGTATTCGGGACGGCTCGCTTGCGGGTGTTCTTCGGTCTCTCTCCCGTCGTGGCGACACGGCCTTCGCTCTGCTTTCGGACCTCATGGAAACGGTCGAAGTCCGGCGCCTTCGCGTACTTCCGGCGCGCCGGCGAACGCAGACGCCGATGCTCGACGGGGCATGGACCGCGGCGACGCGGGGTTGTCGGTACACGAGGGACGAACTGATTCGAGCGACGCGTCGAAAAGGCGCCGGAACCCGGTCGACGGTCGACGTCCGCCGACGTCGAAGATTTGCGGAACGGTGCGCTTCGCTCTACGATCCTCGCGCACATCGTCCGCAGGTCTTCCTTGACGTCGGCGCGACGGGCAACATCCCGACGCGCGTGATCATTTCCGACATGTCGGGAGACACCGTGATAGTCGGCGACCGTATCGGCGCCGCTTTCGCCTCGGGTCGTCTCACCGCCATACGCTCACGAGCCGCGACAATAACAATGGCGACGCCGGCCTCTTCCTCCGTAACGGTGAACGGAAAGGCAACGACGTTTGAACTGGAAGGAGCGTTCTCGTTCGAAGAGCGCGACATTCACGGACTGCAGGAGCGGTGGACATGCCGGCCGACCGGCGCTTCGGATCCGGCAGAGTTGAGAATAGACGCGTTTTTCGTGGCCGGCGCCGATTCGCTCTTTGTTTTCATCGAGATGCGCTTTCCCGAAGGGATCGAT
>JAJRYZ010000198.1 GCA_024275515.1 Spirochaetota bacterium
AACCCCGTCGCACTCAGGCTATGCTCATATGTCACAGGGGGAGATCATGTTGAATATCATTATGCTGATAACCGATACGTTTCGGTTCGACAATCTGCAGCACCGGGCTCGTCGTCGCGTGGACACGCCGCATTTGAACAGCTTTATCGACGAGCGGGCCGCGTCGGTCGAACGGATGTACACCGGCAGTTTCCCGACGATACCCCAGCGAACCGACCTGGCCACCGCGAGGGTCGGGTGGCCCAACTACGGCTGGCAGCCGATCGATTTGAGTTCTGAGAACCACATCGCGCGATTGCTCGGGGCACAGGGGTATGCGACGCAGCTTCTGTGCGACTGCCCCCATCTGTTCAAGGCTCGGTTCAATGAAGGGTTCGAGGCGGCCTATCAGAGTCGTGGACAGGAGGGCGATAAACCGCTGCTTCACCTGAACCATCCCATCCCGACCGTAATGCCGATGGAAAAAACCCGGCGCATCCCGGTCTATCGCGGGCATAATCTCGCCGATGTTCACCGGTGGATGAACCGGTATCCGGAGAACGAAGCCGACACTTTCCCGGCGAAGACCGGGTCGCTCGCGATTCGATGGCTCGAAGAGAATTATGCGAGCGGACCGTTCTTTCTCTGGGTCGACTTTTTCGACCCGCACGAACCGTGGGATCCGCCGGAGTACATGGCAAAAAAGTACGATCCCGATTACACGGGCGCTCCGATGTCTCATCCCAACTACGGCCCATCCTCCGAGTACAGCGATGATGAGCTGCGTAATCTGTGGGCTCACTACGCGGCGGAGGCCGAGCTTGTCGACCGCTGGCTGGGCCGGATACTTGAGAAGATCGACGATCTACGGATATGGGACGAGAGTATCGTGGTTGTAACCACCGACCACGGCATGTCGCTCGGCGAGCACGGGCGGACCGGAAAATCGAATCTGCATCCCGACGACCGCAGATTCTGGCCCATCTATCCCGAGATCTGCAGAATCCCTTTTCTCGTCGCGGCGCCCGGAATCGATTCCGGCGTGATCGACGGCTTTTTCATGCAGCCGGTCGACATTCTGCCGACGCTCGCCGAGATTGCGGGCGCGTCGACCACGGGTCTTGCGGAGCAGATCGACGGGCGTTCGTTCGCACGGGCGCTTCAAGGCGGTCCGGCGCCCTCGGGGTGCGATTATGCGGTTGCCGGGTGCCGTCTGGGGTTGCCTCCGACGGAGAACGGGAAGTCCCCCGTTCCGCCGGCCCGGGCGACGATGCCGTTTCTCAGCACCCGGAAGTGGGGCTACGCTCCCATCGGCGCCGACGGCGCGCGGGAGCTCTACGATCTCGAGTCCGACGAGCTTGCCGAACACGACGTGTCCAAAGAGCATCCGGATGTCGTCGAAGAGATGCATCGGATGTTCGTCCGGCACCTGAAAGACCATCGCGCGCCGCAGCAACTCGTTGAGCTGTGGGATGCCGTCGGCGCCGGCGAGGGGAGTTGGGCGATCGACTATTCGTAGGCGAACTCCCCTCGCGCGGACTACTCGTAAGTATCGCGCAGACTGCGGATCCGAAGGGATCGCTCGAACCGCTCTTTTCGCATCGGTTTTTCGGGCGTCACGCGAATCGTCATCGATTCGCCGGGCATGAGATGCGCGAATCTGTCCGAATAGGTCGCCTTTCCCGGAAGCTCGAGCCAGACCCAGAGCGCAGGGACGTCGCTTCGTAACGTGACGAGATAGCCGTCTCTCGCGGTTCGAATCGACGCGCGTATCTTCGGTCGACCGAGAGTGAGATGCTTGGGTCGGACGAACGTGATAAGATTGTCGCTTGCCCGTTTGCCCGCGCAGTCGAGGGTGAGCGACAACAGCAGGTTCCGCTCGCCGTACTCGTCGACCGCCGCGGCAAGGTCGATCGTCCCGACGCGGCCGCTTTTCAACGCGCCGACTTTGGCTTCGATCTCACCCGCGGCGAGGGTTCTGCCGTCGGTGTGGATCAGCCGCCGCCGGACGACGCCTTGCCGCGGTTCGCGATGGTCGTTCGTTACGTATACCGCGACTTTCTTGGAGTCGACGTCTTCGACCGCCGAGAGCAGGAGCGGCGCATAGAATCGCTTCGCCATGTAGTGCAACGCTTTCCAGTTGCCGTCATAGTCGATCGAGGACCAACTCGCGACCGGCCAGCAGTCGTTTATCTGCCAGTAGAGCGTTCCCATCGCTCTCGGCATCCGCCTGCGCCAGTGCTCGACCGCGTACTTGATCGCGAGCCCCTGGAGAATCTGGGACAGCCACAGTGTTTTCTCGAAGCCGTCCGGGTGTCTGAACCACGAGAGCATGTATTGCATGATGGCGTCGTTTCCGATTCCGCTGCGTTGGTGCAGCTCCATAATATAACTAGTTATGTTTCGTTCGTCTTTCGGCGTGTATTTCTCGACGACGCGAGGTTCCGGAAACGACTGAAACCCGAACTCGCTGTTGAAGCGGTGATCGCACGTGCGATACCACTCGAAAGGTTGCCTGCCGTGCCACACTTGCCACAGATGAGCGTCGCCCGAATCCGGATTGTTGAAATCGGCGCGATTCTCTCCGGGTGTGTGAGGACTGGACGGCCAGTAGGGACGCTCCGGGTCGAGCTTCGCGATGAGCTCGGGAAGTAACCCGTCGAAAAGACGCGAGTATTCGGCCCACGTCATCCGTCCCTCTCCGTCTCCGATGAGCGTCGTGTGCATCTGTTCGATTTCGTTGTTACCGCACCAGAGGGCGAGCGACGGATGATGCCGGATCCTCCGGATCGTGTCTTCGGCCTCCGCCTTGACGCTATCCAGATAGTCGTTGTCGTAGGCCGGGTAAGCGCTGCACGCGAACATGAAATCCTGCCAGATGCAGATTCCGTAACGGTCGCACAAATCGTAGAACTCGTCGGCCTCGTATATCCCGCCGCCCCAGACGCGGAGCATGTTCATGTTCGCTTCCGCCGCGCTTCGTATGAGCCGCTCGTAGTCGCCGTAGTCGAGACGAGTGACGAAAGCGTCGGCGGGAATCCAGTTTGCGCCCTTTGCGAAAAACGGTTTCCCGTTTACGACGAATCGGAAGGACTCGCCCCATCTGTCGGGTTTGCGTTCGAGCGCGAGTCGGCGCAGCCCCACCGACCGGCGCCAGGTATCGAGGAGTCTCTCATTCGCATCGAAAAGTTCGACGACCACCTCGTACAACGGTTGATCGCCGAGGCCGTTGGGCCACCAGAGCTTCGGGTCGGGAATCCTGATCCTTGCGGCGCCCAGAGCGTCGACGAGCGGGATATGCGCCCGTTCTATTACCGTCCCGTCGAACAGAACCGTAAGGCGAGCCTTGACCGAAGCGTTGTCCATTCGCTCGACCGTCGCGGAGACGTCGATCGCGACCGAGTCGCGTCGGCGGTGATCCTGCCGTATTTCCACCGACGCGATGCGGGCCGTCTCGATCGCTTCCAGTCCGATAGATCGCCAGATCCCGCATGTGACGCACATCGGACCCCAATCCCACCCGTAGTTGCACTGCGATTTTCTAATCTGGTTGCTTCCGTCGATTCGATGGTGTCCAACGCCGCTTGCTGTGAGGTATCGCCGCTTCTGCGCCCGGGTGATGTACGGTATGGTCGAAGCGAAAGTAATCTCGATCGTGTTCTCACCGGATCGCAGCGACTTTGTCAGGTCGAATCGCCAGACGCGAAATGCGTTATCGGTTTTCCCGACGGTGCGTCCGTTTACTTTTATGCCGGCGAGAGTGTCGAGACCTCGGCAGACAAGGTCTATCCTCGCCGCGTCGAGAAAAGCGTCTTCGAGAGTGAAGGCGCGCTCGTAGATCCAATCGGTTTCACCGATCCACATGTAGCGCTTTTCGTTGTCGGCGAAAAAGGGGTCTTCGATCACTCCTGCGGCGAGCAGGTCGGTGTGAATGCACCCCGGCGCCGTCGCGGGAATCGGCACCGATTCGCCTTTGCGCCGTACTTTCCATGGTCCGTCGAGTGACAGCGTGTTCATACGGTTCGCTCCTCATCGGATATTTTTGCGTCGGGAACGCCGATATGTGTAGTATCAGGAAACCGGTGACGGCGCAATCGCACCGTTCCGCCCAAATTGCGGCCGCTCCGGGGTTCGGTTATACTCACCCGCATGAAAGCATTGGTGCTGGAGAAGAGGGGGGTCTTGTCGCTTCGCGACGTGGAAATAGAGGAAAAAGTAGGTCCGGCGGATGTCCGAGTCGCGCTGCACACCGTCGGCGTATGTGGAAGCGATATTCACTACTATACCCACGGTTCTATCGGACCGTTCGTCGTGAAGGCGCCGATGATCCTCGGGCACGAGGCGTCGGGGACGGTGGTCGAGGTAGGCGCCGAGGTACGGAACCTCGCGGTCGGCGACCGGGTCTGCATGGAACCCGGCATTCCCGACCCGATGAGCAGGGCGAGTCTCGGGGGGATGTACAATCTCGATCCGTCGGTGGTCTTCTGGGCGACCCCGCCCGTGCACGGCGTGACGCGCGAGAGCGTCGTGCACCCGGCCGCCTTTACTTTCCGAATTCCGGAAGGCGTCGGTTTCGGCGAGGCGGCGATGGTCGAACCTTTGGCGGTCGGATTGCACGCGGTGAAAAAGGCGGCGGTCGCTCCGGGCGACGTCGCGGTGGTGCTCGGCGCCGGGACGATCGGAATGGTCACCGCGCTTGCCGCGGTCGCCGTCGGCTGCAGCCGGGTCTACGTCACCGACATTCTCAAGGCTAAGCTCGAAATCGCCGGAGGGTACGAATCGGTCGTTCCGATCGACGTTACCGCCGAGGAGGCGGCCGAACGGGTGCGGAGCGACACCGACGGATGGGGCGCCGACGTCGTATTCGAAGCAAGCGGGAACGAACAGGCCGCCGCGTCGGTGTTCGACTACTCGTGCCCCGGCGGGACGGTCGTCCTTATCGGCATGCCGCTCCGACCGGTCCCGATGGACATCGTTTCGGCGCAGGCGAAGGAGGCGAGAATCGAAACGATATTCCGCTACGCCAACGTCTACCCGCGTGCTCTCGCGCTGCTCGGTTCGGGCAAGATCGACCTGAAACCGCTGATTACCGAGACGTTTCGGTTCGACGAAAGCGTCGCCGCCTATGAATACGCGGCGCAGCCGAAGCCGACGTCGGTAAAAACCCAGATTCGGGTGGCCGAATCGGCTCAGAGCTGAGAGGGAATCACTCGTCCCCGATCGGAAGGCTCCGCCACCCGCTGTGGGTGAGTATCCAGTGGTCCCGACATCCGACGCTGCGCAGCAACGCGAAAGCCTCCTCGTAGCCGAACGTGAGACGGTCGGGACGATGCGCGTCCGAATTGACCATCATCCGAACACCTCGGGAGACGAGCTCCCGGGCGACCCATCGTTCCGGGTAGATCACGTTCTTCCCGCGCGCGAGAGCGCCGGTGTTGACCTCGACGATGCAACCGTTCTTCGCCGCCGCTTCGACGACCGACATCATTTCGCTCCGGTACCACCGCGCCGACGAATCGAAAAAGCGGTCTTCGCCGTTGTTCTTTCGAACGACGTCGATATGACCGAGAACGTCCGGCCGGTAGTTCGTGAGCATCGACCGGATATTGGCGAGGTATTCGCCGACCAACGCCTTCGCGTCTCCGGAGAATCCCCGGTCGAGCGTTTCGAGGAACTCATCGATGGGACCGTCGACGGTGAGGTACTCGTCGGCGTCGCCGCGGACGAAATGCACCGAGCCGATGATGTAGTCGAGTTCTATTTCGGGAAAAGCGTCGCCGTCGGGGGCGACGAGGTCGGGCACGTAGTCGATTTCAAGGCCGACGAACACCGGCAGCTTCCCGTCGACAACGCGCACGGCCCGCGCCGCCTCCTCCGAGTATCGACTCAAACCCCCGCGCGTCATGACCCAATCAACCGGAAAGGGCAGCGGGGCGTGAGACGAAAAACCGAGGGCAACGAGGCCGCGCTCGACCGCCGCCCGAGCGTAGTCCGCCGGAGCTCCCTCCCCGTCGCAGAGATAGCAGTGGGTGTGGAAGTTGGCGACCGTCCGATCGGTGCTCATGGTCGTCAAAGATACCAGTCCCGACGTTCTGCGGCAAACCCGCCGTCCGGGTGCGACAGAGCGTCGGTCCGAATCGGGGGCGGCCGGATGCGAATATTGCATGCGTCGAGGCGCGCGTATTATAAATGTCTCCGATGGAAACATACCGGAGCGAGGCCGAGTACCTCGATGCGCTTCGTGAACGCTCGGCGCCGCCGGAAGGCTTCCGATTCGCCGTTGTTCGTCTCGAGTTCAGGCCCGCGGAAAAAGAAACCGTCGAGCCGCTTCGTATGGATCTCAGCGCGGCCTTGCTCGACGAGCCGACCGAATCGTTTGCCGGCGTTTTTACGCGAAACCGGTACCCGGGCGCCCCGATACTCGTCGCGAAGGAACGTATGAAGCGCGGACGGAGCGGAGGTGTTCTCGTCAACAACCGGATTGCCAACGTCTGCGCGTCCGGCGGGCGTGAGGACGCCGAGCGTGTCGCGTCGCGGTGCGCGACGCTCCTCGGCGGCGCGGAGCGTTCGCTCTTCGTCGCCTCCACGGGCATCATCGGGTGGCGGATCCCGGTCGACGCGATGATTGGTCGTCTCGAAGAGCTCGTCGGTCGCCTCGGCGTCGACGGGCCGTTCGAAATGAGCCGGGCGATCATGACCACCGACTCGTATCCCAAGCTGCGCAGCCGTGCGGTCGGATCGGGTCGGATCGTCGGCGTCGCAAAGGGCGCCGGGATGATCGAACCCGATATGGCGACGCTCCTCGTTTTTCTGTTTACCGACGTTTGCATCGACCGACCGGCTCTGCAGCGCTCTCTGGAGCGCGCGGTGGAGGTGAGCTTCAATACCGTCAGCATCGACGGCGATCAGAGCACCAGCGACATGGCGCTCGCCTTTTCATCGAACCGGGCCGCTCAGGTGGCGCCGGAGGTTTTCGAGGACGCGCTTACCCGGGTGTGCCGCGATCTCGCGCTCGATGTCGTTCGCAACGGAGAAGGAACCGAACACGTCATCCGCGTGCTGGTCGAATCGGCCCCCGACGAGGTGGTTGCGCTTCGCTGTGGAAAGGCGATAATCAATTCTCCGTTGGTAAAAACCGCCGTGTGCGGGAACGATCCGAACGTCGGTCGGATCGTTATGGCGGTGGGTGACTATCTCGGGTCGAGCGGTGTGCCCGTGGATCCGGCGGCGGTGCGCATAGCTATCGGCGACGAGGTTGTGTTTTCCGACGGCGTGTTCCACCTCGATCCGGAGAAAGAGCGAAGGCTCGCCGAGTATCTGGAATCCCGGAGTCTGGCGGGATCTCAGCCCGGGTACCCCGCTCACGATCGGACCGTCGATATCCGTGTCGACCTGGCCGCCGCCGGCGGAACCGGTGTCGTGGCCGGCAGCGACCTGACCCACGGCTACGTTTCCGAAAACGCCGACTATCGCTCGTAAGGGGCAGCATTTCGTGAACAAAGAGAGAGAGCAGACGAACGAGCAGCTGATGCGGGCGAGTACGAGCATCAAACGGTGTCGGTCCGAAATCTCCCGTCGTCTCGTCGGGCAACAGAGGATGGTCGACGGGATGCTGATCGCTCTCATCGCCGGGGGCCACGTGTTGATCGAGGGGGTTCCCGGTCTGGCGAAAACGCTCGCCGTAAAGACGCTTGCCGAGGTGCTTGCGGTCGACTTCAAACGCATCCAGTTTACCCCCGACCTTCTCCCCGCCGATCTTATCGGTACTCTGGTTTATCGACAGGAGACCGGCGAGTTCGTTCCCCGGAAAGGTCCGATCTTCTCCAACGTCGTGCTCGGCGACGAGATCAACCGGGCGCCGGCGAAAGTCCAGTCGGCGTTGCTCGAAGCGATGGCCGAAGGTCAGGTGACCATCGGCGATGAAACCTATCGGCTTGCGTTCCCGTTTTTCGTTCTCGCCACGCAGAATCCGATCGAACACGAGGGAACCTATCCTTTGCCCGAGGCGCAACTCGATCGGTTTATGCTGAAGCTTTCGGTGTCGTACCCGTCGAAGAAGGAAGAGGTGGACATCCTTCGTCGCGTGGGAGTGGAAAAGGCCGTCCCGGTGCGGCAGGTGGTGGGAGTGGACGACCTTAAACACATGCAGGCCGCCGCCGCGGGGATCGCCGTCGACGAAAGAATCGAAAACTACATTGTCGATCTCGTTCACGCGACCCGTTCGCGCGACCGCAACCGTTATGCTTTTGTGCGGTTTATCGAGTTCGGCGCTTCGCCGAGGGCATCGATCTATCTGCTTCGATGCGCCAAGGTCGTCGCGTTGTTCGAAGGGCGCAACTATCTGATCCCCGACGACGTCAAAGCGGTGGCCCACCAGGTACTGCGTCACCGACTCGTTCTTTCCTACGAAGCCGAATCCGAGGAGCTCGGTCCGGATCACATCGTCAACTCGGTTCTTTCATCCGTTTCGGTACCCTGACCCGCGCGATGGATCGTCGTCGGCTTCTGTCCAGAGCTAAATCGCTTCGCATCGTCTCTTCGAAGTTGCTGGAAGGCCTACTCTCGGGCACGTATCGAAGCGTCTTCAAAGGCCCCGGTATCGAGTTCGATGAAGTGCGCGAGTATTCCGAAAGCGACGACGTTCGCTCGATCGACTGGAACGTGACCTCCCGGATGAGGGCGCCGTACACGAAGACTTTTCGCGAAGAGCGCGAGATTCTGCTTTTTCTGGTCATGGACGTTTCCGGATCGATGTTCGTGGGGGCCACAGGCTCGACGAAGATCGACGTTGCATGCGAGGTCGCCACTCTGTTCGCGTACGCGGCGGTTCAGAACAACGACAGGATCGGCGGCGTTTTTTTCTCGGATCGAATCGAAAAATGGATACCCCCGGCGAAAGGGAAGTCTCACGCCTCCCGCATGGTCAGGGACATGGGCGCCCTCGATCCCGTCGGCGTCGGGTCGGACATCGCTCTGGGGTTGCGAACTGCATACGAGACGATGAAACGTCGGGGGATCTGCGTGATTATCTCCGATTTTCGATCGGCTACGGGTCTTGAGGAAGCCGCGTTGCTTGCGCGGAAGCACGATGTGATCGCCGTCCGGATTCTCGATGAGAGCGAATACGTGTTTCCGTTGCGTGGATATGTCGAACTGCGGGACCCGGAATCCGGGAAAAGCCTGCCGGTGCACGGCTCCTCAAGCCGGTTTCGTCGCGAATACCACGACTTTTGGCGCGCCGACAACGCCGTCTGGCAGCAGAGTTACCGACGGCGGGGCGTCGCGACGCTCGCCGTCGGGGCCGACGACGACCCGGCCGGAATGCTCATACGGTTTTTCAACGCCCGGAGGCGTCGTTGACCGTGCGTGGCCTGATCATCTTGGGACTGTCGTGCGCGCTGACGGTCGGCGGCTTCTCGCAGGATCGGTCGGAGACTCTCACCCGCGACGATCGGCGCCCGTACCGGATCGAACAGACGACGTTTCTCCCGCCGGTGTTCTACGTCGGCGACGTGGTCGAGCTCCGGCTGCGGATATCGACCGACGGGGTCCCGCTGCCTTCGGCGCCCGACACGATACCGCAGGCCGATTGGATCACGATACACGATGTCAGAATCATTCCCATCGCCGCCGACTACGATGTCCGGATTCGATTTACCAGTTTTCGCCCCGGCGCGCTCGATATCCCCGAGATATCCATTGGTGATGTGAGGCTATCGCCCCTACATATCGATACCGCTTCGATTCGCTCAAGGGACACTACCGACTTCCGCGGCGTTTTCGATCCGATGCTGCTGCCCGGCACGAAGCTCGTCATCGGGATAGGCGCCGGTGTTCTCATGTTCGGACCGCTGGTGGCTCTTCTTCTTTTCGGGTGGTTGCGCCGGACGATCACGAGTCTGACCGGGCCGCTCAAGGCTCGTCGACCCTACAGGATTCTCGGTCGTCGTCTTGAGACGCTGCACGCCTCGGCACCACGAATGGATTCGCGGGAGTTCTACCGGTTGCTCTTCGATTCGTTCCGGGAATACCTCACCGCGCGATCGGACCGAACCTTCACTGCGGCGACGACTTCCGAAACGGATCGGTTGGCCCGCGAGGAGTTTGACGGAATCGAGCCGCTGGAGGCATTGAGCCGCTTGGTGCCGACGATCGACCGCGCCAAGTTCGGCGGCGCCGAGAGCCCGGCGACCGAGAAGCTCAAAGGGCTCGAACTGGTGCGCAGCGCCGCGGCCGAGATCGAGCGGAGACACAGAGCGGGGAAGACGACATGACGGCATTCGACGCACCCGGGTACCTCGCGTTGCTTTCGTTTGTTCCGCTGGGAATTTACGTGCACCATATCTGGCGCGGCAGGGGCGGTCGGATCACTTTCTCGTTCGTCAAATGGCGCGGCAATGCTTTTTCGTATCCCGCTTTCGGTCTGCGCGTGTTGCTGTTCGTTGCGCACGTCGGATTCTGGGCGGCGGTCGTATTGGTAATCGCCGCGATTGCCGGACCGATGAGTATCGAACGTGAGACGGTATATCTTACTCCCGGTCTTGACATCATGATCGTTCTCGACGAGTCCCCGAGCATGTCGGCGCAGGACTTTCAGCCGGGGAATCGGTTCGAGGTGGCGAGGGAGGTCATCCGCGGCTTCGTGGCGGGCCGACGCAACGACGCGATAGGATTGGTGAGTTTCAGCCGCGAGGCGGCGCTGAGAGTTCCGGTGACGCTGGACAGTAACACGTTGCTTGCTCGCATGGACGAGTTGCGGATCATGAGTCTCGGCGACGGCACCGCGATCGGGTTGGGCATCTCGGTGGCCGCGATGCACCTCGAACGAAGCGGCAATGGGGACCGAATCATCGTGCTGATCACCGACGGCGAGAACAACGCGGGGGAGATTCTACCCGAAACGGCGGCGGAAATCGCCGCAAGACTGGGAATCCGCATCTACGCCGTCGGTGTCGGCACGCAAGGCGAGGTCCCCATCGAATACACCGATCCGGAAACCGGAATTGTCCGAAGGGGACTGTTCGAAAGTCGGTTCAACGAGCCGCTGCTTCGCGGGATCGCTGAGACTACAGGCGGGAAGTACTACTCGGCCAAGAGTCCCGGAGCGCTCAACGCGGTGTTTCGTTCTATCGATGGGATCGAGACGACCGAGAAACGCGCGCGGATCGAGGTGCGCACGAAACCTCTCTATGGAAGGTTCGTCGTCGCGGCGTTGATTTGTCTCGTCGTAAACTTTTTGATTCGTGCGGTGCTCCTGAAAGAGGCGATGGCATGATCGATCAACCGAGACTTCTGTTGCTCCTGTTGGCGGCGCTTCCTTTCGGCTGGATCGTTTGGCGGCGGTATCGCACGGCACTTCCGGGCGTTCTTTCGGTGGCGTCCGGCGACGCGAGGGAGGTGGCGAACCTCTTTCTTATTCGCTGGTTCTTTACCAATCTTTCATTTGTTCTCGCCATGATTTTCCTGGTTCTGGCGCTTTCGGGCGTCCACTGGGGCCGCGCGGCGCAGCGGGAACGGCCCCGAGGGGTCGACGTCGTTCTGGCATTCGACGTTTCCCGGAGCATGCTCGCGCGTGACGTCCGACCGAGCAGGCTGGAGCGCGCCGTGGCGGTTTCGCGATCGTTGGTCGATCGTCATCCCGGAACACCGTTCGGAATCGTCGTGTTCAGGGGGAAAGGCTCGGTGCTGCTTCCCGTTACCGACGACGTGTCCGCCATCCGCTCTTCGCTCGACTACGTCGATGCGCAAGCCGTCACGGCGCCCGGTACCAACCTGGAAGACGGACTGCTCGTTGCGGCCGAGGCGTTTCCCGTGGGAAGAGAAACCAGGAAAGTCGTGGTCGTTTTTACCGACGGCGGTTTTCTGGAAGGGAATCCGCGGCGCGGCGCGACGTCGCTCGCGGGGCGGGGCATCGAGCTTGTCATCGTCGGCGCCGGCGGAACCGAAGCGGTTCCGATTCCGCTCGACGGCGGCTACCTTACCGACTCGGCGGGGATGACGGTGTTGACCGCTCTTCGAGCGGAGGTGCTGGAAACGATGGCCGAGGTCTCGCGCGGCGTCTCGGCGCGGATCGACGACGGGGATCTGATCGAACGGATCGGAAAGAGCGTCGAGGGGTCCGTGGCGCGAGAGGGCGAGGCGCCCGACAGGTATCGGCTTATGCTTACGATCGGCTTGATACTCTTGTCCGTATGGCTTGTCCTGCGAACGGTACGATGGAGAGGTTTGTTTTGAAAGCGTGGAGAGCGCCGATAGCGCTGCTTTTTACCGTCACGCTCGTTTCGTGCAGTTCGGCGCGGGTCTATGTCGGCGCGGTACGCGCGGCCAACGACTATTCACAGGGAGAGTATCAAGACGCCAATCGTCGACTTATGCGGATACGCGACGCCGGGGTATTCGTGCCGTGGATCGACTATAACCTCGGGACGGTTTACTATGCTCTCGGAGAGCCGGCGTCGGCGCTCGACATCTGGCAGGACACCGACGCCGGCGCGACGGGCGAACTTGCCTTCAGGCTGGCGTTCAACCTCGGTGTGCTCGACTACGAGCGGGGCGCCTACGATTCGGCGTATCGTCGTTTTCGACGAGCGCTTGAGATCGATCCGACCTCGATCGAGGCCAAGATCAATCTCGAGTTCACGATAGAAAAGCTCGACGCACCGGCATCGGGCGGGGCCGAAAGCGAGCGCGACGCCGCGCCCGGGGCCGAAGTCGAGCGTATTCTTCAATACATCGAACGTATTGAACGTCTTGAACGTAACACCTGGCGGTCCACCGAATCGGTCGACGAGATCGGCGAAACGGAGGATTGGTGATGCGAGCTCTACGGCTTTTCGCGCTTACGCTGTTGCTGCTCTCGCCGCGCGGCGCGCCTCTTTTTGCGGAGAAGATACGGGCGACCAGCTTTGTCGATCGCAATCCGATCGGACTCGGGGAAAAGATTTACCTCTCGATCGATGTAACGTATCCCGAGGTCGAGAAAGTCGAAGTCGTCAAAGCGAAGTGGCCCGACGGCCTGACGCTCCTCTCCGGCCCGACAATTCGCAGCTTCTCAGATCCCGGTGACGAGTTCAATCCACGCAAGGTGAGGATTCGGTATGTTTTTCGCGGGGAACGACTCGGAAGACTCGTCGTCGATCCGATCAGCATCCGGGCCGGCGGCGCCCGGATCGAAACCGAAGCGTTCGTGGTGGGAGTCGGTTACTGGCGAAACCGCGAGATATTTATTCCGCTTCAGTGCCGATGGCGAATCGACGCCGAATCGGCGGTGGTAGGGCAGACCATCCGGGCCGTACTGGTTCTCCGCGACATGATCGAGATTCCCGTCGTCGAGAACGTATCGGTTCCGCAGACGGCCGGCGCTCTGATCGAAGAGGTGACCGATATCGGGCCGCTCGAACGCGCGGTCGCCGGCGATCAAGTCGTGTATCAGCTTCCGGTCGCCGCCTACTTGGTTACGCCGTCGAGAAGCGGCCGGCTGACTCTGCCGTCCGCCCGCGTCGAGGTTGCAGGCGAGATCGTTAAAACCGACCCCGCTTCCATCGTGGTCCTGCCGCTTCCGGCCGACGCCGCGACCTACGGCGCCGTCGGCGCGTTTCGATTCTCGGTTCATATTCCGCAGCAGGAGCTGTCGGTCGGCGACGAGATCGAATTCGGATTACGCGTTGAAGGAACCGGCAATCTCAACTACCTCGATTTGCCCGAACCTTCGCTGGAAAAACTCGTCCTTGCAAACACGAAAACCGTTTCCGACTTTCGGGCGGACTACGAGGGGTACACCGGCGCCGTAGAAAAACGCTATCGCGTGGTCGCGCAGGAAAGCGGCGTCGCTTCGATCGTCATACCCGCTTTCTCGTGGTTTGATCCTGCAAAGCAGACGGTCATCGAGGTGGGCGCACGGAGGACGCGGTATGAAGTCGCGGAGAGGCCGGACGGCACGAAGACGGAAGATGAGTTTCCGTTTTCCCTCGAAACGGTCGACGAGGCGCTTTCGCGCGCGGCGGTCGACTCATATCGAAATCCCGCGAACTATCTGTGGCTGATCCCCGGTCTGGTGGCGGTGCTCGTCCTGGCGCTGTTGAAGAAGGCGAAGATTATTCTGGTGGCGCTTACGGTCGTGCTTATCGCCGCCGGAGAGCCACAGCGCGACGTCGAGGTGGAGCGGGCGATCTCGATCTATCGCGACGGCGGGTACGCGACCGCGGCCGCGCTCTTTCTTGCCGCCACGGAGCGGTTTCCAGAGCGTCCCGGGTTACTTTACAACGCGTCGCTGTCGCACTATCGGGCCGGCGACTATCTGGAATCGGTCGTTCTTATCCGCCGGGCGATAGATATGGATCCGGGGAGTCGTCGATACCGCGCATTCGCCGAGTGGGTGAATGCGCGACGCGAGCTCCCTCGCGTCGTCTACCCTTCGGCGCCGGTCGACGTCGATCTGTTTTTCTTTCTGTTTATGGGCTTTATGTTCATAGCCACGGCTTTCCTTATTCTGCAGATGCTCCGAAGCCGCGGACTTTTCGTCATCATCGTCGTGCTCGCCCTTTTGTCGGGGTCGGCGTCTCTGGGTGCCGTGGTTGTACTGCACCTGCAGAACGGTCGCCCTACGGCGATTGTCGTTGAAGAGACGCCGATGCGAACCATTCCGAACGCGGCCGCGACGGTTCGCTCAACGATGCCGACGGGCGTGTCGGTGCGGGTAGTCGACGATGCGGGGGACTTTTCTCTGGTCGTCAACGGCGCCGGCGCGACCGGGTGGATACCGTCCGCGTCACTTCTACTTGACTGAAACGCGCCGTCCGACTAGTTTCTGCCTTCATGGACTTCGGCGAAGTGCTGCGACAATGGGAAGACGGCGATCCGAAACGTTCGGAACGCGACCGACGCAGAATGGAAGAATGGATCGACGAGCATCCTCCCGATCATCCCCAAAACGCGTCGTTGCCGGATGAATCACCACAGCAGAGACGGGAACGAATAAAAAGGCGGCGGCCCCAGAGGGTTCTCGACCTCCACGGCGTGCGAGCCTCCGACGCGGCGAGGAGGGTGGACGCGTTCGTCGCCGCGGCCGTTCGCGACGGGATCGAGAAAGCGCTGATTATTCACGGAAAGGGTAAACACTCACACGACCCGCGCGGCGGCGTGTTGAAGCAGGTGGTGTATGAAGCGCTGCGCGCACATCCGCACGCCGGCGAAATGGGGGTCCCCGATCGGCGTCTGGGCGGCAGCGGCGCGGTGTGGGTCGCGATACGTTACCGTTCGCGGTAGATGATTCGCCCACGTGTAAGATCGTAGGGCGAAAGCGCAACGCGGACCCTGTCGCCGGGTACGATTCTGATGTAGTGCTTTCTCATCTTCCCCGACAGGTGCGCGAGAATGACGTGACCGTTCTTGAGCTCGACTCGAAACATCGTGTTCGGGAGCGATTCCTTGACGATTCCTTCGACTTCGATCGCTTCTTCTTTTGCCACACAGTCTCCTTTCGATTCCGTAAGCGTCCGCTCAAGCGCACCGCGGCCATGGTAGGTAAACCCCATCGCTTTGTCAATATCGCCGGCGCGATCGAACCCGCATTGACTTTTTTGATCCGATCGGTCATAGTCGACGCCAATTTCTCCGTGTGGGACAGCAGGTTATGGACAAGCAATTCGTAGAGGCGATGAAGAAGAAGCTTATTGAACAGAAAGAGACGATTCTTCAGAATCTTCTCTCGGAAAACGAAGATTTCGAAGCGCTGATCAAAGACCTCGATCCAAAGGATCTCGCTGATATCGCCGCGGACGACATTGATCGAAAGACTCTTGAAGCTCTAAGCTCGCAGGACATCAAGCGTCTGCGTTTGATAGAAAGCGCGATATCCCGCATTCATAACGATCGCTACGGGCTTTGCATGCGGTGTAACAAGAAGATACCGCGAGCACGGCTCGAGGCCATCCCGTACGCGCTCATGTGCATCGAGTGCAAAAGCTCGGACGAGCGGCGCAATCGATAGCGATCTCGCTCATCTCCGCAACTAATCCTCGCACCTCCCGGATCGAAACACTTCATTGTCACCTCCGACGCTCCCGTAAACTCGCCGGACCGATATGCCGATACTCTAGTCGGTGGAGGATGCATAGCCATGGTAGCATCGGTGCTGCAACCGAATATCTTCGAGCTCAGCAGTCTTGTTGCGCGGGAAAACCCGACGGGAAAGCTCGCGATGCCGGTCGACACCTCCGTTCTGCTGTACTCGCGATATAAACACGTCCGCGGAGCTCCGCCGGTCGGCGCCGGAAGGGGCGTGCCGCTCTACCGTCTTCGGGCGCTCGATAATCTCATCGAGCGGCTTATCAGCCTTCGTTCCAACCGGCCGATCGTTCGTAACATAGCGGATCTGAGTCGGGAAGAAGTCGACGGGCTCATCGAAGAGTATCGCAAGAGCGTCCATCGCGAGGTCTCGTCGGAGTCGAAAGTGCTCGAAATCGGAAGTGTATCCAACGACCTCGGGCTTACTTTGGATATCGTCGCCTGACCGGTCGCGGAGCGTCGCCGCGGCGGCATCGTCGCGCGACGCCGGTCTGCGCATCTCGAGGCCGTTCGCGACTCTCGTGATCAATTGAAATAGGGGTTATGTAGGATCTCTCGTTCGAGCGTCGTAAACGGTCCATGGCCGGGGCAGACGCGCGTATGTTCCGGAAGAACGAAAATCCTCTCACGAACGCTTCTGATAATCGTTTCCCTATCGCCGCCCGGCAAATCGGTGCGCCCGATGTCTTCAAACATGAGCGTGTCTCCCGAGAACACCAATCCTTGACTTTCCGAATAGACGCAGATACTGCCGGGAGTATGTCCGGGCGTGTGGATCACCAGCAGGTCCGCGTCGAAGATTTTCTCTCCGTGCGCTACCGTCAGGTCGGGTTCCGGGAGGTCGGCGATCGCCTCGTCCAACCGTTCGTACCCTGAACTCTCTTCGTCGCCGAAAGCGTCCGAGTGGGCCTTGCGGGCGCGACTACCCATAAAGCGCGCATCTTCTGCGTGTATCGCGATGTGCACCGGAACGTCGTGCTCCTCGTAGTGGAGCTTGACGGAAAGCGCCGCCGACACATGGTCGATATGGCCGTGCGTCAAAACGATCCCGCGCGGCTTCATGTTGATGAGCGCGAGCTTTTTGATAATCAGTTCGGCGTCCGCGCCCGGGTCGAGCAGCACGCATTCCTTTTTCCATTCGGAGTATATGTACGCGTTCGTGTTCATCGGACCTACAACAACACGCTCCACCATGGTAGATTCGAGGGTATGCGATTTACGAGGGTTGCGCAACCTTGGGATGCGCCGTGCGTCGACTTCACTATCCCGGTCGTCGGCCGACCGCGGCGGGGCGTCCTCCCGCGGCCGGACGTGGTCTCGCTCCTTCCATGATCGCGGGGCTGGTCGTTATTACGGCTATCGCGGGCGTGTTCTATTTTCTCGTTCCGGGGATCGGTGCCTTTCACGTACGCCGTCGCTGGCGCCGGTTCCGTCGGCAAATCGTGGAGACGTCCGGACGCCGCACGTTGCGCTACGGTAACTTCGAGCGGGCGGAAGAAGGATACGTCGGGCATTTTCGCTTTATCGGAGCATTGGAAGCGATTCAAGGGTCGGACACGGTATGGGTGCACGACGGCACCATGTCGGTCAGCGCCGATCTTCGCGGCGTTTCGGTTATGCTTCTTCCGTCGATATCGCAGGAGGATCCGCTCGACCCGTTGGAACGAAACGAGGACGTTCTTCCCGACGAAATGCCGGTCTAAATCCCCTGGAGCAAGGTGTCGACGCTTACCGAAGGCACGCGGCTCGTGGTAAGCGGCGCGCTCTATTCGGAGCGGGGTCACCCCGTTTTCCGATGGGGCAAGGGGGATCCTCTTACGGTCGTTCTTTTCGACGGAGACGAACGCACCATCCTGCGCCGGTCCATCTGGGCCGGCCGTCAACAGAACGAGTACTGGAACCAGTTTACGCCGATTTCGCTTCTCGGCGGGTCGGTGATGCTGTTCGTGGTCGCCTACTATTTGTCGCGACTGCCGATGCTCCGTGTTGCGGCGCTACTCGCTCTCGCCGTCGGTCTCTCGCCGGTTCTCCCGTTCGTTCCGCCCGGAGTTGTTTTCGTGCTGTTGTATCGAGTTCTGTGGCGGAACGGAAGAATGCGCCGGGCGATGCGGGATCTGCTGATGCTTCCGACGCGGTATTTCGATCGGTCCGCGCTCGCGTCACGGACACTGCTGCCGGACGGTGAGATCTGCTCGATGGAAACGGCGGCGACGCTGGCCGAGGCGCTCCGGCTGGCGCCGGGCGCGAAGGTCCGCGCGCCGTCGCCGGCCGACGTGTCGAAGGTGCGCCGATACTCGGTATTCGGACGAGAGACAGACGACGACGGCGTTCGCCGGTTGATTCGGCCGTCCGATCCGTTCGCAGAACACCTTATTATCCCCGGAGATCCGTGGGAACTGGCGCGAAAGAGCCGCATACGGGCGCGCGTATTCGAATTGACCGCGGTCACGGCGTTCGCGGTCGGATTTGCCGGGAATCTGATCCTTGTGTTCGTCGCGCTCGTTGCTTGGGTCCGATGATCGCGGCTACCGAACGTGCAACGAGGCCTCGACTATTTTCTTTTCCTTCGTGCGTGGTTGACCGCGATTTTCCTTCCGCGAAAATCGGTGTCGTTGAGCGCTTCTATGGCCTTCTCGGCGTACGCCTCCGGTACGTCGATGAACGAGTAGCTTTCGAGTATTTTGACGCCGCCGATCTGTGACTGATCGATTCCGAGCGCGTCGGCAAACAACCGCGACAGATCCCTGGGATAGACTTTCCTGTTTTTGCCGATGCTCACGAAAAGCGTTTTGGTCCCACCGTCGCCGCCGTCGGATACGACTCCCTGTTTGCCCAGATGCTCTTTGAGCAGATAGGCAGATACGTACCCGCGCAAGTTGAACGGCACGTGTTTCCGGAAAACTCTCCGATAGTGATTGAGTATGTCGGGGCTTTCGACGCCCTTCAACCGACTGATGATTTCGTCGATCGTTTCCTTGATCCGTTCGTTATCGCTCATGTTCTTCTCCTCGTCTGCGGATTCAACGGTGCGCCGATCGGCTGCAGCGACATGTTGGGGTCGTCTCAGAATCGAATCAAACGCCGAGGAGCCTTTGAGATCGTCGAGAAAAGCGACCGTCTGCTGTTTCCCGCTCATTTTCGAGTAGATGAACAGCACGTCCTTATCATATCCGCTTTTGTTGATGTCCCTCGGGACGTCCAACACCGAATAATCGACGCCTTCGAGGGTCAGATTGTTGCGGCGAAGATGGTCGATTACCCGTTCGGTCGTCCCGACGAGAATGTCGCCGCGCTTTCGCAGCGATCGCAGCTCTCTATGCGGACCGGCCTCCTTTCCGACGGCGACGAGTGTCGGCCTGTGCGACAACCGCGACGCGAAACGCTTGTATTGTCGTTGGATTTTCGCTACCTGTTCCGCGGAATCCGTTAGGATCAACGCCTTCGTACCGGCCTCGGTACGGCCGTCCAGCGAAATGAGAAGTGGGATGAGCATGGCGCCGGTCTTCCCCTCGCCGCTGCGCGCTTCGATGAGCAGATCCTTGCCCTGATCAAAGAGCGGAACGACGGCGGATTGAAGTGCAGTTGGTCTCTTATATCCGGCGTGTCGGACGATACGGTCGACCGTTTCCGCCGCATCGCCCCGGTTCGTTTTTGGCGACACCGTGGAGTCCTGATGATTGTTTCTGCTGCGATTCACCATAGTCGTAAGCTCCGCGCTTTGTCAAGAAACGCCTTGAGCGCTATCTTGGAAACCATGAAACGGAAACGACCGTCTATCCGCGCCGCCTTTGCGTTGCTTATCGTCGCCGTAGCGGCGCCGCATCTTGCGGCGGAGCGATTCCGGTTCCGATACGAGACCGGGGCGCGGTACCGGATCGTGTCGCGGGTCGACGAAAAGGTCTACATCAACGATGAGTTTTCGCACCGGGCCGACATTCTCAACCGGATTGCGGTATCGGTCGTCGAGGCGCGGGACGGAACCGGTACGCTCGAGGTGGTGTTTCAGACGTCCGAGCGGGCTTTTGGTCGAACCGACGTATACGAGTGGAGCGAGGAATACGAATCCCGCTATGTTCGCGATGCGTGGGGAGTCTATGAGATCGGCGAGGAGTATTTCATGCCCGTCGTCAGAAACGTTCCTCGGTTCCCGGACCGCGACATCGCCCCCGGGGAAAGTTGGACCGCCCCCGGGGAGGAAGTGCACGATTTTCGCGCCAATTTCGGAGTATCAAATGCGTACCGATTTCCGATCGAGGTAAGCTACACCTATCTGGGTCGAGACCGACTCGACGGAACGATGTACGACAAAATATCGATCCGCTACACCGTATTCCACAAAGCCGCTCCACAACCGGGCGTCTCGCTCTACCCGGTTCGGATCTTCGGCTACTCCGATCAGATACTCTATTGGGATAACCTCGCCGGGAGACCGTACCACTATAGCGAAGAGTTCGACTTCTTTTTCACGCTGTCCAGCGGCGACACGGTCGAGTACATCGGAACCGCCGAGGCGACCGTGATCGAGTCGACCGGAATGGCCAAGGCCGACCTCGCCGACGAAATACGCGAAGAGCTCGACCGATCGGCGGTCGAAGACACCGAGGTCAGCGTGAGCGATGAAGGCGTGGTTCTGAGTCTTCAGAATATACAGTTTCTTCCCGATTCGAGCATTCTGCAGGACTCCGAAAAGGACAAGCTCCAGATCGTCGCCGAAATCCTCAAACGCTATCCTGAACGAGACATTCTCATCGTCGGCCATACCGCTCTCGCGGGAACCGCGGCGGGCCGCCAATACCTCTCCGAAAAACGCGCGCGCGCGGTGGGCAACTACCTGCTTGAACTGCGAGCTCGTCGCGAAGAGCAGATCGTGACGCGGGGAATGGGGGCGCGCGAACCGATCGCGGACAATTCAACCGAGGAGGGAAGGCGGAAAAACCGCCGCGTCGAGATTACCATCCTCGAGAACTGATCGCTCGAGAATCGACCGCCGCGATCGTTATCACCGTAGCGACTCCGCTCGTCCATCGCCGTCGCTATTGCACGTTCGGGTCGAGTCGGTCCATCGACGCGCCGCGGTAGACGACCGCGAAACCGATCGTCGCAGTTTGACCGAGATAGAAATCGATCTTTTCCGGGCGCCTGCGCCCTTTCGCCTGCGAGATCGGCGTCGTGCTCGCCGGTGAGAATCCGAAGGCGAATACGACGAGGAAAAAGATGATCGAAAATGACATCGAGGGAGCGGAAACAGCGACTTTTCCGAGCTTCCCTAAAAAGAAGGCATCGACTAAGTTATAGAGTGTCTGAAGCAGATTTCCGACCATGATCGGAAACGCCGGCACGATGAGCTTGCGGAACAGGGCGGTGCGAGGCTTGTGCATGACCACACACCTTAGACCCGGCGGTCTGTTTCCGACGCGGTAAATCATCAAACGAGGTAGTGAAAGTGAAACACGCACACATACGCGGCCGGTTCCCGGTTCCCATGCTTCGGGCGGCCTTTTTAGTTGCCGTGGCTCTGCTGTTCGCGTCGTGTCTCGGTCTTGAAGTCGAGACGCGGTTTAATGCCGACGGCTCCGGGACGATGCGGATGACGATGAGGGTCTCAAAAGCGGTTCTGGAGATGGGCGAAGACGGCGGAGATTCCGGGTTCGACATCCCGCTTTCGCGCGAAGACATCCTGTCCGAGTTCGAGGGCGCTGAGGGAATCGAACTGATCGAGGTTACCGAGGAGGAAACCGACGAAGATCTCATCCTCACGTCGGTTATCGAGTTCGAATCCTTCGACGCGTTGCTGGAGGCCGAGAACTCGCCGGTCGAGACGGCTTCGCTGCGAAAAAAGAACGGACGAACGGTGTTTTCAATGGCCGTTGGGGAAGCCGGGAAAGCCGCCGCCTCCTCCGAGGAATCTCCGCTCGAAGGGCAGGAGATGGACGACGCGGTAATCGCGATGATACAGGCCTTTCTCGAAGGCTATTATTTGGAGTACCGCGTCACCGCGCCCAAGAAGGTGACGCGCTACTCCCACGGCGAGCTTAGCGAGAACGGGCGAACCGTTTCGTTGCGCGTCCCGATGGCCGACTACTTTGTCCTCGATGAGCCGTACGTCTTCGAGGTCGAGTGGTAAGCGGCAAAGCGACAGTTCGGAACAACGCCGGAATCCATGTGAGACCGTCGGGAATCATTTTCGCCTCCGTGCGAGACTACCGCGGTGTCGTCAGAATCAAAAGCGGCGGGCGCGGGACCGATTTGTCGAGTGTGATGGGTCTTATCGCGATGGGTCTTGAGAAGGGAAGCGAAGTTCTGATCGAGGTAGACGGACCCGACGAGCGGCGAAAGCTGGAGGAGCTGAAAGCGTTGTTCGAACGGCGCTACGATTTCGGACCGGCACGATAGCCGGTGATCGGTCATTTTTTGGGCCCGGTTGATAAGGAGGGTGACATCTATTACCATACGGAACCTATTGGGTGGGAGGACTTAAGATGCTGCTCGAAGGACAAACGGCGATCATAACCGGCGGTGCGCGCGGAATCGGGAAGGAGATCGTTGTCGCGTTCCTCAGCGAAGGCGCTTCGGTATACTTCATGGATCTTCAGCCGAGTGAACACCTCGCCGAATACGAGCGGCTTGCCGCGGACCACGGAGCGACCGTTGTCTACAAGGAGTGCAACGTCGCCGACGAGGCGCAGGTCGATTCGGTAAGCAAGGAAATCCTCGACGAAAGCGGGGGAGTCGATATCCTCGTTAACAACGCAGGTATTACTCGCGACGGTCTGATCTTCCGGATGCCTCTCAAGAACTGGATGGACGTCATCAACGTCAACCTCACCAGCGCTTTCCTTATGTCGAAAGCAATCGCGCGGGCGATGATATCGCGTCGACGCGGTTCGATCATCAACGTCTCCTCGATCGTCGGGGTGCACGGGAACGCGGGGCAGGTGAACTACTCCTCGTCGAAGGCCGGATTGATCGGGCTTACCAAGAGTCTCGCGCAGGAAGTGGCGGGCAGAAACGTCAGAGTTAACGCCGTCGCGCCGGGATTCATCCGGACGGCGATGACCGACAAACTCACCGACGCGCAGAAAGAGGCGCTCGGGAAGCAGATTCCGATGGTGCGTCTCGGTGACCCGGAAGAAGTGGCGAAGGTTATTCTGTTTCTCGCGTCGGATCTCGCTTCGTACGTCACCGGTCAGGTCATTCTGATCGACGGCGGGATGGGGATGTAGGGAGGCATTGATGAGCAGGCGGGTAGTCGTCACCGGGCTCGGGGTCGTCAGTCCCATAGGCAACAACGTTTCCGAGTTTTGGGACTCCATACGAAACAGTCGAAGCGGCATCGGTCCAAACACGAAGTTCGACGTATCGGAGTATCCGTCGAAGATCGCCGGAGAGGTCAAGGATTTCGATCCTACCGACTTCGTGGAGAAAAAAGAGGCGAGAAAGATGGACGACTTTACCCTCTTCGCGCTCAAAGCCGCTCACGAAGCGATGGCCGACGCGGGGCTGAAATCCGACGACGTCGATTCCGAACGGTTCGGGGTCATCATCGGAAACGGGATCGGAGGAATCGGAACGCTCGAAGACTCCTACGACAGATTGTTCAAGAGCGGTCCGCGGCGGATACCGGTGTTTACCATACCAAAGCTCATCAGCAATATCGGCCCCGGGCATGTCGCGATTCAATTCAACGCCCAGGGGCCGTGCTACGCGGTCGTCACCGCGTGCTCATCGGGAACCGACGCGATAGGCGACGCGGCCAGGTGGATCAAGGACGGACATTCCGACGTGGTCATCACCGGCGGAACCGAAGCGGCGATCACGAAAATCGGCGTCGGCGGGTTTTGCGTGTTGCAGGCGGTCAGCACCAAGTACAACGATACTCCGGAAGTCGCCAGTCGTCCGTTCGACAAGGATCGTGACGGGTTCGTGCTCTCCGAAGGCGCCGGCATCGTTATTCTCGAAGAGTATGAACACGCCAAACGCAGAGGCGCGCACGTCTATTGCGAGTACGGCGGTTCCGGTATGACCTGCGACGCCAACCATGTTACCGCGCCGGACCCTGAAGGTCGCGGCGCCATCCGCGCGATGAAGATGGCTCTGACCATGGCGGGGCTGCTGCCCGAGGACGTCGATTACATCAACGCGCACGGCACCTCGACCCCCATGAACGACCCGATCGAAACTAAAGCGATCAAAGCGGTATTCGGTGAACATGCCTACAGGCTCAAAGTCTCGTCGACGAAGAGCATGCACGGTCACTGCGTGGCGGGCGGGGGAGGAATCGAAGCCGTCGCTTCCATTCTGGCCATGCGGGACGGTTTCTTTCCCCCCACGATCAATCTTGACCAACCCGATCCTCAATGTGATTTGGATTATGTTCCAAACAAGGGAGTAAACGGGAAGATCGACGTGGTCATGTCCAACTCGCTGGGTTTCGGCGGCCACAACGGTATCGTCGTGTTCAAGCGTGTAGAATAGGAGGGTGTTAATGAGGATTGCTAACGGAAAAGCGCGGTATGCGGCGTTGATCGTCGCCGCGGTTCTGATGCTCGGTCTCCTCTCGGGGTGCGCGTCGCTCGCCGGGAAGTTCGGCATCGCTTCGCAGGCGTACGTCGACGAACAGCTCGCGGCTGCGCGGTCGGATCTCCAGACCGAAGTGGAACAGACGAAGCAGAGCGTCGCCGAGAACCGCAGCGACATCGACAAGTACGCCGAGTCTGCCGCCCAGCTGGAGCAGTTGATCGACTCGGTCCAGAGAACCGTGCAGACGACCGACGAGCTGAAGCAGCTCGCGACGGTCCTCGAGACCCGTCTTGAGAACCTGCCGGTGGAGACCATCAGGCAGCTCGTGGGGATACTCGAGCAGTATCTCGAGGGAAAGTAGCCGGACGGCGACGCTGCTCGGTCGATACCGCACATGGTCGATTCTTCTCGCATCGCTGTGCACCGTGTGTGCCGCCGGAATCGGCGTCGGTCTGGGCGTTGCTCTCGGTGAGACGGCCAACACCCAACGAAGCGCCGAGTTCGGTGAATATCGTCCGGCGCTTCCGTCGGTGCTTCTCGATCGACGTGGGAAGCTCATTACAGAGTACTTTGCCGAGGAGCGGCGCGAGATCGTCTCGATCGTCGAGCTGCCGAGACATGTTCTTCAGGCGGTCGTCGTCAAGGAAGACCGCAGTTTTTTTTCTCACCCCGGGTTCAGCGTCAAAGGAATCCTCAGGGCCGCCTGGAACATCATCACGGGGCACTATTTTTCCGGCGGAAGTACGATTTCGCAACAGGTAGCGGGGAACCTGTACGACGATCGTTCGGTAACAACTCTGGGGAGAAAGCTGTCGGAACTCTGGTGGTCGTTTCAACTCGAAAAGAAACGTTCCAAATACGAGATCCTCGAAATCTATCTCAACAACAGCAAGTTCGGTCACGGCAATTACGGAGTCGAAAGCGCATCGAAGTTCTATTTCGGTCACTCGGCCCGTACGCTCTCCCTCGCAGAAGCGACGCTGCTCGCGGTACATCTGTCGAATCCGGTTACGCGGTCGATGATCAACTATCCGAACCGCGCGCGGCAACTGCAAGCGACGCTGCTCGACGACATGATTGCTCTCGGATACGTCGGGGCCGAAGAATCGACCGCGGAGTTCGACGAGTTCTGGGCGAGCTTCGTTGCCGCCGGGTCGGGCGAGACGTCGGCGCACACCGAACGTACCGATCCGGCGCCTGAGTTTTCCGAGCTTATCAGGAGACGTTTCGAGGAACTCTTCTACGGCTCGCCCGATTTGTATCGTGACGGGTTCGTCATTCATTCGGGCTTCGATCTCGAATATCAAAGACTTGCCGATTCGTTGCTCGCTGCCGCCGGCGAACAACTCGCCGCGGATCTGCTTCAGGAAACCGAACAGCGCGACCGGTTGGCGTCGGAGGTTTTCATTCCGACGGTCGAGCTGTTCGGCGCGCTGTTCGGAATCGACGGCCTCGATCTCGTCGTAGAGGAACGGACGTTCCGATCGGTGAGTCTCGCGCGCGAAGCGCTTCTTCCGGCGCTGGTGATGATAGACGGCGTGATCGGAATCGGAGAGCTTCCCGAGCGTGTCGCGTATTCGGGCGGTCGGGAGATTCCGGCGGTCTCGGGCGTCCTCGTTGCGATAGAGAACGACACCGGGCGCGTTCTCGCTTTCTCGACGTTCCAAGGTGGCGATATCGGCGCGGTCGATTCGCCGACCGAAGAAAGAAGGCGGCTTGGTTCGCTCGCGGGTCCACTCGTTCTGGCCGCGGGGATCGATTCACGGGCTCTCACCGCCGCCGACCCGGTATACGACTCGCCGAAGATCGTTCTCTCATCGGGCGCGTATGCGGCTGTTTCGAATCCGGCGGGTGTATATCGAGGCAGGGTCTCGGCGCGACGCGCGGTCGCAGGAGGACTGTTCGCGGCGCTCGCCTCGATCGCCGAGAAGACGGGAACGACGGCGGCGGAAGCGGTTACCGTCGGTCTACTCGGCGACGCCTTCGGTCCCGATCCGATCGTTCCTCCGACGGCGCGCATGTCGATCGACGGGACCGCCGCCACCGTGCTTCAGGTCGCGCGCGGATACGCGGCGTTTGCGCGCGGGGGTGTTCCTCCGACGCTCCTGTCGATACGTTATGTTACAGACAGGAACGGAGTCGTCGTTTATGATAATGAGCAGGCGGCTCTGCGGGAACTCTCGCACACGCGGCCGGTGATTTCCGAGCAGACCGCCTTCATTGTCCGCGACGTGCTTGCAGAAACGCTCAGGACCGGTGGTCTTTCACGACGGGTGGCCGAACTCGGCGGCATGGGCGATACGGTCTACGGCGCCGCGGTCGGGACGACCGACGGGTGGACCGACGCCTGGGTTGCGGGATTCTCGTCTCAGATAACGGTGGTTGTACGATTCAGCGTCCCCGAGGGCGAAACGCTCGGTCAGTATCAAACGGGCGCAAGTGTCGCCGGGCCCGTCTGGACTCGGTTTATGAAGACCGTCCATGAGGACTTACCGTCGCGCGAGCCGCGATCGACGCCGCAGGGAGTGATAAAGCGGGAGGTGTGCGCCGCGTCGGGATTCCTGCCGACCGAAGCGTGCGTCGGCGAAGTCGTCGACGAGTTTTTTCTCGCCGGCACTGAACCGGTCGAGTTCTGCGACTATCATATCGAACGACGCCGCGAGTTCGATGAGTTCGCACAACGGATCGGTCTGCGCGCAAAGCTTGAACCGCCGCCCCCTTCGATTCTCAGGCGCGCTCCGGACGGCGCCGACGACGCGACCCCGTGGCCCGGTGTGCGTCACGAGAGGAATCCCTATATCGATTGACGCCTCCCCGGGCCGGACGCGTCACTAGGCGCCACATATGCACAGAGGAGAAGACCATGCGAGTTTCCGATCCGATCGTTGTCTCATATTCGGCTCCCGGCGAATCCCGGTGGGGTTATCATCAGTTTCCCGCACTGTCGAGGCTGCCCGATCGAAGCATCCTGCTGATGTACGCGGACGCGGAAGACGCTTCGGAAAGTCACGGCGCCGCGGCGCCCGCTTTCGTGTCGACCGACGGCGAAGAATGGGCGTCGTTCACCGGCGAACCGACGCCCATTCGGCCGCATTTCGCGATTTCGGAGATGGACGACGGGGAGTTTCTCATCGTTCCGGCGGAACGGTATTTCGATGCGGCGGGGCTGCAATTGCCCGAGCCCGTCGCGACGGCCGATGTGTATGGAACTGTTTACACGTATCGCTGCTCGGAGCTTCCCGGGGAAGTCGGAGCCGATCTCGGCTTGCTGCCCGCGCTTCGCTACGCTCCCGACACGCGGTCCTGGAGCGCGACGACGGTTTCCTACGATATGACCGATCGTCTCGCGTGGCGTCGGGAAGGAAGCTCACTGCTGCCGAGACCGTTTTTCGAGCGCAGCGTGACAAAGCACGGCGACGCTTACCTATATCCCGATTACCGCGTTCGATTCGCGCTGCCGGACGGGCGCATCGCGCCGAAGGGGTGCACTTGGTTGATGGCGTCGACGGACAACGGGCGTACTTTCACGCGCCGTGGTCTCGTTGCGGTCGATCCTTCGGGGCACGATCTGTGCGGCGAGCCGACTGTCGCCGAGACGAGCGACGACAAACTGGTATGCGTCGTTCGGCGGACCGACCACGTGCAGAAGCCGATGGCGATTACGTGGTCGCATAACGACGGGAGAAGCTGGTCGCCGCTTCTCGATCTGTTCGATTTCGGTGTTTTCCCGTCGTTGCTGAGCCTGGCGAACGGCACTCTTCTGCTCAGCTATGGACGACCCGGAGTGTACCTCGCCGTTTCACGCGACGGAACCGGGCGGCGCTGGGACGAGACGCTGTCGATCATCGAAGGAGATCATTCGGCGGTTCAACGCGACAGCTGCGGGTACACGAACATGCTCGCGATGAGCGATTCCACCGCGCTGATCGCGTATTCGGATTTTCAAGCGAAAGATCGGAAGGGACGACGATGCAAGGCCGTCTGCGTGAGGTTGATCGAAACATAGCTGCTACGCGAGGTATTCATAAATCCGGTCGGCAAGGTCGTTCTTCTCGACGGCGATGATCTTCATTTCGCGTTGCGCGCTCTCCGGCGAATCGGATGCATGCGCGGTATTAACCATCACGTCGCTTCCGAACTCCTTGCGCACCGTCCCGTTCGGCGCCTCGGTCGGATCGGTCGGCCCCAGAACGGAACGAATCCGTTCGACGGCGTTTTCCCCTTCATAGACGAGAACCATCGATTTGACGCGGCCGGGTCGAGTTCGCGTTTCCTCGTCACACGCATCGGGCCTGATACCCGACATGAAGTCGACGATCCGGTAGAATTGTTCCTGCGCGTATTCGACGCCGAAGGTATCGGCGAGGCATCGCTCGAGATCGTCCGACACGGAAAACCCGAAATGATTCTCAAGCACCGTTCGCGCCTGCACGGCGGCCGGCAGAGCGAGCTTTTTTTTCAGTATGCGCTCCGCCGGGGCATAGAACTCAACGGCCTGAGCCACGCTCATCTGCACGAGCTTGCAGGCGATAATTCGCAGCCCCGTTCGGGAGAACATGTCGATAATGGTCCCCGGACGCGAGCTTGGATAGCGCCAGTTGTCGGGCTTGATAATAACGAGCGTACGTTCGATTCTGTCGGGGTTCGCATAGGCGATGTTGGAAACGATGTTCGATTCGCCGTTCACGAAATCGGCGAACATGCGAAGGTTTTTCGCCGCCGTTGCGGCATCCGGCGGCGTAAGCACGGCGGGCTCGAAATAACTCACCTCTTCCGGATTATGCGGGGACATGACGAGATCGGCGTAGGTGTCTCTGACGGTCTCTCCCGTGAGCGTGTCCAGCGTTCGCCGCTCGGGGTGCATAGTTCCGATTACCTCGTTGAGTTTGCGGCAGGCCGATTCGCCTCGGAAAAGAAGCATCAGCACCCTGTGTCTGCGACCCTCGCTCGGCGAGAAGGTCCTCTCTATATAAGTACTTATTAGATTATTGCTGAACCGTTCGACTTCATCGTGCATTCGGTGCGAACGCACTGAATCGGCGTATCGCTTCGCCAGCTCCGCGCTGGGCGCGAACATTTGACCGGCCACCAGGTCGATGTCGAGGCGCGACAGCAGACGTGAGATCACGCCCCCGGTGCGCGATTTTACGATCGTGTAGGGCGTTATCATTACGTAGGACATTTCAACGGCCATGCACGCTACGATAGGTCTTTCGGCGTGCAAAAGTCAACGCTTGCAGAGCCGATTCTCATTCGAGCGGCGAAAAGAACTCGTATTACCGGCGAGCGGCTACGGTTGCGCCGGTCCGGCCGAAGCGGTTAGAGTGGTGTCGGTCCGGCGGGAGTTATCGGTCCGGGGACGCCGGACAAAAGGGGTTCCACGTTGAAAGTCGCTCACATAGCTCTGCTTTTTGTCCTGGCGCTTCTTCTAGCCTTCTCGGTCGTTGTCGCGCAGGTTGCGTTCCGGCTCGAACGGACCGTTCTTTCGTACGGATTCACGTATCGGGAGATTCAGCGGATTCTCGATCCGCTGGACGATCCCGAGATTCATGAACGGACGATCAGCGAGGCGTTCAGGTTCATACGGCGCAGTCTCTCACTCGGCGTCCCGCGTGAGCTTGAACCCTACATTATCGGCTCGGCGGTCGACGGGTTCTCCGCCGCGTGGGTGCGGCAGACGGTCGGTCTGTGGCTGGTAACGGCTCAGCAGATCCTGCACGGAAAACGCGACGATGTGGAGTTTCCGCTGTCGCTTTCGCCGTTCAAAAGCTCGTTTCTGTCGGCGATAAGGGGCGAGTTCACAATGGCCGAAACGATGGAGATTACGACCGCCGTCGATGAAATACCGACGACCTTCGATCTCGCCGACGAGATACCCGACGGTATGAAACGCATTATGCTGTCGGTCGGACGGTCGATGGCTTTTACGCAAGTTCTTCTGCAGTACATCGTCCCCGGACTGTTGATCATCGCCTGTTTTTTTCACGGTAGGGTCGGAAGCGGGCTAACGGCGACAGGTTTCGCCTTTCTGCTCGCCGGCGTCCCTTCGCTGATCATCGTGTATCCCCGCGCCGGCATGATCGCACGTGTTGCCGCCCGGGGTCTTTCGGCCGGGTTGCCGGACTTTCTCTCATGGATCGGACCGGGTCTTGAACAGACGGTTCGATCGGTCGTCGAGTCCGGACGACTTACGGCCGTTTTGGTGACCGCCTACGGCGTGATAGCGCTTCTCGGCGGTCTCTATCTGGTGATACGAAAGGGAGATCCCCGGATCCGCGTGCGCGGAGAGTAGCGCGTCGCCCGCCCTCCTGCAACCGACTTCCGTCTGCGAAAGATGGGCGTCGGTCCGAATTCGGAACCGCTCCCGCACGCCGCCTATCCGGTTTGCGCCTGGATTGCGGTGATCGCGATCGTGTAAACGATATCGACGACCGTCGCGCCGCGGCTCAGGTCGTTTGCCGGTTTTTTTAGGCCCTGCATAACCGGCCCGATCGCCGGAACGTTTGCCGACCGCTGTACCGCCTTGTAGGCCGTGTTTCCCGCGTCGAGATCCGGAAAAATCAGCACCGACGCTTTCCCGGCCACCGTACTGTTTTTGATCTTGATCTTGGCGACATCCTTCGATACGGCCGCGTCGTACTGAATCGGGCCTTCGATGGGAATGTCGGGCCGTTTTCGCCGTGCGATTTCGGTCGCTTCACGCACCTTGTCGACATCCGCCCCCTGGCCCGATTTTCCGGTTGAATACGAAAGCATTGCCACGAACGGCTCGACACCGAACACTTTCGCCGTATCGGCGCTGGTAACGGCGATTTCGGCGAGCTGCGACGCGGTCGGGTTTTCGACGAGGGCGCAGTCTCCGTACACGACCACGTGGTCGGGCATGAGCATGAAAAAGACGCTCGAGGCGAGCGAGATGCCTTCTTTCGTTTTGATGATCCGGAGGACCGGACCGAGCGTATCCGCAGTCGAGTGGGTCGATCCGGAGACGAATCCGTCCGCGTCGCCTTCGCGCACCATCATCGTTGCGTAATGCACGGGGTCGAGCATGAGGTCCCTGGCCATGTCCAGCGAAACGCCCTTGTGCTTTCGCAGTTCGTAGAAATTCGCCGCGTAACCGTTTCGTACATCTTCGTCGACCTCGGCGGGGTCGAGAAGCCGGGCGCCGTCTATTTTGACGCCGAGCCTGCCCACCGTCGCTTCGATCTCAGCCACGTTTCCGAGCAGAGTCACATCGCAAATATCGCGCGAAAGAACCTGAGCCGCCGCGCTCACAATCCGCGGTTCGGCGCCTTCGGGGAGGGCGATGTGCTTTCGGTTCCGTTTAGCCATCTGCATAAGCCGGTACTGGAACATACGCGGCGTCACGGCATCGGACTCGGTCGCGCCGAGGTGACCGTATAACGCTTCTATATCGAGATGACGCTCGATGAGCGTGCCGGCGCGTTCGATCTTCTCGGTGTCTTCCCGGGTTATTTCGCCGGAAATGGCGTTTACCTTCAGAGTCGTCGAGTAGGTGTCGTCCGCTACCGAAAGAATGGTAAGGTCGCTGTCGCGAACGCCCTTGAAAAGCTCGCGCACGTTCGGGCCCGGAATGAGCCCGCCGGTGAGAATCAACCCCGAGTACTTCGGGAAAAAGGTCGATTCCTGTGCGTACACGGCGGTAAAGATCGAATCCATCCGGTCGCCGGGAGAAATGAGAAGATAGCCGGAGTGGTCGCGGATGTGTGAAAGCGCGTTCTCCGGCGTCATCGCCAGAACCCGCGTCCCGGCAACGACTTTCGACATGTCGTCGCCTTGGTAGACCACCGACGCGCCCAGCTGATCGGCGACCTGCTTCAGCCGTGGTCCGGCGAGGAGCGGATCGGAGGGGAGCGTCCCGAAGAATGGGATATTCTCTTCGTGGAGCGCGGAACTCAACCTCTCGCAGGCGATTTCCGGCTCTTCGCCGTCGAAACGGTTGACGACCGAACCGAGAATCGTGCATCCCATCTCGGTAAACGATTCGGCGACCTCGGTCAGGTTGGCGATAATCTCATCGACGCCGCGTTTTCTGCCGTTGGTTACCAACAGCACCGGCGCGACGAGGTTTTTCGCGAGCTCGGCGTTAATGTCGAACTCGAGCGCCGAAAGCGCGCTGGTGTAGTCGGTCCCTTCGATGATGACGAGATCTTTTCCGTGCGATACGCGCCCGCACGCGCTAAAAACGCGCTCGAAAAAACCATCCTTGTCGGTCTGGATCAAGCTCATGGACGCCGGGTTGACGTCTTCCACCCGATCGTCAAGATCGAATATGTCGTGAATAAGACGCGCGTCGGTATCGATCGGGTCGCCGTCGACGTATCGCTGTCCGATCGGCTTGACATACCCGATATGGGCGATGATCCCTTGAAGCGCCCGGATGAGACCGATCGTGAGAAGGCTTTTTCCGCTGCGTTGCTCGGTCGCGGCGATAAAGATTTTTCGTGCCATCGTGACTCCGTCCTGCCGGCGGTGCGGTCGACGCGGTAGGGCGCCGGACTCCCTTACCTAGATATACAGCGGAAATCGGGACGCGGCAAACGAAAAGCGTCGCGCACGCGGCGACTACCCGGTCAGACGAAGATAGAGGTTCGACAGTTTGTCCGGAAGTCGGGTCACGTCCGGCAGAATCGTGTAGTGATACTCCCCGTAGAGTCTCGGAGTGTAGTCACGGGCGCGGCGGTCGATGGTAATGCAGTACGGTATCACCCCGCGCATTCTCGCTTCGACAATCGCCCGGCGAGTGTCCTCGATCGCGTACGCGTTGGCCTCATCCGGTCGTCCGCCGCCGTATCCCGGGTCCGCGGG
>JAJRYZ010000199.1 GCA_024275515.1 Spirochaetota bacterium
ACAGGTTACCGTCGGGGCCGGTCGCGATGAGCGTCACATAGGACATCTGCCCGGTGCCGAGCGAAAACCCCGTGCGGGCCCGCCCTTCGAACCGCTGGACGGCGTGGGTCGAGATGTTCTTTTGTACGACGCTTCCGTCGTGAAGGACCGCGATCGGCGTCGTGGTGACGTCGTTACCAATCGCGAGCCGGGCGCTGCCGGGGACACCGTCGACGACGCGGTAGTACGCTCTGCCCGATGCCGGTATGAGATAGATCGTATCGGCCGGGGTGGTGAACACCCGCGCGGCGAGATTGTAGTTGTTCGCGTCGACCTGGTCGCCGCCGGGTCTTCCGATCAACCTGAACCAGGGATCGACTCGGGCCGCCGCCACCGACATTCCGAGCACCAACGACCCGTCGCTGAGCGTCGCACCGGAGAGCGGGGCAAGCGAGGCGACGAGCGCCGGATTCGTCGGGACGACCAACGGCGCGATGATTTCGGCCGGCATCTCATCGACATACGCAGGCGGCTCACCCACCTCGAATCCCCCGGTAAAGGCGCTCCAGAGCGAAGCGAACGCGGAAGCGTAGTATCCGACCTTGTCGTCGCTGAACGCCCCCAATATCGGAAAAGAGTATTCGACCGAGACGCCCGGCTTCGATATGGCGAGTGATCCGGTGGGGTCGGCATCGCCGAAAGAAACAACGGCTTTGATATGATAGTCTCCGCCGTCTTCGTCGTAGGCGACCTCGAACAGATCCGAATAACGCCGATTCGCGAGCACCGCCGCGCGGCCGAAGATCCTGTCGATCGATCGACGGTTTTCCGCGGTGTCGGGATAGATCGCCGGGCTGCCGATCGTGATCGAATCGAGGGCGGGCAGCGGTCGGGCGCCGGCGATACCGACCCCGATAAGCGCGGCGACGAGCGCGGCGATGAGCCGCGTTCTCGGAAAATTCCGTTTCATAGACGACTCCTGCAACACCTCAACTATACCGCACGCGGGTCGAAAGACGCCATCGGCCGACGCCGGTTTCGAGATCAAGAATTCTTGATATGGCGGGGCATGCCGAGAATCGCTCCTTCGAAATCAACGGGTCTTGCAAGAGCGACGGCATCCGACTATATTCTGCGTGACCGATTCGTGTCTCGATCGACCGGTCTTGCCACAGGAGAATTTGGTGATACTGCATGGATTAACGATTACGGTCGTCGGAATGACGATCGTGTTCGCGTTTCTTGTTCTACTCGTTCTGACAATGAACCTGCTCTTTCAGTTCCTGAAACGCTTCTTCCCGAAATCGCTCGAGCCGGTCGTACGCAAAGTACCGCAACGCCCCTCCGCCGCCGAAGCGAGGCCGCAGGATGAGCTCGCGCGGATCGCCGCGGTCGTCGCGGCGACACGAGCGCATATTCTTACACACTACCGAGGTTAGCCGAGATGAAAAAACGAGTGCACACTATGATAACCGCATTCCGGGACGGGTTTCAGTCGGTCTACGGTGCGCGGGTGTTTACAAAAGACTTTCTCCCGGCGGTGGAGGCGGCCGTGGAGGCCGGGCTCAACCATTTCGAAGCCGGAGGCGGCGCCCGGTTCCAGTCGCTCTATTTCTACTGCAACGAAGACGCCTTTGAGATGATGGACGCGTTTCGCGAAGCGGCGGGTCCCGACGCCGACCTTCAAACGCTCGCGCGCGGCACAAACGTCGTCGGGCTCGACTCCCAGCCGAGAGACGTCATCAACCTGCACGCGAAGCTATTCAAGAAACACGGCATTACGACGATCCGAAACTTCGACGCGCTCAACGACGTCAATAACCTTATCTATTCGGGACAATGCATCCACGACGCCGGGCTCCGGCACGAAGTGTGCGTAACGATGATGGCCCTGCCTCCGGGAGTCGCCGGCGCGCATGACCCGGAGTTCTACAACGGCGTGCTCAAAAACATCCTCGACGCGGAGATCCCTTTCGATTCGGTTTGCTTCAAGGACGCGTCGGGAACATCGACTCCGGCTACGGTGTACGAGACGATTCGCGCGGCGCGATCGCTGCTCGGCGACGACGTTCATATCGTTTTCCATACTCACGAGACCGCCGGAGTCAGTATCGCTCAGTATCGCGGAGCAATCGAAGCGGGCGCCGACCAAGTGGATTGCTCGATGGCGCCGACGTCGGGGGGAACCTGTCAGCCCGACATTTTAACGCTGTGGCACGCTCTCCGCGGCACCGACTACGATCTCGGTATCGACGTGGGAAAGGTTATGGAGGCCGAGGAAGTATTCCGCGAGTGTATGGCCGACTATTTCATGCCTCCGGAAGCGAAAGGTGTAGAACCGACGATTCCCTTCTCGCCGATGCCGGGTGGAGCTTTGACCGCGAACACGCAGATGATGCGCGACAACGGTATTCTGGACCGCTACACCGAGGTGGTCAAAGCAATGGGCGAAGTCGTCGTCAAGGGAGGGTTCGGAACTTCGGTGACGCCGGTCAGTCAGTTCTACTTTCAACAGGCGTTCAACAACGTCTTCTTCGGTCCGTGGACGAAAATCGCCGAAGGATACGGGTAAATGGTGCTGGGTTATTTCGGAAAAACGCCCGTTGAACCCGATGAAGAGGTCAAAAGGATCTGTCGCGAGCAGTTGGGACTCGAACCGACCGATCGAATTCCCGTCGATATCAACGACGACGACCCGGAAAAAGGAATCGAAGCGGCGAACGCCATGCTGCGCGAGGCGGGTCTGCCGGTTACCGAGGAAAACACCTTCATCGCCGCGGCGTGCCGGGAAAAAGGGATCCAGTACCTGAAAGGCGAAGCGAAGATCGGCGTTCGCAAGAAACATGCCGAAGAGACGGAAACCGACGCCTCCGAATCGGCCCGGCCGCCGGCGGCTTCGCCGCCTCCGGCGCCGACCGGCTTTTCGGTGACGGTCAACGGCGCCCCCTTCGAAGTAACGATGAAGGACGACGTAGCCATCGTCGACGGGGTCGCCTACAGCGTCTCGGTAACCGAATCGTCGGCCGAGGCAAGCGCGCCTGCGCCGGCCGGACGGCCGGCGACTCAACCCCCGGCGGCGACGGTCGAGACGGCGCCCTCCGAAAAAACGCAGGCTGCGAAACCGAAGCCCGCGAGCGTCGATGCGCAGACGGTGGAAGCGCCGCTTCCCGGGTTGGTTCTGCGGATCATCGCCAGCGCGGGCGCTTCGATCGCGAAAGGCGAAACGATACTCGTCGTCGAATCGATGAAAATGGAGACGGAGATCCACGCGCCCGTCTCGGGAACCATCGCCGAAATCCCGGTTAGTCAGGGCGACCAGGTTCAGTCGGGCGACGTGCTCGCTTTGATCAACCGGTAGGAAGCAGCGATGAATATCTTCGAATCGCTGAAAACCTTCTGGTTCTCGACGGGTATCGCCAACTTCGCGTGGGGGCAAGTCGTGATGATTCTTGTCGGCTTGCTCCTGGTCTATCTTGCCATCGCGAAAAAGTTCGAACCCCTACTGCTTATTCCGATAGGCTTCGGGGGGATTCTCTCGAATATCCCCATCGCCGACATCGCCGGCGCCGGCGGGTTTATCGGGCAGATCTACGATGTGGGCATCGCGACCAGCCTCTTTCCGCTTTTTATCTTTATCGGCGTCGGCGCGTTGACCGATTTCGGACCGCTTCTGGCGAACCCGAAAACCGCCCTGCTCGGTGCTGCCGCGCAGTTTGGAATATTCACCACGCTGATCGGCGCCGTAGCCCTCGGTCGGCTTGATTTCCTCGACTTCTCTCTCGCCGACGCCGCCTCGATCGGAATCATCGGCGGCGCCGACGGACCCACGGCGATTTTCCTCGCGTCGAAGCTCAGCCCGGACCTCCTCGGAGCTATCGCCGTCGCGGCGTACTCTTACATGGCGCTCGTTCCGATCATCCAGCCGCCGATTATGAAGTTGCTCACGTCGCGTCGCGAGCGCGCGATCAAGATGGAACAACTGCGCCCGGTGTCGAAAACCGAGAAGATCCTCTTTCCGCTCTCGGTCATGGCGATCTGTATCCTTCTGCTTCCGACGGCCACGCCGCTGATCGGCGCACTTATGTTCGGCAATCTCGTCAGGGAATGCGGCGTCGCCGAACGACTCTCGAAAGCGGCGCAGAACGAGTTTATGAATATCGTCACGATCCTGCTCGGTCTGGCCGTCGGTTCGAAGCTGCGCGCCGAAACGTTCCTGACGTTTGAGACGCTCGGGATTCTCGTGCTGGGACTCGTCGCGTTCTCCATCGGAACCGCGTCGGGAATTCTCCTCGCGAAACTCATGAACCTGCTCTCCAAGAAACCGATCAATCCGCTCATCGGCGCCGCCGGCGTCTCGGCCGTACCGATGGCCGCGCGGGTCGCGAACAAAGTCGGGCAGGAGGCGAACCCGAGCAACTATTTGCTGATGCACGCGATGGGGCCGAACGTCGCCGGAGTCGTCGGATCCGCCGTCGCCGCCGGCGTCCTTCTTTCGATCATTTCGCTTTTCTGATCGGGGCGACTACTCGGCGTTGCTTCTGCGGAACTGCAGCCGAACCTCGAACGGCGCGTTCGACGTCGCGCGCACCGTCAAGGACGCGACGCCGTTTTCGCTCTTCGACACGAGTTCGTCGAGCGGCGCGGAAGCCTCGAAAACCGCATCCGCAGGGGTAAGAAAGCGGTTCGGATTCAACTCGACCCGGAAAACGAAGTAGGAAGCGTCGGTCAGCAGCCGCTCCGGTATCTCCACAAAGCCGCTTCCGGCCAGCTCGACCCATTCGGCGCCGCCGATCTTGCTTTCGTCGAAGTAGTGGAACAATTCGTCCTTTGCGTCGATCGGATAGAGCCAGAGCGAGATTCCGATCGGTTCGCGGAGATCGCCCGTGGCTCTGACCGCATCGAACCGCACCTCGTAGCCCGACCCTTTCGAGCACGAAAAGACCAGCGCCGCAACGAGCGCTCCGCACGCGAGCAAAGCGCCTAAGCGCGATTTCTTCTCCATGACTCCAGTATAGCCCGAACGGGTTGACGCGCCATACGGTGGTCCTCAACCGCTTTCAGCCGTCGGGTCCGCGTCGGCGACGGCGAAACGGCCGGCTCATTGTGAGCGTTCGTTCGGCCGGCGGGTACCACCCCTTCGGCGCGTAGTCGTCGGTGTGCAGAAAACAGC
>JAJRYZ010000200.1 GCA_024275515.1 Spirochaetota bacterium
AAGCCAAGGGCTACCGGCCCGGACAACAGATCGTCGACAAAGATTTACTCGACGCCGCCCTGGATGAGCTCCTTCCGAACAACGGTAGAGGTCGGAACAAGCGCGATCTACTCGCACCACGGTTGAATGGGACGGCCAAAGCGGCGCATCTACCTACACGTGGAGTTTTTCAACCTTCAGCCTCGACTCTGACGCATTCACCAGAGCATTCAATATTAAAGATGAAGATTGCGGCGGCGCGATACTGGGTACGACTGCCGCAAACCCGGCCGACATCGGTTTCAGCTACGGCGTGACTGTCAAGATCGGGAGTTAGGTGAAATGACAAGAACGTCAACTCTTCGTTCACAGGGGGCTATGATGTCGCGGCAAATGATTCGATTGACGCAGGAGGTCGGGAGATTGCGACCGTAAACTATCGCGGTGATGAATGGTCGGTCATCAGCGGAGTATTTCCGTCGACCACCGACGTCGACTACTACGAGGTTTCCTCGATGCCCGAATCAGGCGTGGTGAGAGTTCGATCGTTCTTCTTTCCCGACGTAATCGACTCGTCACGGTTGCCGGATTGGTACGAAATCGCCGGCTCAAAACGGTGGAAAAGCCCAAACAACGAGCTGGTTGTCGAATACGCTTTCGATTCCGGATCGGCTTTGGCGTGGCTCGAACCCGAGAACCAAATCATTTCCACGACCGATTCGTCAGCGGTGCTGTTGCTGAGAGTACGTTCCGATGATTCGTTGGGAACCGGTTCCTACTGGATTTGTATTCAGCAAGTCGAATAACCGCCGGCACTCGATGCCACGACCGCCGCTTCCCGCCACCGATCGTTTCAGCGCTCTACCGGAGGGCCGTTCCGCCGGGTTGATCATTTGGAATCGCCCGCCGATTGCCGAAAATCCCGGCGATCTTCATCGTTAGGTTCCGAATCGTCTGTAGACCGATCTCGTCGGCGTCCGCGGCGCCGACGATCGTGGCGCCGGAGTGGCTGAACCCGGGGCCGTCCGCGACGGCGCTCATGTCCTGCTGCAGGAAGAAGGTATGCATGCATTGCAGCGTCAGTTCCTGGCCGCCGTTCCGAAAGCCGCCGCAGGCGATGCCGGCGCCGAGGCGGCCGCTAAGCTGGAACCCGCGAACGCGCACCGCGACGCTTCGATCCATCATCGTCTTCATCTGCCCGGTCACAAGTCCCATATAGACCGGAGAGGCGAGAAGTATGCATCCGGCGGCGCGCATGAGCCGCAGAATCTGGGCCATGTCGTCGTCGTGAACACAGTCGCCCTCGCGGCAGGCGAAACATCCCCTGCACGGGAACAAAGTCTTTTCGCCGAGAGCGACGTACTCCGTCGATAGACCGGCTTCTTCGAGCCGGTCGAGGGCATACCGCAAAGCGTACGCCGTGTTGCCGTCGGAGTGCGGGCTGCCGTTGATTCCCAGTACGTCCATGAACGTGAGCCTACCGCATCGTGAGCCTGCGCGGGAAGAGGTGGATGATTGTCGCACGTCCGCGTACAAGCACGACGTCGAATCCGGCTTGCCTCATTCGGTATTGTTTCGCGCCTCCGGCCGCCGCCGGACCACGCGAAAACTGACGTGCTTGACCCACCGACATGTGTTATGCTTGTCGACAAGAATAAATTCGGCGGCCGGAGGCCGAAGGGAAGTGTCGCAAATGAAGACGACGATAGAAGGCGCCCCGTCGTTCGCGTATCTGCACGTCGATCTGCAACCGGGAGAGGCCGTTGTTGCGGAAAACGACGCGATGTCGTCGATGTCGGCGAAGATAGAGCTCAAGGCGACGATGAACGGAGGGTTTTTTTCGGCTTTGGCGATGAAGTTCCTCGGTGGCGAGACTTTCTTCGTCAATCGCTTCAGAAATCCTTCGGACACCGAACAACGGGTAACGCTTGCCCGTTCGACTCCCGGCGACGTACGCGAGCACGTGATGGACGGACACGCGTTGTACCTTCAGAAGACGGCGTTTCTCGCGCGGACCGACGGGGTCAAACTGAAGGTGCGGTGGGCGGGGTTCCGATCGGCCTTCGCCAAAGAAGGATTGTTCAGGCTCATGGCCACGGGAAGCGGGCGGCTCTGGTACGGCGCCTACGGCGGCATTCTGGAGCGGACGGTCGACGGGGAACTGGTGGTCGACGGGGGGCATCTCGTGGCGTATCAGAAGGGCATAAAGATGAAAATCGGGAAGGCCGGAGGCCTTTTTTCGAGCTTTTTCGGCGGTGAAGGGTTTGTCACGCGATTGCGGGGGAAAGGCGCGGTCTACATTCAGACGCGAAGCCTTTCCGGGCTCGCGGCATGGCTCAACCCACGATTCAGATAGAAAGGGAGGCGACAATGAATGCGGTAATCGAATGCAGACCTGGGAGCGCAGCCGCAAAACTCACGGTGAGCGCCTCGGAGCATGTAACGGCGGAGGCCGGGGCGATGATCGCCATGTCTGCGGACATGACCGTAGAGACGACGACTTACAAAAAGGGACAAGGAAAGGCGCGCGTCGGAAAAGCGCTGCGGCGCATGTTTGCCGGAGAGAGCTTTTTCCTCAACCATTTCACCGCGGGACCCGACGGCGGGGAGCTCTGCGTCGCGACGACCATGCCGGGGGACATGGAGGCGATCGGGCTCACAGGCGCAAAGCTTGTCGTCCAGGCCGGTTCTTTCGTCGCGTGCGACGGGGGAATCGACCTCGATGTCGGCTGGCAGGGGTTCAAGAGCCTGTTCTCGGGGGAGTCGCTTTTTTGGCTGCAACTCTCGGGCGTGGGAACCGTGGTCGTCAATTCTTTCGGTGCGATGTATCGCGTCGACGTAACCGACGAATACATCGTCGACACCGGGCACATCGTCGCTTTCGACGACGGCCTTTCGTTCACCGTCGTGAAGGCCGCCAAAAGTTGGGCCTCGTCGGTCCTCGGGGGCGAAGGACTCGTCTGCAGATTCAGCGGAACGGGGCGGGTCTACTGTCAATCGCACAACGCGCACGGTTTCGGACGCTCGTTGAGTCCGTTCTTGGCGCCGAAGAAAAACTAGGAGGGTGGTCATGAGCGAGACAGCGGCGGGATTGGAGTACCGCATCGAGGCGCGGCCCGACTATGGATTTCTCACGGTACGAGTTCCCCAAGGCGAAACGATCAAGGTCGAGGCGGGCGCCATGGCCACGATGGATCCTTCGCTCAAGATGAAGACGAGGGTCAGGGGCGGGTTCAAACGCATGCTTTCCGGCGAATCGCTCTTCGTCAACGAGTTTTCGGCGCCGAAGGCGGACGGTGAGATCGGAATTGCGCCCGGGTCCCCGGGAGACGTCGAGCACGTCTATCTCGACGACCGGACGATCTATCTGCAAAACTCCGCGTTCGTCGCATCGAGCATGGGTGTTTCGATCGACACCAAATGGCAGGGGATGACCAAGGGCTTTTTTTCCGGCGAGGGTTTCTTTCTCGTAAAATGCTCGGGAACCGGCGACCTGTGGTTCAACACGTTCGGCGCCATGATCGAGATCGACGTCTCGAAAGGACACGTTGTCGACACGGGCTTTATCGTCGGATTTACCGAAGGCCTCGACTACCGGGTCGAACGTGTCGGTGGGTTGAAGAGCTTTTTCTTGTCGGGCGAGGGGCTCGTGTGCCGATTCAGCGGAGAAGGGAAGATATGGATCCAAACGCGCCGACCTTCCGCTTTCGTCGGTTGGGCCGACGCCTTCAGGCCGGTAAAGAGCGAATCGAGCTCGTCGGACGACTGACCGCCGGGTTTTGCGGTCGATCGGAGGCACGGCGATGCCGATTGCGAGGCGCCGGCCCGATTACCGTCGCGTCGCCCCGCAGTCGTGCGGGCTACCGAATCACGCTATCCGATCAGCTTCCGAACGTAGTCCACGTCGCGCGCGACGTCGTCGAAGGTCTCCGCGACGAGGCGGACCTCCATGATGTAGGTATCGACGCCCGCATCGAGAGCCGCGCGTATCGACTCCTCCGCCCGGCACGCGCCCGCTCCGATCGGCGTCGGGCCGTTTCGGTCCGCGTCGTTCAGGTGCAGCGCGCAGATTCGCCCTCGATACTTCCGAATCCACTCCGGAAGCGCGATGCCGCGTTCCGGCAAGAATTGCCCGATGTGAAATTGCGCCTTGAGCTCGGGCATATTGTCCAGAAGATGTTCCATCACGTATTTTTCACCCAGCTTGGCAAGCTCGGCGCCGTGGTTGTGATACCCGAGAGAAAGACCGTCTTGTTTCAGCCGGGACGCCATCTCCCTAAACTTGGACAGCAGCCCGAGCCACTCGTCGAGTGTGTTCGCCTTCGCGAACGGTATGACCCAGTCGCGCGATCCGAACTCGAGAAGGAGGCTTTTCCATTCGTCATAGCGACCGTCGAACTCGGCGACCGTTACGTGACCACAGGTGAGCCTCATCCCGGCGCCCTTCAGTGCCTCCGAGATCGCTTTCGTCGACGCGGTCCGCTCCGCATCTCCCGGAACGGCGCCGCACCATATCTCGATCGTTTCGACGCCGAGTCGTTTTACCGCGTCGAACGCCGCTTCCCACCCCCCTTCGTATTCCTTCAAAGAGTAAAGCTGAAATGCCACTGTATGGGCCATGTGCATCCCCCTTGTCCGCGCTTTTTTCGGCGGCAAAAAATCTCCCGCCCGATACGGCGCGCTACTTCCGCCGCAAAATACCACGAATTATCGTTGCCGAGCAATTGAGGCCGCACATCTTACCCACCTCGACCCTCGATTGCGCCATAATATGGCGTGCAAGTGAGCCGCTTCGCGGCCGGGAAGACTCACGCCTGATTGTCCTCGATCGCAGATTCTCCGGCGTTCATTTCTATTACGAACGCTACCGTCATTGGCAGTTTACGCCTTGGATTTCTTCAATCCCGCCAATCCACCCTTCATCCAGGATGTCATACAGCTCCACCTCTTCCATGCTGCCCCCTTTCTTCGCGTGCCGTCGTGTGCAGCCTTGTCTGTTCCCTGTCGGAGTTCGTTTCCATTTCCTGTCACGCTTGATTTCCGTAGCTCGCCTGCCGTAAGTGCCGGTGGCTGACCGGCAGGGCTTCCGAGAGGCGGTGCACCTGGGACTGGTCGACGACGGGACGACGGGATCGACGGGACGACGGGATCGACGAGCGGTTCGGACGGCAGCTTTTGCGCGTCGGTGATCGAGCGTTTGTCGATCGCATCGTTGACAATCGCCTGATAGCAGACGGTGTTGATCCGTCCGGCAATGCCTTGGGTGCGTTTGAATACCCGGGCTTTTGCGTCGTCGGAGAACAGGGGGGAAACTTCCTGTCAGACCACGGAAACCAATATCGGCAAGTTTGCACTTAGACGGAAATCACGTCGGGCGAGGAACATCGGATGTAGTAAAGCACATAAATAAGCTTAGATACTAAGGCTGGATTTCAGCTGCCGGTACAGCCGTTGAGCCGGTACCGAATCAGGTTCGATTTCTAGTGCTTTATTGCAGGCAGCGAGGGCCTTTTCACAATCATCGAGGTGATAGTAGGTCAAAGCGCTTTGAAAAAGGAGATCGAACCGAAAAGGGTTCAACTGCACTGCTTTGGAGAGATCTCTGCTTGCCGCTTCGTAATCTCCAAGGATTTGATACGTGATTCCACGATGGTAGAAGGCTTGGACATTCTCCGGTTTTGATCGAACAGACTCCGTGAAGTCGGCCAGTGCTTTTTGGTACTCGCCCTCGGTCAAGAATCCCATTCCTCGATGTACTAGAACGATGGCCTGTACCTGTTCATCATTTGTCATATCGAGGATTAAGGTATAGAGCGAAATCGCAGATACAAAATCACCAGCATTATGTGCCGAGAGCGCTTGGATAAGGAGATCGTCCATCGTATTGCCTTGATCGGTTTTGGTTTCCGGCATGACCCGCTCCCTTTCCCCGGGTATGTCGAGGATCTTCATAAGCTTTTGCGAAATGCCTTCCCGCCGTTTAATGATTTCCGCATGCAGACGTCGCTGATAATCGCGGATTTCCTGGAAAATCAGGTCGGACAGTGTAAGGTTGGCGTTAAGAGCAGCAAGCTTCCGTTTTAAAGGTTCATCGAAGGGGGCGAAATCAGCTTTATATACAAGTTCGTGTTCAACCTCAGCCCATGCATCCTGTAAGATCGTACGCAGTTGTATTTCACAGACGACGGGGGCCTCGCGTCTGCACGACTCGGCGATCATAGATGGAACCATGACTATAAGATGTGTTGAATTATAACCGAACTGATTATATAGATGGTCCTCACCTTTGCGCTCAATCTCGATTACCTCAAAACTATCTCGAATACAGCTTTCGATCTTTCGTAAATCTTCGATAAAAGGGCAGGTGATTTTGAGTCCAAGAACATCGCAGATAGCCGGAATGGGTTTTTCATCTCCAATCTCATCGTTTTTTCGTAAGCGCTTGAAATAATAACTCTCGAAGGATTTCACTCGTGTCTTAATTACTGGATGCATATCTATTTGGTGTAAACGACCGGCAACTTTTGTTCTCATTCCGGCCAAAATATCATCTCCCTTCAATGTCAGGAGATCATATTCTTTCTGGATCTCATCAGGAATCGAATCCGGAATACCTGATTCACGTGTTGTCATTTCCTTGTCCTTTCGTAACCATTCAGCACAAACCAGGACTTTCGGGCGAACAATCTCTGAAGACCAAACGCTCCGTATCGCATCAAAGACCAACTGTTCGTTTTTCCGAATTGTCGATATATATCCTCTTATTATACAGAAAGACTTCGCTCCACCACTACAGCATCGGTACTACTCCCTCCACCGTCGCGGTGTCGAGGGTAATCATATTCCCCACCAGGGTAATCTCAAGTCCCACCCCCCCCCCCTCGATCGGGACTTTTGAATTCTCAGTTTAGCCGGTTTCCTGATTTTTCACTACCATTTTTCCATCTCACATTGGCTGCCCCGACGTCTTAATTTTCGTCACAACCACCGTTTTTCGGGGGTATTCAACTATCACCTGTGCCGAGAAAACTCCGCCACGGCCGTTCTCGCACGTCCTTTTTCTGTGCCTCATGTCGGTACCCCATGTCCTGTTCCTCCTGCCGTCGGTTTCCACCAGAGGAGGATAGTAGCCGACCAACGGAGGGTGGGGAATATGATTACCCTACAGCCGTCCAAAGTGGGGAATCGTGCTCACCCAATGGCCCTAAACATCGGGAATTGACGTTACCCGCGACACGGAAGCAGGGTCGACGAACGGCGGCTTTCACCGCCGCGACACGCGCGGTATCATTTGAGCGACCGACGATGTCGAAAGAGCCTCATGGTAGCGAAGGTGTGTGTCTTTTCGCGTTTTTTCTTTCGCGCCTCCTGGACGGCGAGCAAGAAGCCATACTCGTGGGAGTATGGCACGGACGAAGATTCTCCGGTTCTCGAAGAGTATCCGTCGTGGCTTGTCGACAGATTGGCGAAATCCCCGGATTCCTCAACGGCTACAGCACCGCCGACGCCTATCAGGACAAGGCGGAGGTGTTCGCGTGTCTGTTGCTACCGTCGTGGTACAAATCCGTCGAAGCCTCGTGTCTGAAGACCGATTCTTTCTTGAACGCCAAGTGCGCCTTCGCCCGGAACGCGATCAGCGAAGTGAGCATGGCGATGAACGACGCCTTTTTCGAGCGTCTGCACAAGGAGTGAAATGATGACGTGGTCGTCGACGAGACGGATATCCGTGAGAGACGGGCCGCCGGTTCTCGCTCTACTCGCGCCGGCTGCGTTGATTCTGCTTGCAGCGGCGCAGACCGCCGTCGCGCTTCCCGGCTGGAACGGTCTCGAGAATGCCGTGGCCGCCTCCAGATCGAAGCTCGGCGCCTCGGCGCTTGCCGCGGCCGCTTTCGACGAGGAACGCGTAATTGAGATCGCCGCGACGGGAACGCAGGCGATCGGCTCAAACGTTCCCGTTACCGAAGACGCCGTCTGGCATCTGGGGTCGTGCACGAAATCGATGACCGCGGTTCTGGTCGGCCGGCTCGTGGAAAAGGAGGTGATCGGCTTCGACACAACGATCGGCGCGGTGCTTCCGGCCGACCGGGTGCATCCCGATTTCCGCCGCGTGACGATCGCCCAACTACTCCGACATTCAGGCGGCGTAACCGGCGCCGTTTACGCGTCGCATCCCGCCGTGTGGCGGTCGATGTGGGAGGGATGGGGCCGCCGGTCGCAGGAGGTGCGGCGCGAAGCGGTCCTCGAGATTCTTGCAGATCCGCCCGCCCAACCCCCGGGCGCCTTTCTCTACTCCAACGCGGGGTTTTTGGTCGTCGCGGCGATGATGGAAGAGACGACCGGGATGAGTTGGGAACGGCTGATGGAGCGAGAGCTTTTCGTTCCGCTGCGAATGGAGAGCGCGGGTTTCGGCGCTCCCGGCCGCGAAGCGCCGTGGCCGCACCGTTGGGAGGAGGGCCGATACGTTCCCGTCGATCCCGAAACGGTCGGCGCCGATAATCCACCCTCGTTCGGACCTGCGGGGACCGTTCACGCGTCGCTTTCGGACTGGATTCGATTCCTGCAGGTTTTTCTCGGCGGAGGACCCGATTCGTACCTTCGCCCGGAAACGATCGACGAGCTTCTTCGTCCCGGCGCGGACGGGAACGGCGCCGGGTGGTTCGTCGTGCCCCGAGCCTGGGCCGGCGGCATTGCTCTTAACCACCACGGGAGCAACACCATGAACTTCGCGACCGTATGGCTCGCGCCGCGGAAAAGGCGGGGAATCGTTATCGCCGCAAACGGCGCCGGACCGGAGGTCGAAGAGGTCTTCGACGAGCTGTCGAGCCGGATGATCGCGCGGTTTATCGCCCCGATAGAGACCCGCCGCCGATAGAAATTCGCGAACGATGGGACCGCGGCGGGGTGCGGTTTACTGCGCAGGCGAAAACCGCACCCTGCCGCGGCGCGGGAGCGCGGCCGAGCCGTTGAACAGACCAGAGATCACGGTATAATACGTGAACTCACAGGAGCGCGTCGGAGCTCGTCGGACGCATGGATCGACGGCCCGAGGCGCCGGACGGAGAGGAAGACATGAAAACGAAAATGATAGGACAGAGCGGGATCGAGGCCGGCGTCGTCGCTTTCGGCGCGTGGGCGATCGGCGGATGGATGTGGGGCGGGGTCGACAAAAAGGACGCCGTCCGGGCGATTCACGCGGCGATCGACACCGGGATGACCTTTATCGACACCGCTCCCGTGTACGGCTTCGGCCGGTCGGAGGAAATCGTCGGAGAAGCGCTCGAAGGGCGGCGAGATCGGGTGGTCCTGGCGACCAAGGCCGGTCTCGTCTGGGATACCGACAAAGGGGAGCGTTTCTTTACTACCGTCGATCCGATCGACGGTAGCACCTACACGGTGCATCGCTACCTCGCGGCGGAGAGTGTTCGGCGTGAAATCGAGGCGAGCCTCCGACGCCTCCGCACCGACTATATCGACCTCTATCAAACCCACTGGCAGGACTCGACGACTCCGATCGAGGAGACGATGAGCGAACTGCTCATACTGAAGGAGGAAGGGAAGATTCGGGCGATCGGTGTGAGCAACGTGACCGTCGAACAGCTCGACGCGTACCGTTCGGTGGGCGCGGTCGACGCCGATCAGGAGCAGTACAGTATGCTGCACGCGAAACCCGAATCCGATTTGTTGCCCTACTGCGAACGAAACGAGATGGCGTTCCTCGCCTACTCACCGCTCGCGCAGGGGCTTCTCACCGGAAAGGTCGCCCCGGAGCGTAAGTTCCCCGAAAGCGACCAGCGGGCGGGAAAACCTGAGTTTTCGGTGGAAAACCGCAGGCGTGTCGCGAAGATGCTCGACGCGTTTCGTCCGATCGCCGAGGCTCACGGGTGCTCGCTCGCGCAGCTCGTCGTCGCGTGGACGGTCGGCCGACCGGGGTGCACGCACGCGCTCGTCGGCGCCCGCAACGAAGCGCAGGTCGGGGAGAACGCCCGCGGCGGCGAAATCGATCTGAGCCAAGACGAAATTCGCGTCATCGACGAGGCGATCGCCGGCTATCGGGCCTCCGGAAAGTGATGAGGTCTCGCCCGGCCTCGCTCTCGCCGACCGCGGCGGCTCCCGCATGAACTTCGTATTCGACCTCGGAGGTGTGATCGTCGACTGGAATCCCGATCGCATTCTCTCTCCTTTCCCGCTGGGCGAGGCGGAACGGAAAGCCGTTCGGCAGGCGCTTTTCGGGCACCCGTCGTGGATCGATTTCGACCGGGGAACCGTCTCGGTCGACGAGGTCGTCCGGGGGGCCGCGGCGCGGAGCGGCGTTGACGTTTCGCTCATCGAACAGATCGTCGTCTCGGTACCCGAGTCGCTACTCCCGTTCGAGAGGATGGTCGAACTGGTGCTCCGTATCGATCGCCGGCGGCACCGCACCTTTTGTCTCTCCAATATGAGCGCGCCGTCGGCCGAACACCTCGAATCGCTGCTTCCCATGGAACGGATGTTCGACGGCCGCGTCATTTCGTGTCGGATCGGAGCGGCGAAGCCCGATCCGGAGATCTACCGCGCGCTGCTCGACCGCCATCGTCTCGTTCCCGCCGAAACCGTGTTCTACGACGACGTCGAATCGAACGCGGCCGCCGCGCGTCGCCACGGAATCGACGGGAGAGTATTCACGGGCTTCGCCGCCTGCGCACGCGAGCTCGCCTCGCTCGGCGCATTCGACGAATAGGCCCGTGTTACCGGGCGAGGCTGCTCCCGACGTCGGACAGATCGAACGGCTCGAACCCCAACGCGATTATCGCCGGAGAGTCGTGTCGAAGACCGAGTGCGGGGACGCCGGGATCGATAAAGCGCGGGTCGGCCTGGATGCTGTCGACCTCGACGCCTTCGGCGCGTTTTTGCTCGAGGAACCCGGTCGCCCACCGCGGGTTCCGAGGAGAATAATAGAGGTTCCGGTCGGCGTCGCACTCGCGAAGGTACGACTCCCCCCACGACGGTCTTCCCGCCGGACCCTCCCAGAGTATCCGCGCCTCCCCTGAAGTCGAATACAGGATGTTTCGCCGCACCCGGCTCCCGTGAATCGGCGCTCGCCGCAGCCCGATGTATCCGGTGAACCTCGGTGTGCCTTCATAAACTCCTTCGGGATCGTCCACGCCGAGGTCGACGAGCACGTTGTTGACGAAGTGATTTTTGTGCTTGAGATAGACTCCCGGTCCACCGCACCGGTAGACGAGATTCTTTTCGATGAGCGTCTCATACTGCAGATCGTCGGTGCGGATCATCGCGTTCGAGCCGGGGCCGAAGATGTCGTGAATGTAATTCTCCCGGACAACGTTGTCCCGACCGCATCCTGAAATGTAGACCGCGTTTCCGTCGCCGAGTCTCTCCATCACACGGTAGATCTCGTTCCTCTCGATCAGATTGCCACGCGAGTGCAGATACGGCTCCATCCGATACCACCATGCGCTTATCGATTCGGGTGTGTCGCCCGTCTCCGTGTCGACCTCGATCTCGTTCCAGCGCACCGATTTCGACGCCTCTCCCACCCCGGCCCGATCGAAGATGATGCGCCCGGTCACGCAGATCGCGGTATAGCCGGTGTGATGTATCGTGTTGCCGGCGATGCGGTTGTGCGAGCTTTGCCAGACGAAAACGCCGAGATTGTGCCACCAATCGATCCCGTTGTGATGTATGTGGTTATCGAGGATCTCGTTATGTGAATTGACGTCCTTTTTCCCCGGACCGTATCCTTGAAGCAGCACGCCGGTGCCGCCGATTCTCGCGATCTCGCACGAGACGACCCGGTTGTGTCTGCAGTGCAGATCGAAACGAACGCCTCCGCTTGCCGAATCGACGAGTCGGCACCCGATAAGACCGCACCGTTCGGCGCCGCGGAATCTGACCATCGCGTTATCACGATCGAAGAACTCCCAGTTATGCTGCAATCCGGTCCCGTGATAGTCGGCGTCCCATGTGTCGCGCCGGCCGTGCGTAAAGGTGAGCCCGTGAAACTCGATCCCGCGAACCGGCTCATCCTCCGGGGAGTCCCGATCGATCCGTCCTTCAACGCGAACGAGCTCGCGGAGAGTGGGAGTCACGATGCTCTCGGAAGGCGCGTCCGCTTCGGGCCACAGGTAAACCACCCTCTCGGCGTCGTCGGAGACCCATCTGCCCGGGCGATCGAGCGCCTCGAAGACGTTCTCGGGCCACACCTGATGCGAGATTCCGTGGTGCGCCCGCGCCAACGGATAAATCGGGTCGTTGTCGAGTCGCGCGACGCGCGAGTCGGTATCGACGGACTCGATTCCGAGGATGTTCATCGTCCACGGATGCATCGGAATTATCAGAAGCTCTACCGAACCGAGATTGCGGTACCGTTTGAGCGCCCCCGGAGGGAAGCGAAGGTCCCGCCGGGGACGCGAATCGACCTCTTTCGGATCGACGTCGATTGCGAACGGCACACCACGCGCCCGCGCGATGCGGTTCGGCCCGTCGAACAGCGCGAGTATCTTCTCGACGTTCGCGGGAAACGGCGCCTTCCACAATTTGCCCCGCGCCACGGTCGGGACCTCGCTCGGGGTCGATTCGGCCGGAACGCGCCGCCAGGGACCGACAGGCGCGCCCGAACCGACGACCGCGGCCGCCCCCGAAGCCGCACGGAACTCCGTCTTGCCCTCGCCTTCGCCGGCCGAGTCGCGGAGATCGAAAACGAGCGTCTCTTCCAGCCGATAGTATCCGCCTGAGAGTTCGACGGTAACGGTTCCCGCTTCTCCCCGCGCGCGGGCCTCCCGCACGGCGTCGCGCGCCCCCGTCAACGTCGCGAACGGTTCGGCCGTCGTGCCGGGATGCGCGTCGTTTCCCGTCGGAGACACATAAAAAGTCATATCAACCTCCTCGGCCTGCGCCCGAAGTGAACGGCCGGGCGCTACCATCCCTCGCTAATCGATCCGGTAGGTCAACGAAATAAGCGGAAGCGGTATGATCGCGTCACCGAAAACACCGCGAATACCGATCGTTCCCGGGGAGTCGAACGTCTCACCGACAAAGAGCGGAACCACCGCACCGATGTCCCAACTGACCCGATTTCCGGCGATCCTGAAAGCGACGCCGAGAACGGTCAGCGACGGGTAGTAGACTCCCTCGGCGAGGTCCCAGATAAGCCAGTTCTCCGACACCAGCGCGGAGGTGGGGGTTAGAACGATTTTGCCTCCGAGGGCCGCAACAACGCCGGAGAAACCGGTCCTGGTGGTCGAGTAGACCGCCGCGCCTCCGACGGTGAGATTCCTGTCGGGAGACCCGAAGCTTGCCAGCGCGTAAGGAAGCAGAAGCGCCGACCCGTCGACCCATTCGACCCCGGCGAATACGCCCGCCGACGCGCCGATTGTCGGAGTCACGTGAAAGCCGAATCTCCCGCTTAACACGAACCCCGGGATACTGATTCCTCCCCACACCGAGAAGAAATCGGCAACGCCGTAGCTTCCCGAGACGACCATGATCTCCTGATCGGTCACGTGAAACTCGCCTTTTTCCATCGGAAATCCCGTCGGCATAACCATGAGACGATTGGCCGCCGCATCCTGGAACAATCCGCGGCGTCCCGCCTCGGGGTCGATCGCTTCGATGTCGACGATCTCCTCGGCAAGAATCTGAATGATCTCACCGTCGGCGAGCACGAGTTCGACTCGATCGTCAAGTACCGCGTAGAGCCTTCCGGTATAACTCTCGCGTCCGCCGGTGACGAGGCGCACGGGCTTCCCCACGAAACTCTCAAGCTCCTCGGCGGCGGCCGCGGTCGCCGAACCGGCGAAAAGCGCGATAAGGACCACGGCGCCGATCAGGCGACCGACTCGATTCGAACGAGACATCTAATCCGCCTCCATAAGCTCACAGCGAAGCCAGTCGATCCACCGATCGATCCCCTCTCCGGTGCGGCAGGAGAGCTCGAAAACGGGAGCCTCGGGCGCGAGCGGGTGAACGCGCTCCCGGAAGGCATCTGGATCGAAATCGCCGAACGATAGATAGTCCGTTTTGTTCAACACGACGACGTCCGCGGCGGAAAACATGATCGGATATTTCAGCGGCTTGTCGTCGCCTTCCGGAACGCTCAGAATGACGACGTTTCGATGTGCGCCCGTGTCGCTCTCGGCCGGACATACCAGATTGCCGATGTTTTCGATGAAGATCACATCGAGCGATTCGGTATCGAGCGATTCGAGGGCCCGGTCCACCATCGCCGCATCGACATGACAGAAGCCCCCGGTCTCGATCTGCACCGCCGGCACGCCCGTCGCCGCGACCTTCTCCGAATCGACCGTCGAGTCGATGTCCGCCTCCACCACCGCGATGCGGACCTTCTGCGCGAGTCGCTCAATGGTCTTAAGGATGAGACTCGTCTTTCCTCCTCCCGGCGACGCCATGAGGTTGACCATAAGCGTCCGTGTCCGAAGGAGGCGTTGTCGGATCGCCTCGGCGAGCCCGCGATTGTCGGCGAGGATCTCCTCGCGTATTCTGATAAGCTTAACGTCGTTCATACCTCGATCTCCATATCTTCTATATAAAACTCGCGCCCGCGCTCGAGCGTGCAGTTTCTTCCGTCGCATTCCGGACAACGAATCGAATCGACCGCGGAAAGCTCCACGTCGAACTCCGTCCCGCAGTCGTGGCAGGTGAACCCGGCCGGCGTCCGCGCGATTGCGATCGTCGCTCCTTCGGCGACGGTGCCGGCGCTCAGATAGTCGAAATAGCGCTGAATCCACTCCCGGTTCAGATCGTTCAACTCGCCGACCGACAGACGAATCGACGTAATACGCGCCGCGCCGTGCGCCTCGGCGTTTCGGAGCACAGTGTCAAGAATGCTTTGCGTTACGCTCAACTCATGCATGGATCGCTGCCGAGTATAACCGATTACGCCCTGTTGCCGAAGACGCCGACCGCCGCCTACAATGGACCATGGAGCGGATAACCGCCGAACGACTCCGCGGCAAAATCGTCGACGTGCACGCCCACGTGGGAATGAGCCTCAAGGCGTACGCCTCCGGCGAATACCCGTACGGAGATACCGTGGAGGGGCTCTACTATCGGCGTGCGGCCAACGGCGTCGACCTCGGCGTTGTGTTTCCGCTGGCGCCCGAGCTTCACTTCGACCTCTACGAACTGATTCGCACCGGACGACTCGTTCGCGACGAGTCGCCCGTCTCTCCTTCGCCCTACGCGCTCGAAAACCGGATGCTGTTTACCGAGCTCTTCGACTATTGCCCCGAGCTCTGCGACCGGTTCATACCCTTCGTGTGTATCGATCCCGAACGCGACGTGCCGGCCCAGATCGACGCGATCGGCGAAATCGCCGATCGCTACCCGATCTACGGTCTTAAAGTCTCGCCGGTTCTTTGCCAGGCGCCCATCGGCTCGCTCAACGGTCCCGGCGCGCCTCTTCTCGACTACGCCGCGCGAAACGATATTCCCGTTATCGCTCACGTGACGGCGCATCCGGGCGAACGCTACTCGCAGGTATCCGACACGATCGAGGTGGCCGCGCGACGTCCCGACGTCAGATTCTGCCTGGCTCACTGCGCGGCTTTTCACGCGCTGTTTCTCGAAGAGGCCGCGCGGCTGGACAACGTATGGGTCGACACCTCGGCGATTAAAATCCAGGTCGACGCGGCGCGGCAGGGACTCGACTTTATGCCGAAGGCGGAGGAGCGGTTCGTCTCGGACTATTCCGATCATCGCACGGTCATGCGCGATCTCGCGGCGCGCTATCCGGAGACGATCGTGTGGGGCTCCGACTCGCCGGCGTACGCCTACATCGCGCGTCGAAACCAGGGCGACGGATCGATGTATACATTCCGTTTGAAGGGAGTTTTCGAGGACGAGAAAGCCGCGCTCGACGCGCTCGACGAGCCGCTTCGAATGCAGGTCGGATCGGAAAACGCGATCCGACTTCTCTTCGGCGCGGCAGGTTCGGCCGCGCCGCGGCAACCGTAAGGAGGTAGCAATGTCGCATTCCGAGTTCGTTTTCCGGCCGTCGCGTTGGGCGCCTTTTCGCGACCGATCCGCGTGCGAGCGCGTCCGACGGATCGGTCGCGAAGCGATCACGCGCACCGACAACGACAATCTATCGATCGAGGTGCTTCCCGACGACGAGATCGCCTTTTGTCGGATCTACGATATCTTCTCGCGGATACAACGGTCGGACGTGGAGGACCGGCGGCTCGTATTGATTCTTCCGCAACCGCACCCGCAGTATCGCAGGGTGGCGTGGCTTATCAACCGGTATCGCGTCGATTGCAGAAACCTCCATACATTCAACATGGACGAGTGGGCCGACGAAGACGGCAACATCGCTCCGGAGAGCTATGCGAACGGTTTCATGTTCGCGCATTTGCACAACTTCTACGAACGAATCGACGAAGAACTGCGACCGCCGCGGGATCAGATGCACGGTCTCACCAACCGCAACATCGACTCCTATTCGAGGTTGATGGAGGATCTGGGCGGCGTCGACGTCTGCTACGGTGGAATCGGCTTTAGCGGACACATCGCCTTCGTAGACCCGGGCGCTCCCGAGTTCGAGGGAGGACTGGACACATTCAAGACGTTGGGCGCCCGAATCGTGACGCTCAATCCGTTTACGCTCGCACAGAGCAGTCTCGACCCGGATTTCGGCATGTCGGGCGATTGGTCGTCGATCCCGCCCAAGGCGGCGACCATAGGACCGCGCGAGATACTCTCGGCGCGACTGAGAAGCTCATGGAACAGCTTTACCGTCGCCGGGACCCGCGTAAGCTGGCAGCGGTTCACCGTACGGCTTGCGCTTCACGGGCCGGTGACTCCCGACGTACCCGCCTCGATCCTTCAGCTCGCGCCGACCGAGGCGCATCTTTCGGAGTCGGTCGCGGCCGACATCACCTCGACCCACGATATTTCGTGGTACTCATGAGGAGCATTGTTGCGACGATCGCGTCCGAAACACGATGAAATCGGCGGGGCCCTTCGCCCCGGACGTCGCGGTGGTCGACGGGAAGACGAGCGTCTGGTTCGCCCTCGCCCGGATGAGGGTGGAGTAGCTCGCGAAACCCCCGGTGTACCGCCCGTTCGGACCCGGTTGTTATTCAATCAGTCGGATAGTGCGCCATACGCCGGCGCGAAACCTCAGATACATAGCGATCCCGAGAATCAGGATCATCCCGATAAACATGATCCACACGGCAACCGGGTCCGCCGCCACGACCCTGATAAGAACGACCGCCGCAGCGGCCATCGTCCAGTGCACCGCTATCGAGAACCGCATGACCCACTTTGTGTCCCCGGCACCGCGCAGCGCGCCGGCAAAGACTATCTGCGTCGCGTCGGCGAGCGTGTAGAGCGAGGCGAGCCGAAGAAGAATCACCGCAAGCCGCGCCGCGGGACCGGCGGTCTCGCCGAACCCCGAGGAAAAAAGCGCCACAAGCGACGGCGCCGCGCCGATGAAAAGCGCCATCATCGCTGCGGCGTAGATGCAGGCGAGCCGGAACGAAAGTTTCGTCGTCGCCACCGCGCCGTCGGGATCTCCGGCGCCGATATGGTTGCCGACCACCGCGGTCGTTGCAACTCCGAGTCCGAGCATCGGAATAAAGGCCAGCAGATCGTAGTTAAAGGTAATCGTGACGGCCGCCGCGACGTCCGGTCCGTAGGAGTGCATAAGCTGAACGAACAGGTTGAACGCGAAGATATTCAGGAACATCTCGGCGCCGACCGGGACTCCGAAGCGGAGTAGCCGACGAAACAACGCCCGATCGAACCTCCACACCCCCGGCGCCCGAAAGGCCGGCTCCCGAATCGTGCGTACGTAGGAGACGAGCACAATCGCCAGCGCCGCGAAGCTTCCGAAAAGCGTTCCCACGGCCGCACCGCGGATTCCCATCGCCCGGAACCCGAGCTTGCCGAAAATGAACACGTAGTTTGCCGGGATATTCACCGCCATTCCCACGAGGCTTGCGATCATCACGATTCGCGTTCTACCGATTCCGATAAAGAAACTCGCGAAAGCGAAACGCGCCACGAGCATGATCGACCCTGAGAGCAGTACGCTCAGGTACGCGTCGGCCAGGGCGACCTGCCTCGGCGTCTGACCGACCGCCGCGAAAAAGGGGCCACCGAGCGGAATAACCATCAACAGAAATGGATATGAAGCGACGGCGATGTAGAGCGCCTGCGTCGTCGACCGCGCGCACATCGGTCCTCGCTTCGCGCCGTGATACTGCGCGACGAGAGCGTTCACATAACCCACTACACCTGTGAAGAAAGACGAGACCATGAAACTGGTCAAGCCGCCGGTCATCGCCGCGGCGAGCTCGAGCTTGCCCACCCTCGACAGAAAGAGCCGGTCGGCGAAAAGCATGACCGTCTCCGAGGCCTGCGAGACGATCATCGGAAAAGCCGTTACGAGGAGGCGTCTGAGCTGCCGGCGTGTCCGTTCCTTCACGCCCGTACCATAGAGCAGAACGGCGACGAGCGAAAGGGGGGCGCCCTTCGTGCCGGCGCCTCCCGATCGCCTCCTCCGCCGGCGCCGTCGGCCCTACGCGTCGAACTGCGCGTCGAAAGCGATTTCGCTCCTGGGGAAGTCGACCGACCGCACGTAGGCGCACGCCTCCCGCGCGCCGTGCTCGCGATCCATCCGGGAATCCTCCCACTCGATGGAAAGCGGGCCGGAATAGCCGATGTCGTTGAGCGCGACGATGATGTCTTCGAATTCCACGTCGCCGTGCCCGAGCGACCGGAAATCCCAATACCGCCTCGGGTCGCCGAAGTCGACGTGACCGCCGAAGACGCCGACGCTTCCGTCGCCGTGCCCCCACCAGGCGTCCTTCATATGCACGTGAAAGATCCGATTCGAAAACGTGCGAATAAAGGCGATATAGTCGACACCCTGATAGCCGAGGTGCGACGGGTCGTAGTTGAATCCGAACGCCTCATGATCTGCAACCGCGGCGATCGCCCGTTCGGCCGAAGCGATATCGAAAGCGATCTCGGTCGGATGCACTTCGAGAGCGAAGCGAACTCCGTTGTCCGCAAACACGTCGAGAATCGGCGTCCACGCCTCGGCGAACTCTCTGAAGCCGTCTTCGATCTGACCGTCGAGCACCGGTGGAAAAGAGTAGAGCAGATGCCAGATCGGCGATCCGGTAAATCCGTTGACGACATCGAGTCCCATGTGAGCCGCCGCCTTCGCGGTCCTCTTCATCGCTTCGACCGCCCATGCCTTGGCGGCCTTCGGGTCGCCCTTGGTCGACTCGGGCGCGAACTGATAGTGCCGCTCGTCGATACGGTCGCAGACGAGCTGGCCGGCAAGGTGGTTCGACACGGCCCAGCACTTCAATCCGTATTTGTCGAGCAGAGCGTGGCGGTCGTCGCAGTAGTCCTTGCTCGCGGAAGCCTTATCAACGTCGAAATGGTCGCCCCAACACGCGAGTTCGAGCCCGTCGAATCCCCAGTCGGCGGCCTTTTTCGCCAATTCCTCCAGCGGAAGGTCGGCCCATTGGCCGGTGAAAAGCGTTACCGGTCTTCCCATCTTTGTTTCTCCTCCTCAAAAAGCGATATTCACAGAAACGGTCGCGACGCGGCGCCCTACCGGGAGGTGGAACCCGCCCTACTCTTCCGGGAACTTCACCCACGTCCCTTTGCTCGACACGACCGCGTCGATAAACTGCATGCCTCGGACTCCGTCGTCGACGCCGGGGAAATCGGTTTCGAGTTCACTCGGCGCACGACCGTCGAAAGAGGCGCGCATGGTGTCGGTCGCATTCCGATATACGTTCGCAAAAGCCTCGAAAAACGCCTCCGGATGCCCGAAAGGCAGCCTGCTTGCCCGCGCGGCGGCCGGCGATATCGGCTCGATCGCGTCGGTGCCCCGACGATAGATCCTTACCGTCCCGTCGGGCTCGAAAAAATGCAGATCGTTCGGATACTCCTGCCGCCAGCAGAGCGCGGCCTTGCTCCCGTAGACGTTTAT
>JAJRYZ010000201.1 GCA_024275515.1 Spirochaetota bacterium
CTTGGTCTTGAAACTGGTGTATCCTGCATCGACGGCCGTTCGGCACTCCGACAGCCAGTCCTCACCGTTCATGTCGATGTCCCAGAAGCTCACCGGAACCCGGTCTTTCCGCTTTTCTCCCAAGAGCGACCAGCACGGCGTATCCAGCGCTCGCCCGACCGCGTCGAACACCGCCATTTGAAGCCCCGCGCCGAGCGAGTCGTCCCACATGCATTCGACCGCGCTCTTGCCGATCACCCGTGAGACCGCCTCGTCGGTAACGACGCCCCACGTGTAGTAGCACATCGTCTCTCCGACGCCGACGGCGCCGCACCCGAGCTCGACGAAGCAGAGCTCGAAAAGCGTCCAATGCGGCAGCTCGCGCATCATGTGCCTGGCCGGCACGGCGCGAAAAGGAATATCAATCCACACGCGTTCGACGTTTCGAATCGTAAGGTCCATTGTTATTCCTTCTCCCCCGGCGCCGCGTTTTTCAACTTTGCGTCGAACCAGGCGAATGCGCTTCGTTGCATCTCCCGGTCGAACTTGTGATCGCCTTCGTAAAACTCGCCGCGATAGGCGCCGAGATCGCCGGCGGCCGAATAGAGAAACGAAAGCCTTTCATGAGCGGCTCTCATCGCGGGGAGCGGAAAGAGCCGATCGGCCTTATTGTACATCACCAACACCGGCGAAGGCACTCCTGCGGCGAGTAGATCGGGCCAATCACCGTGCCGCGTCCATTCTCCCGGGAAGACCATCCATGTGTGAGTGTCGATGCCCTGCTCGATCTGCCCCATATAGGTGAACATCATTCCGGCGACGACCGCCGCCCGCACGAGCGGGCAGGTCGCGTAGAGCAACGCGGACCGAGCGCCTCCACCCGCGACGGGGGCGCCGACCTGTCGGCGCCGGCGAGCGGGCGCGCCGAGAGCGCCGTCTCGACCAGAGCGCTGTAGACGCCGAGTTCCGGAAACTCATTACCCATGTGTTATCTCCTCCATTCACGACGGTCGTCGGCGCGGCCGGCGCGATTGGTCCCGGCGTCGACGCTACTCGAGATAGAAAACCTCGCGAAGCGGAACCGTAACGGGGGAAAAATCGTCGTTCGTCTCCATAATGTCGGCCATATACCGCCACCACTTTCGGACGATGGGATTCGACCCGAGATCCTGACTGCCGTCGGCGCCGCTCACCCGCTGCACGGCGAAAAGCGTATTCGTTTCTTCGTCGAGGAAAATCGAGTATTCGGATATCCCCTGCTCCTTGAGCAAGGCGCGCAACTCGGGCCAGAGCGCGTCGTGTCTTCGTTTGTATTCCTCTTCGAACCCCTCTTTTAATCTCATTTTGAATGCGATGCGTTTCATAACTCCTCCGACGGCGACCGAGTATTCGATGGGCGCAAGGCGGCACGTGTTTCGACCGACCGAGACGGGCGTTGCCCGATGCGGCGCCGTCGTTTAGTGTATAAAGGTTGCGCGCCGGGCACAATGAGAACGAGGAGTCGCGGAAGGAGGTTGCGAGATGATTCGACGCGGGATAGGAGTGATAATCGATTCGTTTCCTGAAGGGTCTGTTCGGGAGCGGATTCTCAAGGCGAAGGAGGTCGGCGCCGACGGCATCCAGGTGTACGCAGTCGGCGGTCCGATGCATCCGGACGCGCTCTCGGACGGAGAACGTCGCGAGTTGCGTCAATTCGTCGCCGACGCCGGCTTGGTCATTTCGGCGATCTGCGGCGATCTCGGCGGGCACGGGTTCGCGGTCGCCGAAGACAACCCTCGAAAGATCGAGATGTCGAAGCGGATCATGGACCTCGCGATCGATCTCGGTACGTCGGTTGTGACCACTCACATCGGTGTCGTCCCGGACGACCCGACCCACCCGAGGTTTGGCGTGTTGCAGGAGGCGTGCGAGGCGCTTGGAGAGTACGGCGATTCGGTGGGCGCCAGCTTCGCGATCGAGACGGGGCCGGAGACCGCGTCGACGCTCCGCAGGTTTCTCGATTCGCTCGAGAGCGGCGGCGTACGGGTCAACTACGATCCGGCGAATCTCGTCATGGTGACCGGCGACGATCCGGCGGCCGGCGTTCGGACCCTCGGCGAATACATCGTTCATACTCACGCCAAAGACGGCATCATGCTCAAGCCGTCCGACCCCGAGCAGCTGTACGGTTTCTTCGCCGAGGGAGGAATCGGCGATTTGCGACTCGATGAATACTTCAGGGAGGTTCCTCTGGGCGAGGGGAGCGTTGATTTTAGCGACTATCTTTACGCACTCGATGAGATCGGATACGACGGATTCCTTACCATCGAGCGCGAGACCGGCGATGATCCTGAGGCGGACATCAGAGCGGCGGTGGAGTTCCTCAGGCGGCTCACGGGGAGCGAGTATTCATAGGGCGAGGGGGCGCCGGCCGTTCTTTTCCCGGGTCGGGCGACCGAGGATGTTGCCTGAGCGCGGTCGACGCGGCGCGTGTGGTCGCGCATTCTTCGCCGCATGGATAGCCGCGAGTGCTGGATTCGCGCCGCTCGATTCGACCGGCGCGCAACGCCGGCCGCATCGTCCACATGCACTGCGACGGAGACATTCGGTCGTTGTTGGAGGACCTGCTCGACGCCGGGGTCGACGTGTTGAACCTTCAGGATCTGGTCAACGGGATCGACCGGATCGAAGCGAATCTTCGCGGCCGGGTCTGCGTCGATGTAGACATCGATAGACAGTCGGTGGTGCGCTTCGGTACTCCGATTTCTACGCTTGAATCGGAATGTGCTCGACGATGCGTCGACGCGAATTCCGATCCATGCTACTATTGGTCAATCCACACAGACAACGACGGAGGAACTCATGCAATACACGGTTTTGGGAAGGACCGGCCTCGAAGTATCCAGACTCGGATTCGGGTGTATGCGGTTGCCGATGAAGTCCGACACGCAGATCGATCGCGGCCTTGCGATTCCGATGCTTCACCGGGCGGTCGAGCTTGGAATCACCTATTTCGATACGGCGGTCGGGTACTGCGCGGGCGACAGCCAGCGCGTGCTCGGCGAGGCGATGGAATCGATGCGCGACCGTGTCGTTCTGTCGACGAAAAACCACCACTACGATAAGACCGACAAGGACGGGTGGTGGAGGAACCTGAACGACAGTCTCGAGCGGTTACGGACCGACCACATAGACGTGTACAACTTCCACGGCATGAACTATGAACGGTTCGAGGCCGCGGTCGACGGCGAGGACGGGCTCTATCGGGAAGTCCTGAAGGCCAAGGAGCAGGGAATGGTGCGCCACATTTGCCATTCGTTTCACGGCTCGCTCGACAGCCTCAAGAAATGCGTCGAGACCGGTCTTTTCGAGTCGGTAACGGTTCAGTACAACCTGCTCGACCAGAGCCTCGAGGAGGGAATAGCGTTTGCCGCGGAGCACGGTATGGGCGTGGTAATCATGGGACCCGTCGGCGGCGGCCGTCTCGGTTATCCGACCGGAAAAGCGCAGGAGATTGCGGGAGAGGTGAAAAGCACGCCCGAGCTCGCGCTTCGTTTCGTTCTTTCGAATCCGGCCGTCAACGTAGCTCTCTCGGGAATGTCGACGATGGAGCAGCTCGAGGAGAACGTTGAAACGGTCGCGAATCTCGGAGAACTCACGCCCGAAGATCATCGCAGAATCGAAGCGGCCGTCGAGGAACGAAAAAAACTCGCGGGACTCTACTGTACGGGGTGCAACTATTGCATGCCGTGCCCCGACAACGTCGACATTCCGGCGAATTTCGAGATTCTAAACCTCGACCGCGTATTCGGGCTCTCCGATCACGCCCGCACCCGATACGCGACTCTGGGAGGAAAGGCGGCACTCTGCCGCCAATGCGGGAAGTGCGTCGAACTCTGCCCGCAGGAACTCGACATTCCCGCGCGGCTCGGCGAAGCGGTGTCGTTGCTCGACGAGCGGTCGGGTTCGGTCGCCGGATGGGGAGAGTTGACCGGTGGGTCCGCCGCCGCCGACGGCATGCTCTCGCTGCGGCTGCGTTACCACGTCAAGAACTTCACCGAGTCGACGTTTTCGCGCGTGCGGGTATCGCTGAGATCTCACCGCGAAGAGCAGATCGCGCCCGCCGAGTTCGATTTCTCCACGCTCAAGGGTTTCGGACGTAGACATCGGGACATAACGGTCACGACGACGCCTCCGATGGAATCGCTGAGTGTTGATTCGGTCGTCACTTTCGACGATTCCCACACAATCGAGCACCTGTCGTACGCCGTCGTGACCGCGTCGAAGCGGGCCGGCGGGAAGTCGAACGACTCGCTTCTCGAACGACCGGCGTCTCCGCTCGTCCACGTACCCTCCGCGATCCATCCGGTTCACCTTTCGAAACAAGGTCCGTCGGCGCACAGCTACGATTTCGCACTTGATTATGACGATGGGAGCCTCTATCTCTGGGTCGAGGTAGAGGACGACATGAAATTCCTCGCCGAGACCGCACCGACGGGGCGGATTCGCGCCGACTATTTTCGCGTGTTCTTCGACGGCCGGGCGAAGGACCGGCTCGGTCTCGGCGGTTACGGCGACGGGGTCTTCCACGTGACCGTCTGCCCGCCGGCCGACTCCGGGATTGATGCGTGGGTCGTCGTGTCGAACGGAGAAGAGGTCTCCGCACGCACGGAACGGACACCCTTCGGATACATTCTCGGATGCGCGATTCCTTGGAGCGCGTTCGGCGGAGATAACGGGGCGCGGGAGGTGATGGCGTTCGACGCGGTGCTGGTCAGCCATGATGCCGACGGCAACGAACAGGTAAGACTGAGTTGGACCGGACGTGAGCAGCAGGAGCGGGATACATCGACGTTCGGTCGGCTTGTTCTCATCTAGCGACACAGAAGCACAAGAGAGACCGGTCGGCCCCCCACGACGATCGCGTCCGGCAGTCGGGCTTCGACTGAAAGCCCCCGCGATTCGAACGCGGCGATCGTGGGCTCGTCGTCCGCTTCCGCGTATGCGTGGCAGCGGCCGTTTTCGGGGACTGTCGCCGCCGCGAGCGGCGCCGCGTGCTCTTTATAGAACGGGTGTACGCAAAGATCGCAGAGGGCTACACCGGGGAAACGCGGATCGGGGGCCGACCATGCCATTCCAACCACCGCTCCGTCGTCCGTCGTCTCGAGCGACTGCAGGCGCGCCTTAGGATGCGAGACGATCGTGTGCCGCAACGAGAGATACGGACCTTCCATGCTGCGCCTGCCGTAGAGTGAGAGTAAAACCGAACGTACCGGCGATCCCCGCGTTTGGCAGGCGAGTCCGGTGTAACCTGCCCAATCCCTCCAATCCGAATTACGTATACGCGCCGTCCGGGGTGCGAACCGCATAGATTCGTAGCTTTCAATACCGTCTCGGTAGTACTCCATCTCACCGGAGCCGGGCGTGATCGAAGTGAATCCGAAGCGTGAGTAGATGTGATACGCCGGCGAATCATATCCGGTGCCGAGAAAAAGGGCTTCTCCGCCTTCGGCGCGGAAATCCTCGATTTGCGTCGTCATAACGGCACGGCATACTCCTTTCCCCCTGTGCTCGGGCGAAGTGAAAACATGACCGAGAATTCCAACGCCGCGGTACACGAAGGTGCATACCGTACCTGCAAGCTCCTCGTCTATCAGTCCGACATAGTAGCGCGACAGAAGAGGACGCGTATCCTCACGCAGCGTTTCCTCAATCTGCCGGGTCCATAGACCGCCCTTGTGGCCGAGAAACGGAACGATTCGGTCGGCCCATCGGAGGTCGGGACCCTCGACTCGCCCCACTTCAAGCGTCGTCCCGTCGCGCAGCCTGTGCGATGCAAGAAACGTGTGCATTATGCCCCCCGGATACGTGCGAACGGATGGTCAAGATTAGCACGAGGATCGGCGCCGGTGAAGTTCGGCTCTCGTGCGACCGACGGGAATCGCCCCGGCTTGACACGCCGGCGCAGGCGCACGGAACCCGCTCCAGGTTGACACGCCGGCGCGTTGAGGGTATGAAACAGATGCAATCATACCTAAATACACCGTACGGGTTCCGGCGGGACGCTTGTCGCCTTCGCAAGTTCCCGTGGGGACGAATAGAGGAGCGTAAAAACAGCCATGAGCAGAATCAAAGTCGGTTTCAACGGGATGGGGCGCATCGGAAAGAACGTCATGCGGGTAATCCTCAGCAATTTCGACGATAAGTTCGACATCGTCGCGGGGAACGACCTGGTTTCGGCCGAAGAAATCGCGAAAAGCCTTCCCAAGGATTCGATATACGGCAGGTTTCCGGCGGCGGTCGGTCTCGAATCGGAGAACGTCATTAGAATCGGGCGGCACGAGATAACCGTATACGCCGAGAAGGACGCGTCGAACATCCCGTGGGGGAAGCACGACGTCGACATCGTTTTCGAGTGCACCGGCTTCTACTTGACTACCGAAAAGGCGTCGGCCCATCTGAAAGGCGGCGCAAAAAAAGTGATCATCAGCGCTCCCGCGAAGGACAGCGAGACTCACACTATCGTCGTGGGAGTCAATCACGACACGCTCACGCCGGGAGAAACGATCGTATCCAACGCGAGCTGCACGACCAATTGTCTCGCCCCTCTTACCAGAGCCGTTGATATGAGTCACAAGATCATCGCGGGGCTGATATCGACGACGCACGCGGCCACCTCTACTCAGCGCGTGGTCGATTTCTTCGGCGGCGGCAAGAATCGCGCCACGCTCAACAACATCATTCCTGCGTCGACCGGCGCGGCGATCGCGGTCGGGAAGGTGCTTCCGCATCTCAACGGGAAGCTCAACGGAACGGCGCTGCGGGTTCCGACCGACACCGGAAGCGTCGTCGAGGCGGTTTACCTGTTGGAAGGCGACGTGACCCGGGAGCAGCTCGCCGAGTCGATCGCGAAAAACGTCGACAAGATCAACGAGTCGACGATTATGAAAAAGACCGCGTATTTCGGCGATTACTACGAATGCTCGCAGGATTGCGTCGGCGAGCCGTACTCGTCCATGATAACGGACAATCTGCTCGTGGTGGGTCTCGCCGGCCAAACATTGGTCAAGGCGACGAGCTTCTACGACAACGAGATGGGGTTCTCGTATCGCATGTGCGAGCTTGCGATGATCTTCAACGAGACATAGCGGAGACCGAAGGCGGGCGCGGAACGCGCCCGGACGACGAAGGCGGGCCGGTCCGATGGATCGGCCCGTTGTTTTTCCCGATCCGTATCTTTCCGGAGGCGTCGAGGTGGGTGGACCGATTCATCGAGCCATTATGTCGCGGTGTGCGAGCGTGCCTGTCGTCCGGGACTGTTTTCTCGGGGCGGTCGAGCGGGAACGCTTCGTCCGGGAGGTCACGGCGCGAGCCGACGAGTGGGCTTCTACCGGGCGCTTGACGGGGCCCGATTCGCGCTGTTCCTGGACACGACCGAAAACGTCGCGGTTTTCGGGCCGTAGGACGACCATGGTCGTATGCCGGGCAAACGCGAAACGTCCGAGTCTGCTCGCCGCCGCCGAGGCAACCGCCGATGCGCGGAATGCCGGCGCTATTAGCTCGTGCGGGTTCGGATGACTTCGGCGACCTGATCGATCGCCCGTTCATGCCGCAGGGTGTATTCGTTCGTCGTGGGTCGCCACGGCGTTTGCAGATAACCCAGGAGCCGGTCGCTCGATACGACGCGGTCGCAGTACTCTACCGTCAGCCGGAAATTATCCGGACTCGAGTGGTTGCTCGCCGTCGGTATCTGTTCGTAACCCGACTCGTCAAGAACGGTATACGCTTCGACCGCCGGCTCATTGCCCGTAAAGCTTGTTCCGTAGTACCAGTTGCTTTGGAGTACGTCGGACGGCACTTCCCGAAGGTAGTCTTCGCGATGCCGCCAGATATGGTCGGACCAGACCCACGGGCGCACGCCCGCCTTCCTCACCTGATCGCAGAGGTAGGTGAAATCGTGCCACCATAGTTCGTGTTGGCGCATGACGGCGAGCGAATAGAATCTCTGATGCTCGGCCGTCTCTTCGTCCATCCCCAGGTGGAACAACCGGGGTGCGTCGAACAGACCGACCACCTCCTCGATAAGCTCGGAGCAGACCCGATAGTAAATCGGCGTTGAGACGCAGCGCGAGTATTCGCCGAGCCACGCGTCGTGTGAGGTCGCGAAATTGAGCTTGGGTATGGGCTCCAGACCAAGGTCTCGAAGCCGCGCGAGCTCTTCGCCGAGCTTTGCCGTCGACCACGCGTTTTCGACGGCGATCTCCGGATGACTTTCGTATCGGATCCCGTCGCCGAGATCGACGACGATCATATTGAATCCCACCTCGGCCATCCGCTCCGTCAACCGCCTCCACAGATCTTCATCGAAGGTCAGGTACGGTCGATACCAGCGAGCAGTGCCGTATTCCAGTCCCTCGAGCGACGGCTCGTCGCGGTCTTCCCACATGTTGTAGCTCAAATGGATGAGATTCGCCCAGAACACTACGTCCTCCTTTCGGTCGTTTCGGTCGCTACAAGTACGGTTCGCAACGAGGCACCCCGGCACTTGTTTTTCGTAGGGACCCACCGTCGGCGCGATCGGAAAGCGACGGTTAGGGCGCTCATCGAGAGTCGGCCGAGTCCGGGTTCCGTGTCCATCTTCTTTCCATTGTACACTACCCCGGCGACCGCTGCATCCGACGGGCGCCGCCGGCGCAATCGGTCGCGGTTCCGGAGCGCGTGAAAGAGATCGAAAGCATGATACGGATCGCGGCCGGCGGACTGAGCGTACCCGCGGTCGCTCTGTTGCTCGCGGGATTCGGTTGGCACGTGCGTCGTCGAGTCCGATAGCTTTACGCGACAGGAGGGCGACACCGCCGGACTGAGCCGTCGAATCGCCGCGAAAGCGCCTGTCCGGCGCCGGGTGAATGCGACGATTCTCAATGTGGCGACCCACGGTGAGAATTGCTTCGTCTCGAAGCGCCGCGGTTGCCCGCCCGGATAGTTGCGGCTATGATGGGTGCTGAATGGGTGTAACACGAGCGCGCCTCGGGAGGACCGGACTTGAAACACCTCCGATTGTTTTCGGCTCAAGCGCGTTGGGAAACCTCTACCGCGAGCTATCCTACGAACATAAGCGACGTATCGTCTCCGCGTGGTTCGAGTCGACCGAGCCGCCGGTTTTCATCGATTCGGCGGGGAAATACGGCGCGGGGCTCGCGCTTGAGCTGATCGGGCGGATACTCGCCGAGCTTGACGTTTCGCCGAACAGGGTAGTCGTGAGCAACAAGCTCGGATGGAGGCGGGTTCCGCTTACGACCTCCGAGCCGCTTTTCGAGCCCGGCGTGTGGTTCGGGCTCGAGCACGACGCGCATCAGACGATCGGCTACGACGGTATTCTCGATTGTTGGGAACAGGGCTGTAGACTTCTCGGTCGTTATCGTCCCGCGCTGGTCTCGATACACGATCCGGACGAGTATCTCGACGCCGCTTCGGGGTCCGCCGATCGGGAGCGTCGAATGCGCGACATCCTCAGCGCTTACCGAGCGCTCATCGAGCTTCGAGACGCGGGCGAAGTCGTCGGGGTCGGCGTGGGGTCGAAGGACCGGAATGTGGTTCGTGAGCTATGCGAGCGGGTCGATCTCGACTGGATCATGCTCGCCTGCTCGCTTACGATTCGAACCCACAATCGCGAGCTTCTGGATTTTCTTGCCGATGTCCGGGCGCGTGGAATCGGCGTTATCAACTCGGCGGTCTTCCATTCCGGATTCCTCGTAGGCGGCCGCTACTACGACTATCGCGTCGTCTCGCGTCGGAGTCACCCGGAACTTTTCGAGTGGAGAGACCGGTTCACCGAGTGCTGCGTCGCCTTCGATGTGACGCCTCTCAACGCGTGCGTCGAGTTCGGGCTTTCGGTACCCGGGGTAGCCGCCGTAGCCCTCAATACCGGCCGCCCCGAGCGAGTGGCGGAGAACGTTGAGGCGGCGACGTCGAAGGCGCCCCGTCGCTTTTGGCGCCGGATGAAAGAAATCGGGCTTGTCGACCCCGACTTTCCGTACCTGTAATTCGCCTTTCCAGATCTTTTACGGGGTAAGCGGAAACACGGGTGGTTTCTGGAGCATAGAGAATGCGAGACGCGTCGTCGGATGCGAGCCGGAGGACGACGCGCTGCAACATTTCGCCGCCCACGTCGCGCGTGTTCTCGGCGTCCGCGGCGCGAGCTCCGATGCCGTAGCCGACGTAAACGGCTCTTGATCGAAAAGTTGATGGTGTGCGGCGAAGCGGTGGGCTCGGTGCGGAAGCACGGCGCGCTTCGGCCGGCGCAGGGAGAGAAGGTTGGGGATGCGTGCGGACGAGTTGATCAGACTTGGGCGCAGAGAGGAAGTCTGGACCAAATACTGTGGATTTCTTTATTTGGGGCTTGCCGAGTTCATGGAGATACAACGGCGGCTGCTCATGGAACAGGTAAAACTTCTCCGCGAGTCGAATTGCGTGATTTCGAGAATGTTTCTCGGAAACGAAAAAATAGCGACGCTCGAACAGTTCCGCGGCGAAGCGCCGACTACCGTCTACCGAGACTACGAGGACTTC
>JAJRYZ010000202.1 GCA_024275515.1 Spirochaetota bacterium
ACCGAGATACATAACGGCGATCCGGTCGCAGGTATGCGCGACCACCGCGAGGTTGTGAGCGATAAACAGGAAGGTAAGATCCATGTCCTGTTTGAGCTGGAGCAACAGGTTGAGTATTTGCGCCTGGATCGAGACATCGAGCGCGGAAACCGGCTCGTCGGCGACCACGAACTTAGGCTCCGATACCAGCGCGCGCGCCACCGCGATTCGCTGCCGCTGACCGCCTGAGAAGGCGTGAGGATAGAGCGTCATCTGGTCACGGTTGAGCCCCACTTTTTCCATTATCGCGGCGACACGATCCTGGATTTCGGCGCGGTTCGTCGCGAGGCGGTTGGTGACGAGCACTTCGCTGATGATGTCCTGGACGGTCATCCGCGCGTTGAGCGACGAATAGGGATCTTGAAAGACGAGCCGCATGTTTCGGCGCACGCGTTTAAGCTCCTTCTTCTCGAGCCGGCACAGATCCACGGACCCGTTCGCCTCCCCGTCGAAGTTCACCAGCACTTCCCCGGAGGTCGGTTCGATCGCGCGCATGACGCAGCGACCGGTGGTCGTTTTGCCGCACCCGCTCTCGCCGACGAGCCCGAGAATCTCGCCGCGGTGAATCGTAAAGCTCACGTCGTTGACCGCGCGCAGCATGCCGATGTGACGCTTGCTCAGGCCCTTCGTAATGTGAAACTCCTTCACCAGATGCTTGATATCGATAAGCATGTCATTGTTCATGTGGCTTCATCCTGAGTAGAGGTGACACTTCACCGTATGGCTCGGCTCGACTTCGACGCTCTCCGCTTCGCGCTTGTCGCATACGCCCGGGATTATCTGCGGGCACCTCGTATGAAACGGACAGCCGGCCGGCCGCTCGTAGAGACTCGGAACGTTCCCGTGAATCGGAACCAACTGCTCTTTGAATCGGGTCTTTATCCGGGGAACCGATTGGATCAGACCTTTCGTGTACGGGTGGTGCGGATTGTGATAGATGGCGTCGACCGGACCGTACTCCATGCTGTCGCCGAGATACATGATCAGCACATTGTCCGAAACCTGAGCCACAACGCCGAGATCGTGAGTAATCATCATCATCGCCATCTTCGACCGTTCCTGGAGCGAACCGATCAGGTCGAGGATTTGCGCCTGTATCGTCACGTCGAGCGCAGAGGTGGGCTCGTCGGCGATTAGCAGTCGGGGAGAGCAGGCGAGCGCCATCGCGATCATCGCGCGCTGACGCATACCCCCGCTCAGATTGAACGAGTATACGTCGATCTGCTGCTCCGGTTTGGGCATTTCGACCTGTCGAAGCAACTCAATCGTCCGTTCGCGCGCCTCGTCGGCCGAGGCGCCTTCGTGGAGTTGGATGACCTCGCCGATCTGGTTGCCTATCGTATAGATCGGCGAAAACGAGGTCATCGGTTCCTGAAACACCATCGAAATGGCGGCGCCGCGGATGTTACGGATGCGCTCGCCCCGTGGATCGAGTTTGACAAGATCGATCAATTCCTCGCCCTCGTCGAATAGAATCTCGCCGCCGACGATGTCGCCGTTGGATGGAACGATTCGCAGGATCGACTGGGCGGTTACGCTCTTACCACAACCGCTTTCGCCGACGATTCCGAGGGTCTCTCCCTCCGAAATCGCAAAGCTGACGTTGTTCACCGCCTTCAGCGTTCCTTCGCGTGAGAAGAAATGAGTCTGAAGATTGCGCACCGAAAGAAGTCGGTCGTCCGCCGCGCTCGCGTCGGGTTTCTGCATAGTGCTACACTCCCATGCCTACACTCTGGCGTACGGATCTGCGGCATCGCGCAGTCCGTCGCCTACGAAGTTAAAAGCCAGTATCGCCACGACGACAAACGCGCCCGGTATCAGGAGCCACGGCGCCTGCGCGAGCACCTGCAACCGCTGAGCCTGCTTTAAAAGCACTCCCCAGCTTATCGCCGGCGACTGAAGCCCAAGTCCGATGAAGCTCAACGCGGTCTCGCCGAGGATCATTCCGGGGATCGAGAGGGTAAGCGAGGCGATTATGTAGCTGAAAAACGACGGAAGCAGGTATCTGAACACGATTTTCACGTCGCTGCATCCGTCGAGCTCGGCGGCCATAACGAAGTCCTCCTGCTTGACCGCCATGAACTTTCCGCGAACGACCCGCGCGAGGCCGGTCCAGCCGATAAGCGACAGGATGATGACGATTCCGAAATACACTTGTATCGTCGTCCAGGTGGCGGGGAGCGCCGCGCTCAACCCCATCCAGAGGGGAAGCGTCGGGACCGAACGGAAGAACTCGATGATTCGTTGGATAATCACGTCGGCCGCCCCGCCGTAATAGCCCGATATTCCGCCGATCAGGATGCCGATGAAAAAACTCAATGCGATGCCGACGAGTCCGATTGAAAGCGAAATCCGACTCCCGTGAATAATAAGCGAGAGCAGATCACGCCCCATGCGATCGGTTCCGAACATGAAGTACTTCGTTCCCGTTTTGGTTCCGAACAGATGAACGTTCGATTTGAACTTACCCCAAAGCTTGTACGGATCGCCGCGGACGAAGAGGTAGAGCGGGTGCCGTTCGCTCGTGTCCTCGGTGTAGATCGTCGCCAGCGTCTTCATATCGATCGCGGTGGTCATCTTGTAGATAAAAGGCCGCAGATGGAACTTTCCGTTCTCGTCGACGAAATGGATTTTCTGAGGAGGAAGATACTGGTAGCCCTCGTTGGGCAATCGCGGGTCGTACGGCGCGGCGAACTCGGCGAATACCACTCCGAAATAGAAAAAAATCAGAATGATCAGCGCGGCCACCGCGAGCCTATGCCTGAGGAACTTCCATTTGATCAACTGCCACTGCGAGGCCCGGGCGATCCGAATATCGGTCTGAGCCTCGTCGATAATGTCCAGGCCGGCATCGGCCTGAACGCCGCCTTTCTCTTTGGGTGTTTTCGACATCTCCACTCTCCTACATCATCGCCCGGATTCGTGGATCTACCCAGGCGAGGAGCACGTCCGAGATTAGAGTTCCGATCACGGTAAGCGTGCTCAGGATCAGTACAATGCTTCCCGCGAGAAACATGTCCTGATTCAGCAACGCTTCGACGAAGATCGGCGCCAGCGTCGGAAGGCCGAGCACAATGGAAACGAGCAACTCTCCCGAGACCAGACGCGGAAGCATCCAGCCGATGGTGCTTATCGCGGGGTTGATGGCTATTCTAAACGGATACTTGTACAGAAGCCTCCGTTCGGTCAGACCCTTCGCCCTGGCGACCATGACGTATGGTTTTTCGAGCTCGTCAAGCAGGTTTGCGCGCATGGTACGGATGAGTCCCGCGGTGCCCGCGGTACCGACGATGATCGCGGGGATCCACAGATGCTTGAGCAGATCGATGAACTTCGCGAAGCTGAAAGGCGCGCCGAGGAACTGCGCCGAAAAGAGCCCGACGATCGCCTTCCCGGTGGCGGAGTAGTAGAGCCATAGCGCCACCAACGCGAAGAGAAAGTTCGGTATGGCCAGACCGATGAATCCGATGAAGGTGAAAAAATAATCCCCGATCGAGTATTTGTGCGTCGCCGAATAGACGCCTATCGGAAGGCCGACAAGCCAGACGAACACGAAGGAGCCGAAAGCGATCGTAAAGCTCCACGGAAGTCGTTCCCGAATAAGCGCCCCGGCCTCGCGTCCCCACTGGAGCGAACGACCGAGGTCCCCGGAGAGCACGCCGCGCATCCATTTTAGGTACTGCATGTAGCCCGGATCGCCGAGCCCGTAGCGCACTCTGAGCGCTTCAACCTGTTCGAGGTTGACCAGATCGCCCTGCGAAGTCAGGTTCGCGACGTAGGAGGTCAGGTAGTCGCCCGGAGGTAGCATAATGATGACGAACGATACGATCGTGATGAGCCACAGTGTCGGGATCATCAAGAGGAAACGTCGCAGGAGAAATCGTGCCATTGTTTGCCTCTCTAAACAATGCGAAAAGGGGACCCTCGCGGGCCCCCTGTCAACGCGCAGTGACTACGCGATGAAGAATCCGGCGGACCTACTCGTCAAAGTAGAACTGTGCCGGATGGAAGAAGGTCATGTCGTCGATAACGTTGTCCGTCGGGAGGTTTTTCAACCGCGTTGTCGCGACGTAGTAGACTTCCATGGCCGGACGGTCGCCGACGCCGATGGCCCATAGGTTGGTCGAGTAGAGCCTGAACGCCTCCTTCTCGATCTCCACCATTCTTTCCGCGTCCGCGGTGGTAATGTACTCCTGGTAGAGCGCGAAAGAATCCTTGACCGACTGAGGCGGTTCCGAACCGGCCGCGCCGCCGGTGTTCAGCCAGAGACCCCAGTCCGGTTCGGGATACCAGGAAACGTTGATCGGAAAGACTCCGTCGGAAGCGATCGGAAGATAAGGACCGCCGCCGGTGTTGGTTGCGTAGGCGGACATGTCGTAATCGTTGGTCCGCATCTGCTGCGACCAGAGGCTCCGCTCGATCGGTTTGTTGATCACGTCGATCCCGATCTTCGCCCAGGTCTGTTTTATCAGGTCCTGCGCCTCGGCCTGGTTCGCCGGCCACGAGGTGTAGAAGATCTTCACGAACTGAAGCGGCTTACCGTCGGGACCCAATCGCCATTGTTTGTTCGAATCCCACTTCAGCCCGATCTCGTCGAGCAGCTGATTCGCTTTCTCCAGATCGAACTCGGTGTAGTACTTGGCCACCTCCTCCTCACGCGCGGGGTCTCCCGGCGGAGGCGCGAGCTGTGCCGGAGGCGAAAGCGACTTGTGAAGCAGTTTGTTTATCTGCTCGCGGTCGATGGCCAACGACAGCGCCTGCCGGAACCGCAAGTCGTTGTAGAGCTGACGTTTAATCGGATCTTCGGTCGTGTAGTTGAGAAAGATGGTGTGGATATTCGAATGCATCGTCTGCGCGACGACCGTCCGCAGGCCCACTTTGTCCTTTACTTCCTGGAACAGCGGGTAGTTGTCAAGACCGGTAATTTCGCGGTACTGGAAATCGATCTCGCCGGCGAGCGCTTTGAGCAGGCACGACTCTTTGTCCTGAAGCAGAAGTTCTTCGATTCCGTCGAGGTACGGAAGCTGATTCCCCGCTTCATCGACTTTCCAGTAGTACGGATTCCGTTTGAACCTCATGACCGCGCCGGTGTTGTCGTCAAGCGGTGTCCAGGCTTCCAGCCCCGGTAACTCGGGGTTGAGATGTCGCGTGTTTTTGCCGCTGAAAAGATCCATCCAGGTATCGTAGCCGCCGGCTTCCATGAGCTTTTTCAGGTCCGCCTCCGAGGTGAAAGCGGGATGGAACTGCTTCAGGTAGTGGCTCGGGAGCGCCATCCGACCGTCGAACCGCGGCTGCGCGAGCGTGTCGAGGAAAATTCCGTAGGGCGTTTCCCAGCTGAACTGGAAGGTGTACTCGTCGATCTTGGTAAACGTCGGAAGCTTGCCGCCGGCGAGCAACCAGTTGGGCTTTGCGGGGGTCAGATCGTCGTTGTTGATAACGTATTTCCACCAGAACTCGTAGTCGTCCGCGGTGAAATCGTCGCCGTCGCTCCATTTCATCCCCGGTCGCATGTAGAAGGTAAACGTCTTCTTGTCCGCCGACACCTTGTAGTCTTTCATCATAACCGGCAGAATTTTGGTAATCTGCGGGTCGTAGCGCACTTCGTTCTCTTTGATCACGTAGTACCAAAACGCCCACGCGCTCCGCGCGCGAATCGCGCGTCGCCAGGTCCCGCCGTATTTGCCGATCCCGTCGACCATATCGACGACGAACGGGTCTTCGGGCAGACGTTCGGCAACCGGCGGAAGCGTCCCTGCGTCGACCATCGCCTTAAGATCGGGCGCCTCTCCACCGAGCGCGCCCCCGGCGGCCGCCGTCTCGCTCGTCGTCTCGGTCCCGCCCCCGGCCCGACGCGGTGCCTCTCATCGCCGCTCACTCTCTGCGCGGATTGTTGACACGTCGGAGAAGCTCCGATACGCATGGATAGTGG
>JAJRYZ010000203.1 GCA_024275515.1 Spirochaetota bacterium
AACGCGAAAGCTCTACGGCGCCGGGCGTTGCGCTGACGTAGACGCGGCGGTCGAGAAGCGCGTCGACCTCATCGAAGATCAACGGCCGGTTATCGAGGGCCGACGGAAGACGGAAACCGTGTTCGACGAGCGTCGTTTTTCGCGAACGGTCGCCCTGGTACATGCCGCCGATCTGGGGAAGCGTGACGTGCGATTCGTCGATGAAAGTGAGAAAACGGTCGGGGAAGTAGTCAATAAGCACGGCCGGGCGCTCTCCCGGGGCCCGACCGCTCAGCGGTCTCGAGTAGTTTTCGATTCCGGGGCAGTATCCCAGTTCTTCCATCATTTCCAGGTCGTACTCGGTGCGGGATTTCAGTCGTTGCGCTTCGAGAAGCTTCCCTTTCCGCTGAAGTTCTTCATATCTTTCATCGAGCTCCAGACGGATCGTGTCGAGCGCCTTCCTGATTTGCTCTTCCGGCATGACGAAATGCTTTGCGGGATAAACGGTAATGGAATCGAGCTCGCCGCGCCGGACGCCGGTCACCGGATCGAACTTTCGGATCCTGGATACTCTGTCCCAGTCGTACTCGATCCGGAACGCCTCTTTCAAATACGCCGGAAAGATCTCAAGCACGTCACCCTTGACGCGAAACTTGCCGCGTTCGAGCACGACGTCGTTACGGTCGTACTGAAGCGACACCAAACGCCTGATCGCGTGCCGTACGTCTTCCCGGTCGCCGACATGAAACGGGATCCTCATGTCGCGAAAAGACTCCGGGTTACCCAGTCCGTAGATGCACGAAACGGTGGCGACGACGATGACGTCGTCGCGCTCAATGAGCGCCGAGGTAGCGGCCAACCGCAGTCGGTCAATCTCGTCATTGATCGACGCGTCCTTTTCGATATAGAGGTCCTTGGAAGGGACGTACGCCTCGGGTTGATAGTAGTCGTAGTAGGAAACGAAGTACTCCACCGCGTTATCGGGGAAAAACTCCTGGAACTCGCGGTATAGCTGGGCGGCGAGCGTTTTGTTGTGCGAAATAACAAGCGTCGGCAGTTTTGTCGCCTCGATGATCTTCGCCATCGTGAAGGTTTTCCCGGATCCGGTGACTCCCTTCAGCGTTTGATGCCGTACGCCCGATAGAATCCCGCGCGAGAGAGTCTCGATTGCCTGTTGCTGATCGCCGGAGGGAGAAAAGTCGGCAACGACCCTGAAACGCGCCATTTCCGGAAAGCTCTAGTTCCCGTAGATGTTGTCGGGTCGTTCGGACAGTTTCACGTCCAGCGAAATCTCCTTCCCGTTACGCAGCACGACGACCCTCGCAACGTCACCGGGCTTCGTGTCTTCAAGGGCGCCGAAATAATCGGAAATGAGTTCAATCTCTTCGCCGTCGATCCGCACGATAATGTCCCCACCGAGATAGACGACGTCGCGCCCGTAGCGAACGGCTCGTGAACGAGACCCTCCGCGAATGCCCGCTTTTTCGGCGTTACCGCCGGGCGCCACTTGGCTGACGAGTATTCCGCTGTCCCGCGACAGTCGCGCCGCTCTCGCCAATTGCGGTTGCAGCTCGACCGGAACGACATCGATCCACCCGCGGCGCACCCTGCCGTAGGCGATGAGCTCGGGCACCACTCGCCGCGCGGTATCGACCGGAGTGGCAAACCCGATTCCCACCGATCCGCCCGAAGGCGAATAAATCATGGTATTGACCCCGATCAGCTCACCGTGCGAGTTGAGGAGAGGACCGCCGGAGTTGCCCGGATTGATCGACGCGTCGGTCTGAATCATGTTTCTGATAACGAAAATACCCGACGCGCGAACCGGCCTCCCGAGGCCCGAGATGATTCCGGTGGTTAATGTCCGCTCAAACGCGAAAGGGTTGCCGATGGCGAGCACCTTTTGCCCGACTTTCAAGTTCGCCGAACTCCCGAAAGGGATCGTCGTCAGTTCGGTGTCGCCGGGATCGAACTTGATGATCGCGAGGTCGTTCTCGGGATCCTTTCCGCTCACCTCGCCTTCGTATCGGTCGCCGTCGGCAAGTGTGACAAACACCTTGTAGGCGTTTTCCACGACATGATTGTTCGTGAGGATGTAGCCGCGTTTGTCGATAATACTTCCCGAACCGGTTCCGCCTTTCTGCGGCACGGGTTCGAAAAACCAGTTCAACGCAAGCGTCTCGGTCGTGACGTTGACGACGGCTCTGTTCAGACGCTCGTAGATCTCGATGTTTTCTCGCTCGTCTTCGTTGTATACGCCGACATCCTGCGCCGGAATGATCGCGTCTGTTGAGTAGTTGGGCTCGAGCGTGAACTCGACCGCGTCGGCGTGATTCGACTTGGGCCGAACATCGAGCCCGCTCAAAAGTCCGTAGACAATCGCCGCAGCGGTTACGGCGCTGAGTACCGAAAAAAAGACGACCTGCTGTCGGGTGTAGAAACGCACTTTTTCCTCCCGATCAAATATACTCCTCGGTGAAACGTGTGCCAACTCGACGACGCCGTCGGCTCCATTCGATCCGCTGAATCGCGACAAATACCTCGACCGGCAGACCGTTTCCACCCCTTTTCGCGGCGGTGACGTATAGCCCGCACCGTCGCACCAAATCCCGCGGGCCCAGCAAACCGTCATGCAAAAAACAGAGCCGCCGGACCCGATGGACATGGCCGGCGGCGACCGACGCCTCTCGCGCCGCCGACGTCTATCGCCAGAACAGATCGCCGTCGCCGTAGCGCCGAAGCTCCACGGCTTCCTCGGCGTCCTCACCGAGAACGTCCTCGTGACCGGCAAGATCGGCAACCGTCCGGGCGAGTCGAAAGACCGACAGATGCGCACGGGCGCTCAACGCCAACGACCGCGCCGAGCGCCGCAGCAGCCGTTCGGCGCCGCCCGACATGCGACACAGCCTCGAGGTCTCCACCGCGGGAATCTCTCCGTTCGCTCGGAGGCCGGTGCCGGCGTATCGGTCTCGCTGCAGAGCCATCGCGCCGTCAAGTCTCGTTCGCATCCGCCGGCTGTCGATTCCGCCGAAGCTGAGCATGTCTTCGCTTCGCGGGGGTACGGTTCGTACCCTGATGTCCACCCGATCAAGCAGCGGGCCTCCGAGGCGTTTCCAATATGACTGAATCTCCTTTCTACTGCAGAGACACGATTCGTCGTCTCGGCCGAAATTCCCGCACGGACACGGATTGGTGGCGAGAACGAGAAGAAAATCCGCCGGAAACCACACCCGTCGCCCGGCGCGCGAGATCGAAACGCGCTTCGCCTCGACGGGTTCGCGGAGCGCCTGCAGCAACGTCGGACGAAACTCGGCGGCTTCGTCAAGAAACAGCACCCCGCGATGCGCCAGCGACACTTCGCCGGGGGTGACGCTTCGTCCACCGCCGATGAGACCCTCGATGGTCGCGGTGTGATGCGGGGTTCTAAACGGCGGCCGGCTGATGATCCCGCTTCTCTCTCCGAGCGCTCCCGCTATCGAGTGAACCTTCGTGACCGCTATCGCGTCCTCCCATTCGAGATCGGGAAGAATCGAGGGTATTCTATGCGCCGCCATGGTTTTCCCGCTTCCGGGAGGACCGTACAGCAACACATGATGCCGTCCCGCCGCGGCAACCAGAATCGCGCGCTTGAGACCCCGCGCGCCGGTCATGTCCGCGAAATCGGGCAGCGAGCCGCCGGCCGAGTCCTCGTCGCGCCGAACCTCCGTACGAACGCGGCCCGCCGGCGGCACGGAATTGTGCGGCGCGACGTCGACGCGGTCGGCGCCGATAGCGATGAGCGTTTCGACGGCGCCGCGCAACGACTCCACGCCGCACACGCACCCTCGTCCGAGCGCCTCGGCTTCGGCCCGGTTGCGCTCGGGCACGAGAAAGAAGGAAAGCCCCTCCGCAAGCCCGCACGCAACGGCCGGCAGCACCCCGCGCACACTCCTGACGGCGCCCGACAGATCAAGCTCCCCGAGCAGCATGAACCCGCCCGCCTTCCCGCGATAATGGACGGGAGGAATGACGCCGCATTCGGACAGAATAGCCACGGCGATCGCAAGATCGAAGTGCGAACCGATTTTCCGAAGATCGCCCGGCGCGAGGTTGACCAAGATCCGATCGGGGGGAAACGCGAACCCGGAGTTTCTTACCGCCACACGCACGCGGTCGCGCGACTCGCGTACGGCCCCGTCGGGAAGACCGACGATATCGACGCCCGGGATGCCTCGTCGAATGTCCACTTCCACCCGTACGATGCACCCGTCGAAGCCGTGCGCGGCGAAGCTGTTGATATGAGTCATGGGCTCCCCTCTACGGAACCCTACTCCGTCCGAGGCGCGCGTGCTTCAGAGCGGTGACGTTCCGCCCGGAGCGCGAGGCGTCCGCGCGTCGCGATGCGCCATGATCTCTTCTTTCACCATTGCGTCGCAGATTTCGTTCAACTCATTGCCCACGTGCCCGCGAACCCACTCCCAGCGCACCTCACGCGTCTCGGTAAGAGAAAGGAGGCGTTTCCAAAGGTCCTGATTCTTGACGGGCGTGCCGCTACTCGTCCGCCAGTTTTTGCGCACCCACCCGGCGACCCATTCGGTAATACCCTTCTGCACGTATTGAGAGTCGGTCAGTACGCGAACCTTCGCCCGCTTGCCGACATCGCGACCGGCCACGTGACGTAGTCCCTCGATTACTGCGGTCAGCTCCATTCTGTTGTTCGTCGTCTGCGCCTCGTACCCGGAGGAACGCTCCCGTTTTCCGGCAATCACGGCGACGTACGCCCAGGCGCCGGGGCCCGGGTTGCCGAAGCATCCGCCGTCGGTATAGATGTCGATATTCATGCCGGCATTATACGGTGGTGTCGGTCTCTGTCCACGCCCGCTCTCGCGCCCGAGACGGCATTGACGAGTTCCCCGACGCCTCGTATACTCTGCTCAGCCCTCCTGGGAGGGGACATGGCCGAACAACTCATTCTCAAAAACCTCCCTTTTATTAAGGTACTGCCGTACTGGGCGCAGGAGCTGTCGTACAAATACTGCTCTAAAACCGCCAATCTCTATATTATACACGGTAATATCCGGGATTTTCTTCCGAACAAGATGCACGAAGGTGAGTTCGTCTTCGTACGCATTCAGGAGTTCATCTCCGAGGTGCTCTTCGGCAACAGAGACGTCATCGCCTACTACGATCGATCCTCGGGCATCAGTTTCTGTACACCGGAGATGCAGCGCGAGTACCTGCGAACGATGACACAGACCTATCCCAACGAACACGTCGAACGGTTCCTTTCTTCCGATCCACTGGTCGCATTTCGGTTTCTTGAAAAGTATTTCCTCATGAACATCCCGAAAAAAAAACGCATCGTTCTTATCATCGATTACGCGGAGACGCTGATCCCCCATTCCGACATCGCTCGGCTTTCGGAGGAAGATCGCTACAACCTCGTCACGCTCAACAGGTGGTCTCACGACCCCATTTTCACTCAAGGGGACGTGTCGGTCATCCTTTTGACCGAGAATCTGTCCGACATAAGCCCCCGACTGGTGCGTTCTCCGAGCACCGTGAAGACGAACATTCCCATACCGGACGAAAAGGTTCGTTTGAGCTTTCTCGATTTTCTCGACCGGCGCGAGTCATTGATGCTCGAGAAGCGTCTGACGCCGGCTCAAGTGGCCAAGATTACCAGCGGGCTGAATCTGATCAATCTGAATCAGATCGCCGCCGAATCGTTTCAGGAGAACAAACCGGTCTCCCTCGATTATCTACGCGAGCGCAAAAAGGAGATTATCGAAAACGAAGCCGCGGGGCTACTCGAGTTTATCGAAACCGAGCACGACCTATCGATGGTTTCCGGGCACGAATTCGTCAAGAAGCGGTTCAAGAACGCCGCGCGGGCCATTAAACAAGGGCGCCTCGAAGTTTTGCCGATGGGATATCTTATTTCCGGACCCGTCGGAACCGGTAAATCGTTTATGGTAACGGCGTTCGCCGGAGAAATCGGCATTCCCATCGTCAAATTCCGCAACTTCCGTTCGAAGTGGCAAGGCGTCACCGAGGCCAATCTCGAGAAATCGCTCAACATCCTCAAAGCCATGGCGCCGGTCGGAGTAATGATAGATGAGGCTGATGCGTTTCTCGGAGATCGGAATCAGGAGGGCGACTCGGGAACAAGCAATCGGATTTTCGCGCAGATCGCCTCTTTCATGGGAAACACCGAATATCGCGGGAAGATCATCTGGTTTCTGATTACCTGCCGTCCGGACCTGCTTCCGATCGATCTCAAGCGCCAAGGTCGAGCCGAGGAGCACCTCGCGCTCTTCTATCCGGAAACCCGCGACGAAAAAGAGCACCTGTTCACCACATTGGTGCGAAAGCTGAAGCTGCGAATAGAGAGCAGAATATCGGTTCCCGACCTGTTCAGGCGGCACGACTTCGATCTTTCCGGCGCGGATCTCGAATCGATACTGATTCGCGCACGGTTTCGGGCCGCGACCGAAAACCGTGTTACAGTTACTCGTAGCGACCTCGAAAAAACCGTTCGCGACTTCGTTCCGCCGGCGTATCCACACGAGATCGATCTGCAGAACCTTGTCGCGGTACTCGAGTGCACGAGCAGGGAGATGGTTCCGAAACGGTTTCGGAATCTCGATCGTGCAAAGCTCGTCACCGACATCGGCCAACTCAAGGCGTTGCTCGGCGAGCATCCGTGAGCCGACGTACCTAAGGAGCATCGTATGAAGCTGGAAGAACATAAGTTCGGCGTCACGCCCGACGGCGCTACGGTCCGCCTCATTCGCGCCCAGGGCGCCGGAGGACTCGATGTGACGGTGATAACCTACGGCGCGACGCTGGTTTCCGTACGTTTTCCCGATCGAAACGGCGTCTCCGGAGAGCTCACACTCGGGTTTGATACGCTCGCCGGATACCTCGCAGATCATCCGTACTACGGCGCGACCGTCGGGCGGTACGCCAACCGCATCGCGAACGCGTGCTTCGAATTGAGCGGGCGGCGGTATCGACTCACCCGAAACTCAGGCGCCCATCATCTCCACGGGGGCGCCGTGGGTTTCAATCGGGTCATGTGGGAAGCGTCCGTGGCCGCGGACGGGCGGACGGCCGATATTTCGCTCCATCATGTGAGCCCGGACGGGCATGAAGGCTACCCCGGCAAGCTCGACGTGACGGTTACTTTCACCGTTACCGACGACAATGTTCTCCGTTTTACCTATCGCGCGCTCACCGACGCCGCCACGCCGATCAACCTGACGAATCACGCCTACTGGAATCTCGATCGGCCGGGAGCCGACGTTCGCGATCACCTCCTGACTCTTCATGCCGATTCGTATCTCTGGGTCGACGACGAGCTGCTCCCCGACGGTCGAATCCTTCCGGTCGAAGAAACTCCCTACGATTTCCGTTCCCCAAAGCACATCGCCGACGACTTCTAAGACGCCGGTGGATACGACAACAACTTCGTTGTCCGGGGCGAACCGGGAACACTCCGCCCCGCCGCCGAGGTCCTCTCGGGAGCGTCGGGCCGCCGGATGTCGATTCTCACCGACCAGCCGGCGATCCAGTTTTATACGGCAAACATGATGAACGACATACGCGGACGTGACGGCGTTCTGTTCCAGAAGTACGGCGCCCTCTGCCTCGAAACGGGCGCCTATAACGACGCCGTCAATCACCCCGGCTTCCCTTCGTCGATTCTGCGGCGCGGGAAAACCTACTCTCACACAACCGAGCACCGTTTCGATATCGTGTAGCCGCGCGAGTACCGATCGTCAATCCACGCCCGAAGGAGACGCCGGATGGTAATACGACCGTTTCACGAACGCCCCCTGTCGCTCGAAAACGACGGCCGCTTGAGCCTCTTTTTCCTCGGCGTCGGAAGCGCCTTCTCGAAACGACACTATCAGAACAACGTTCTGATCATCAAAGGCGACAGTCATATTCTTATCGATTGCGGCACCAAGGCGCCTCAGGCGCTCTATGAACTCGGCAGATCGGTCTCCGATATCCGCACGCTCCTCATCACCCACTCCCACGCCGATCATATCGGCGGCCTCGAGGAGGTCATGCTCGTCGGTCGCTACGTGACACGGCGAAAGCCGACCATCGTCATAAACCCGACGTATCAAAACCTCCTGTGGGATATGTCGCTGCGTGGAGGATCGGCCTACAACGAGGAACACGGAGGAAACGTTCTTACCTTCGGCGACATGTGGAACATCGTCCGTCCCGCGTGGCTCAGCGCCTACCCTCGCGAGACGCACGAAGTAAATGTCGGATCGATCAATCTGAAGCTGTTTCGGACGATGCATATCCCCGAACAGCCCGACAGTTGGCAGAGCTCGTTCTGGAGCTGCGGCCTGATCGTCGACGACCGCGTTATGTTTACGAGCGATACACGCTACGATCCGGAGCTTATCGAGTCGTTTACCGAGATTTTCGATTTCGAGACGATTTTTCACGACTGTCAGTTCTTTACCTGCGGCGTGCACGCCGGGATCGACGAGCTCAAGCAGCTTCCGCTGGAGGTAAAACGTAACACCTACCTCATGCATTACGGCGACAATTGGGAAACCAACCTCGGCAAGATCGATTCGTACGGCTTCGCCGGACTCGCCAAGCAGTGGCACTTCTACGATTTCGAATAGGAAGACAAAAACTCGGGCAGCCGATAGACGTCCTCCATCGAATGCACGAGAATCCCGCCCATACCGAGGGCGAGCGCCGGAACAATGTCAACATCGTAACGGTCTCCCACGCTTATCGCCTGCCTCGCGGGGACGCCGGCGGTCGCAAGGACGCGGCCGAACAGCGCCGGCGACGGCTTCGACTCGCCCACCGCATCCATTCCGACGAGCGTGGGAAAGTAGTGCGCAACGCCGAGGGCGAGGAGGGTCCGGACGCCTATCGCCGTACTGTTGTTCGTAGCGGCGGCGAGCGAGACAAATCCGGCCAGATCGGCCAGAGATCGAGCGAGCCGTCGGTCGGCGTCCAGAAACCGCTCCGGCTCGTAGAGTTCGGAGCGCCACCGCGAGTTTGTCGCGAAGGGCACGCCGAGCGCGGCCATCGCGTTTCCGAGAGAAGTGGTGCGCGACTTCGACGCCCGCGCGACTTCGACGCGCGCCTTCTCGATCGCCCGCCGCGCCTCGTCCACGGCCATTCGGCGTTCACGCGCGAAACGCTCGATGAGGAGCTCGGTCTGGCGGCGCAGGTAATCATCGTTCCGGTAAAGCGTATTGTCGACGTCGAAGACAACGAGCCGGCACGTCGCCGGCAGCCGATAAGCGGTCATCGGGCCACCTTACGCGGGACATCGCGCGGCCGCAAGCGCGTTTCGAGCATCCGTCCCGCCGCCGTTGAATCTGTCGGACACGATGCCGTAGACTGGGCCCGGTGAACGTCGAGTTTCATTACTACGCGGTCTACTTTCTTGCGCTTCGGGCCGGTTTTCGCGATGAAGATGCCTACGTAATAGCTTATTCGTCTCAGTTCGTCGATCATAACGTCGTGTCATACCGGGTGGCGACGCCGGCCGGTGAATACGCGATCGAACCGACGCAGAACTACGGCTTTTGGGACGACGCTTTCCCGCGCGAAGTGTATCTTCCTTTCCATTTTTTCCCCGGGGTCGTCGAATCGAACGGCGAACGTCGCCTCGACGCACGGAAAAATCCTTTGGGCACATCGGCCGACTCGCCGCGAGTACGGGAGTTGCTCATCGACGCTCTTGCCTCCCGCAATCTCTACCGCGTCGGTATAGCGCTTCACACCTACGCCGACAGTTGGGCCCACCAGAACTTTTCCGGCGTGCTTGAACAATGGAACCGAGCCGACGCCGGCAACCCCATACCACCGATCGGTCATGCGCAGTTTCTCGGCAAACCGGACAATCCGGCGCTCGAATGGGACGATCCGCGGTTGGTCGAACCGTTCAGGCGCGTGTCGAACCGCGACCGTTTCTTTCGAGCCGCGCGACAGATCTATAAGTTCCTCGCCACTTTCAACCGTCGCTCTTTCGACGACCTCCCGTTCGTGGAAGAAGACCTGGATCGCATCGTCGGCCACCCGGGAAGCAAGCCGACCGCCGAGCGAATCAGCGACTTCATCATCAACGACTCGCTGACTCCTTACCGCCGCGACGCGTGGCTCGCCGACGCGGTCGTCCTTCCGGACTTCGCGTCCGACGAGGAGTTGTTTCGGGGATACTCCCGGCTGCTGTGGCTTCGCGACGCGGTCGTCTATCGATCGGGACTCTCCGAGAAGCGCCCCGTAGCGCCGCGGGACGGTTTTTTCGACTCGCATCTGTATCGATGGCACGAAGCGAGCAAGGAGCATCGACGCGTCGCCGCGCGTATCATTTCCGACCTGACGATACGGCCGACGTGAGTTTCGACGCGGTCGTGCGCCGACAACCCGACCGCAAGAATTGAATTTCACCTCGATAGGCGTATATTGTAGGGGTACGGGCACCGCCCGAAAAAATCGAACAATCTCATGAGGAGGATGGCTCATCATGCCCAAAAAAGCGACTCGTTTTCTTATGTTCGGAGCGCTGGTGCTGCTACTCGTCGCGACGTTGCCGGGCTGCGAGTTCCTGTCGGCGCTCTTCGCGGCGCTCTATTCGGTCGACGGGCAGGTCGTCGACGCCCGAAGCACGGAGGCGATACCCGAAGGCGTCTCGGGAGTATCGATTACTTTGACCGCCGTCGCGCAGAATGAAAAAGGCGCGACGCCGACCTACACCGGAACCACCGATGCGAACGGCAAGTTTTTCATCGCCGATATCGAATCGGGCACCTACGACCTGGTCGCGTCGAAGGACGGCTGGTTTATCCCGCCTCAAACGGTCAACGTAAGCGGCCTCGCCTCGGGTATCGAGCCCATCCCCGCCTTCGAGCTCGCCCCCGCCGACGCCTACGGACTCTCGTTCATTCTCACCTGGAACGAAAGCGTCGACGACCTCGACATCTATCTCACCTTTCCGACGACCGACACCTGGCCCGACGGGTCGCTCGCGACGCCGTACGACGACTTCGGAACCAACGGTGGGAAGGTTTTTTGGAACGACAAGGAATACTACTCCACCAGTCTTGGTTACAATGTCGTCTACATGGACCGCGACGACAGAGACGGCGTCGGTCCCGAAACGCTCACTCTCGTCCAGATCCCGCATCAGACTCCCACGTCGGCTGGTTTCGATACCAGCTCAGTTAATTCTATAAACGACGCGAACGGTCTCTACGCGGCTTTCGGCCCCGACGCGCCTTCGACGCTCTCCTGGATGGGCGCCGCCGCGCTTTACCTCGACGCTTACACGACCGGAAGTTATCTGTCGTCGGGAGAGGGGAGCGACTCGTCGGACGCCGTCGTTTATGCGATTCAGACGCTTCCCAAGGACCCCGCGAATTTCAATATCTCGAACACCGGCGCCTATGCATCCACCGACATGGAGGCGTCGCTTCTCGGCGTCTACCGGCTGCCCGACTACACACAGATGAAAAGCGCGAGCGTCCTCAGGGTCAACATGTTCCGCGATTCGACCGCTGACGTTGGAGAGTGGTTTCAGATCGTTCCCGACATCCGGGTCATTCCCGACGGAACGGCCGGTTTCCTCTCGACCGGCAACGCCTCTCCGGCTATCGTCGGCGTTCGAGGGCGATAGTTCGGAAACCGACACACTACTTTTGAGGAGACTAATTATGAACAAGTTCGTCAGAACGGCGGTCGTCGTCATGCTGCTCGCGACGCTCGTCGCGTCGGTTGCCGTCGCGCAGAGCGGTGCGCGCGGTGCGACCCGCACCGTCCGCTACACCCTCCGGGTGCTTTCCAACGTGCCCAACTCGCGGGTATTTATCAACGCCGTCGCCCAATCCGGAACGACGCCGCTCGAGGTCGATCTCAACGCGGGTCAATATGATATCGTCGTTCGAGCGCCCGGGTATCTCGACTACACGACCAAAATCAACCTCAGCCGCGATCTGACGGTCAACGCCAGACTGCAACCGGCGTCGTACCAACTTACGGTGACCGCAAGCGTCCCGAACGCGGCGGTCTACATCAACGGGTCCAACCGCGGAAACGCCCCCGTCAGCCTGATGCTCCAGATGGGCGTCTACGACTTGTCGGTTCGCGCCGCCGGTTACGAGGAGTATTCGGCTTCGGTCAATCTCAACCGAAACCTGAACGTCTCCGCCTCCCTCAAGCCGATCATCTACAACGTGTCGATCGGCTCGAACGTCAAAGGAGCGACGGTTTACGTCGACGGGAACGCGCGCGGCTCGGTTCCGGTCACGATTCCTCTGCAGACGGGCGTTCACACGATACGAATCTCGGCGCCCGGCTACCTCGACGTCGAACAGCGACTCAATGTGCAGCGCGATACGAACGTCAACGCGACTCTTCAGCCGGCGTTCGCGCACGTGTCCGTCTCGATATCTCCGGACTACCTGAACCCTCTGGTAAAGGAGCCTCTCTCACTCTTTCGGATATACGTCGACGAGACTCCGATTACGACCGAGGAATTGCGGCGGATGCGGTTCCGTCTTCGTCCCGGCCGACGCAAAATATGGGTCGTTACCGGTGGCATCTTGATCGAATCGACTTTCATGATCGCGCCCGGCAAAGATTACATTCTTCGTTTCGGTCTCGAATTGACCTTGATCGAACCGGAGGCCGAACGATAGCGACGCGTTCGCCGGGTCTCCTATTCGCGAAGCGGCCGGTTCCGGCGGAACCGGCCGCTTCGACTTGCCGCGTCGATCGCGCCGCAGGTCACCCCGTTCTCCTTGACAGCACAAACAGAGGCAACTATGCTTGGCCGAGAAAAAGGAACTAATGAGGAGGCTGATTTTGATACGTGCGGAAAACCTCACCAAGCGCTACGGTCGGCACGTAGCAATCGATCGGCTCAATTTCACCATCGAAAAGGGCGAGATCCTTGGGTTTCTCGGACCGAACGGTGCGGGAAAGTCGACGACGATGAATATCATCACCGGCTATTTGTCGGCGACCGACGGTCGCGTTCTCGTGGACGGGCTCGACGTTCTTGAACACCCCCAGGAAGTCAAGCAGAAGATCGGGTATCTTCCCGAGCTCCCGCCGCTCTATCCCGACATGACCGTTATCGACTATCTGAAGTTCGTCGCGGAATTGAAGCGAGTGGCTCGGGCGGACGTCACGCGTGATATCGCTCGAATCATGGACGTCGTCCAGATCGAAGATGTCGCCCGGCGGCTCATCAAGAATCTGTCGAAGGGGTATCGGCAGCGGGTCGGCTTTGCGCAGGCCCTCATCGGCAACCCCGAGATTCTCATTCTTGATGAACCGACGATCGGCCTCGATCCGAAGCAGATCATCGAGATTCGCAGCCTGATCAAGTCGTTGCGACAGGATCATACGATAGTCCTGAGCTCTCACATCCTTCCCGAAGTCAACGCCGTTTGCGAACGGGTGCTTATCATCAACCGCGGGAAGATCGTGGCCTCCGACACGGTGGAAAACCTTTCAAAAGGTCTTACGGGGGGCAATCGATTGTCGCTTCGGATCGACGGGTCGGCGAGTAAGATTGAATCGGCACTGAAAAAAATCGACGGCGTCACGGCCGTCGACACGAGCGCCTCTCCGGAAAAGGGCGCGGTCGACGTTATTCTCGAAGCCGACGCCAACCGAGACGTACGTCGCGACGTGTTCAACGTGATGAGCAACGGAGGATATCCGATTCTGCTCATGCGTCCGGTGGATCTCACCCTGGAGGACATTTTCCTTCAGGTAACCAAAAGCGAAACGGAGGTGGAGGCGTAATGTTTGCCATCTACAAGCGCGAGCTCAAAACGTACTTCCAAACACCGATCGGTTACATCTACTTGAGTCTTTTTTTGCTCATCTCCGGCATTCTTTTCACGCTGAGCAATCTCTTCAACCGCTCGCCCGCTTTCGCACCGTTTCTGTCGAGCATTCTCTTCGTTTTCTTGTTGGCGATTCCCGTGTTGACGATGCGACTCATGACCGACGAACAGCGGCAGCACACCGACCAGCTTCTGCTGACGAGTCCCATCCGGATCACCAATATCGTTCTCGGCAAGTATTTCGCCGCGGTGACGGTGTTCCTCATCGCGATCGCCGTCACGGTGCTCTACCCCATCGTCATGTCTTTCTACGGCGACATCGACGGGTGGGAATCGGTCGGCTCGTACCTCGGTTTCATTCTGCTCGGCTGCTCATTCGTTTCGATCGGCTTGTTTCTTTCGGCGACGACCGAAAACCAGGTCATTGCGGCGATCGTTACTTTCGTCGCGCTGCTCATCTCCTGGATCATGGACTTCATCGCACAAGGCATTCCGACGGATCCCCTAACGAGTCTTGTCTTTCTCTGCGCGATCGTCGTCGGAGTGGCCTTTTGGGTCTACCTCTCGACGAGGAATCTCCTCATTCCGATTACGCTGGGACTTCTCGGCATCGGCGCGGCGTTGATCGTCTTCTTTACGAACAAGGCCTCCTACATCGGCTTTATCACGAAAGTGCTCGGATGGCTCTCCCTCATCAAACGATACGAGGGCTTTCCTCGCGGCATTCTCAAATTCGAAGCCGTCGTGTACTGCCTATCGGTCTCCGCGCTTGTCGTTTTTCTCACCGTGCGGTTGATCGAAAAGAAGCGCTGGAGCTAAAGCTATGAAAAAACCGACTTTCCGCGTAAACATCGTCGAGATTTTTCGAAATAAGCGCGTCAGGTACGGAGGCTATGCCGCACTGGTGACTCTCGCGGCCGTCGTCGTGCTGGTCGTTGTAAACCTTATCTTTCAGCAGTTGCCGGCGGAGATCGACATGACCGAGAACCGGCTGTTCAGTCTTTCCGAGCAAACGCTTGAGCTACTCGACACCATCGAAGACGAAGTGACCATCTACGCTCTCTACACGCCCGGCCGAGAGTCCGCCAACGTCGTCGACGTGCTCAAAAAGTACGTTCGCGCGTCGGACAAGCTACGTCTTGAATACATCGATCCGGATAAGAATCCGGTTTTTCTCAAGAAGTATTCACAAGGCGACACCAATCTCGGTAACGGGACGATCATCTTCGAAGGCGGCGATATCTTCAAGGTCATTCCGTCGATCGATCTGTACGACGTCTCCTACTCCCAGTCCGGAGAACCTCGGGTGATGGGCTTCAAAGCCGAGCAGCGGTTTACCAACGCGCTGCTGTACGTTACCTCCGGCGTTACGCCGAAGATTTACGTGATCGAGGGACACAGCGAATACACGCTCGAGCGACTCGGTCTGCGTCCCACGGTAGAGAAGGAAAACTTCACGGTGGAAAAGCTGAATCTGCTCACAACTCCCGAGGTCCCCGACGACGCGGACATTTTGCTTATCCTCTCTCCGGAGTTCGATTTGACCGAGCGCGAGGCCGAAGCGCTCAGCGTCTATCTCGAAAACGACGGGAGCGCCCTTTTCTTTTTCGACTACAACGACGCCGACCTGACCCGCTTTAACGAAGTCCTCGCGAGCTACGGCGTCGAGGTCGGCAACGGAGTCGTCATGGAAAGCAACCGGAACTACCTCTACGCTCCGGACAACCCGTTGTGGCTCGCCCCGATTCTGGTGAGTCATGAAATCACGCGTCCACTGAAGAACAGCGGGCTAACCGTTCTTATGCCCACCAATCTCCCGATACGCACGCTCGAGATTCGGAAGAGAAACGTTGTTCTCGAACCGTTGCTGCGTACGTCGGACGACTCCTGGATTAGGACCGACCTCGAGAACTCCAGCCCTCTCAAACAGCCCGGCGATATCCCCGGCCCTGTCGACCTGGCGGTGGCGATCTCGAAGCAAAAGACCGAAATGAGTGAACCTGAAGGATATCGAATCATCGTCGCCGGCAACGCAAGTTTCGTCGGAACGATACCGTATTTCGGTAATCTCAAACCGAATACCGATTTCTTCCTCAACTGCCTTTCCTGGCTCAACAAGCGAACCGACTCGATTTCGGTGCGATCGAAGAGTCTTTTCGAGTTTCCGCTGCAGATGTCCGGCACGGTCCAACTGATCTACGCGGCGATCTTCGTTTTGCTGATACCCATCGGAATACTGGTCACCGGACTCGTCGTTTGGCTCAGGAGGAGGCATCTGTGAGTCGACGTCTCTCCACCATCCTTGCTCTTTCGGCGGTACTTCTCAGCATCGCCGCCTACATCGTCGTCCGAAACCTCCCCGAGAAGCCGTACGAACGTCAACAGTTCGATCGATGGACTCATCTCAACGTTCGGTCGAGCGATCTCACCTACATCGATATGATTCGCGGACACGACGATCGACTCACCTTCGAGAAGGTCGAAAAAACGGTGGACGGCGAGTCGAAGGAAGTCTGGACGATCGTCCGCCCGAAGGTCGATTTTACTCCGAAGGAATCCGCCATTCGTGACATCGCGTTCTCCATGTCGAATCTATACAGCGAGAACCTGGTGACCGAAAACCCGGAGGACGTGGCGACCTACGGGCTCGACGATCCGGCCGCGCAGCTTGTCGTTCGAACGAAAGACGGAGAAGAAGTCAAACTGCTTATCGGCTCCAAGTCGCCTACCGGCGTGGCCTACTACATGCAGCGCGCCGGTGAGTCGACCGTATACACGTTGCGAAAGTACACCGTCGATAAGATCTTCAGCGACATCAACGAGTTTCGCGAAAAAACGATACCCGTTCCCGATGTTCAGAAGATCACCTATTTTCGCCTTAAGGCGAAGAGAACCATTGAAATCGTTCCGATGGATCGGGACGCGGACACTTTCGCGTTGCTCTCCGTTCCATCGCAGTTGAAAATGATCAAACCGTATCGAGCACCGCGCGCGATTGATGCGCAACGGTTCCAGGAAACTATCGAGACGATACCACCGTCGTTCACCGTCAGCAGCTTCGTAGAGGATAATCCGGCGGACCTGTCGCGATACGTGCTCGACAATCCACGCTACGAGTTCGAGATGCGCGACTCTGAGGGAGAATCGGTTCATCTCCTTTTCGGCAACGAGGCCGATGAGGAAACGGTGTATGTGAAGAAAGCGCAAGAGCCGGTCGTCTTTACGCTCAGCAAGGGCGCCCTCGGGTTTCTTCAGGCGGAACCGTTCAAACTCGCCGACAAATTCGTGCTTATCATCAACATCCTCAACGTCACGTCATTTAGCATCACCGAGGGCGATCGCGCCTATACCGCGGTGATAGACTATTCGGAGTATGACGAAGAGGCGGACGAGGGCGCCGTGTACTACGTGAACGATGTCGAAATCGAGGAAGATCAGTTTAAGAAATTCTACCAGAAGGTCATCGGGCTTATCGCGGACGCGGAGAATCCCCGTCCCGGCTCCTATCCCGGCCGCTCCGATGTAACGGTCTCCTTCGAGTTGAACGACAAAGTCGATCTCGATCGCGCGATTCTCAACCTGGTACAGATAGACAAGGATTTCTACGCGGCCTATCGTGACGGTTACAGCGAGTTCCTCGTTTCGGACTATCAGGTCGAAGAAATGTTCGAGGCGGCCCAACAGGTGCTCGACCTCGCCGCCGAAGAGTAAGCGGCCGCCGGATGCCGTCGCCGCTTCCGGCGGCATCCGGCGCGTGCGCTCGCCCGAAGAGCGACTACTCCTTCCAGGGGAAGATCATTCCTCGGAGCGTGCGGTGCCCTACCCGTTCCTTCTCGTCGATCAGTAACGCGTCCCACGGGATCTTCTTCCGGTTCGCATCCGGATTCTCCTCCAGATAGTCGTATTTCAGTAGCCTCAGCTTGAGCGCCCCCTGGTGCCAGATGAGAACGGTGGCGATGCCGGGCAGTAGAAACGCGGTGAAAGCGGACAGAACGATAATCACGACGGTGCCGAACGCCAGGACAAGCGAGAACATCGTATTGTCGAAAAAAAGAAGAAAGCTCTTCCGCACAATCTTGCGCAGGCTCTCGTCGAGCCGCGCCCGCACCGCATAGAAATACTGACTCGATATCCACCAGACGACGCTCACCCAGAAGATCAACGACATTGCCGCGACTCCGAGCACGCCGCCGACGCTCAAATAGAAAGGGAAGGCCACCAGAACGATCAAGGCCTGCACGACGGTGATCGCGGCAAAGAAAGTCGATTGCTTCCAGGTAGTTTTGAAATACTCGAGAAAATCGCGCAGGCCGGTCGTTTGATAGTCCGTCATGTTCCGCGCGACAAGCGACGCGGCGCCCGAATACAGGAAAAAAATCGCGATGCCGCAGGCGACACCGACGTATGAAAAAACGACGTTGAAACCGAGCAGAACCGGCAGATAAACAGCCGCGCCGCCGACGAGAACGAACCCGATGTTTAGCAAAAACACCGTCAGCATATTGTCCCACATATCGAAAAACGTTTTTTTTACAAGAAAAAAATTCATTACGAGCACCTCAATATTGTGTCGGTGTGCATCGCGCGGACACACACCGCAGTCGGGTTGACACGAGAAACGAGGTAACATTAGGATAAAACACCGACAAGTTCAACGTTTCCGGCGCGCCGTCAAAAACGAACATCAGGAGACATCTCGGATGCAGCCCGAGCGAAGGCCGCGCGACGCAGCCCCGACCCCGTTTTCTCTTTTGGTTAAGCCGGCCTCGGCGGACTGCAACCTCCGCTGTACCTACTGCTTCTATCTGGAAAAAAGCGCGCTCTATCCCAACGCGAGCCGGCATCGAATGACTCACGACGTCCTCGAAGCGATGATCGGTTCGTACATGCGCACCTCGCAACCGACCTATTCGATCGGATGGCAGGGCGGAGAACCTACCCTGATGGGCGTCGATTTTTTTCGGGACGTCGTTGCGTTGGAGAAAGAACACGGAAAGCGGGGAGCGGTGGTGGCGAACGGTCTTCAAACCAACGCCACGCTGATCGACGACGAGTTTGCGGGATTCCTAGCGGAATACAATTTTCTCGTCGGCGTCAGCATCGACGGGCCGGAGTCCACTCACGACACGTACAGGTGCAACTCCGCAGGGACCGGTTCGCACGCGGCGGCAATGCGCGGAGTTGATGCGCTTAAACGAAACAAGGTCGAATACAACGCGCTCATCCTGGTGAGCGCGGCGAACGTCGAGCATCCACAGTTGGTCTACGAATACCTTCTGGATCTGGGAATCTTCTATCATCAATACATTCCCTGCGTCGAGTTTGACGACCAAGGCAATCCGCTTCCGTACGCGATCACCGGAGAGCAATGGGGACGTTTTCTCAAAGGCGTTTTCGATGCGTGGAAAAAGCGGGACACGCACCGTGTCTCGATCCGCGACTTCGACGCGATCGTCGGACATATGGTCACGGGTCGCTATTCGATGTGCGTCCAATCGGGCATGTGCACCGGATATTTCGTCGTCGAACACAACGGCGACGTATACCCGTGCGACTTTTTCGTGGAGCCGTCCAAAAGACTCGGTTCCGTTCTCACGGACGGCTGGCAGACTATGCAGCAATCGAAAAAGTACCGAGCGTTCGGCCGGCAAAAGTCCGCGTGGAACGAAGCGTGTTACAGGTGCCCCTACGTGAGGTACTGTTCGGGCGACTGCCTGAAACAGCGCTTCTACGGGGGCGCAGATCCCGAAAGGCTGAGTTGGTTGTGCCCGGGTTGGAAAAGTTTCTACGCACACGCGCTTCCCGAGCTGGAACGCCTCGCGATAGAAGTGATCAACGAGCGGTCGGGTTCGCCCGCCGGCGCCGGACGGCGTGATCGCATTCATCGACCGCGAGTCGGTTGGAACGATCCGTGTTACTGTGGAAGCGAAAAAAAATACCGACTCTGCCACGGAAAGTTCCGCAGCAGGGCCGGATAGACGACCGGGGTCGGTCTGTTATTTCGCCGCGACGGCTATCGCCTCGTCGGCGGCCGATGCGGCATCGGGGGCGTACTTATCCGCGCCGATGCTGTCGCAGAAGCTCTGCGTCACCGGCGCTCCGCCTACCATTATGGTTATCTTGTCGCGAATACCCGACTCTTCCGCGGCCTTTACCACGTTCTCCATTTCGGTCATCGTCGTCGTCAGCAACGCCGAGCAGGCGATAATGTCGGCGTTGTGCTCTTTTGCCGCGCTCACGAATTGCTCGGGCGACACATCGATCCCGAGGTCGACAACGGCCATTCCCTTGCCTTCCATCATGATCTTGACCAGATTCTTGCCGATGTCGTGCAAATCTCCTTTGACCGTTCCCAGCACGACCGTGCCCCTGTTTGTCGCGTCGCTCTCGCTCATATGCGGCTTCAACACGCCGATCCCCGAATTCATCGCGCGCGCGGCGATCAGGACCTCGGGCACGTACACTTCGTTCTTCTTGAACTTGTCACCGATAATCGACATCCCCGGCATCAGTCCCTCTTCGAGAATCTGCTTTGCGCCCAGGCCCTCGTCGAGCGCCTTTTGGCAAAGTTCCTTTACTTCGTTCGCCTTTCCCTTCTGTAGCAGTTCGGAAATCTCGTCCAGCACACTCATTATTCCCTCCATACCTTGAGCTGTTTCGAAACAGTTATTCTCGGTCGAGCCATGATACCGGAATCCGCGCGGTACCGCAACTCACGCGCTTCTCGATAGAGCAATTCGAAATCCGGCGCGCCGGATTTCGAATTGTTGTTCTCGATATGGCAAGCCATATCGAGAATGTGCCCGGCAACAGTATACAAATCGGACTCTCTCCCGGCGATTCGTCGGTCCTCGCCGGCACAACGTCACAGAGCGCCGCAGATCGAAATACGCCGGTCGACCGTTCGAAACCATAGCGGCGAAGGGATTCGAACCCCTGACCCAACGGATATGAGCCGTTTGCTCTACCACCTGAGCTACGCCGCCTTGTGAATCACAGCACTATAGCAAGGCGCTTTCCCGGCTGTCAATATGAAACACCTACACCAGATTGTTCGCTCGCGCCTGATCGAGAATCCGTCGGTTCCAGTAATTGTCACGAAGATAGCGGCGGCGCATCGAGGCATCGTCGATTTTCGCCGCGCGTTCCTGCACGTACTTCGCCGCTCGACCAAGCGCGGTCATGTAATCGAGAGTTGTTCCGGAGCTCGACGAGGATAGGCTCATCGCGTAATAAAAACAATAGACACCGTTGTGGATGTCGTGCGGATCGAGGCGTTCCTCCCGAATCATCTCCGAGACCGATGCCCGCGTCTCGGCCACGCGTCGATTCGCCGTCCGAGAGAGCATCGCGGAGAATGCAGGGACGAGACGCGATACCACGTCGATTCCGGCGGCGCCTTCCGCGGGTCCAAAAAGACCGCTCCATGTCCGGGAAGGCGAACCCGCCGGACGCGAGGCCTCGAGCGCCTCGAGCGCTTCATCGTATCGGCCGGAGAAGTACCGTTGCTCGGCGACGGGAATCGCTCCTTCGGGAATCTCCGCCAGAGCTCGCTCGCGTCGGTGGAAACCGGCGACCTGCTTCCCGTAGACCATCGAACGCGCAAGCAGACCGAAAAGAGTCTGCCTGGGCGATGCGAGCCTGTAGAGGGTACACCGAGTCAACCCGTCGAGACACCGCGCGACGGCGTCATCGTAGGCGCCAAGCTCGAATTCGAGCCTTGCCCGCAGGTAATCGCCCAAAACGAGCTCCGCGTCGGCGCCGCAGCGGGTTCCCGTTTCCAGGGCTTTCTCCAACGCGCCGACCGATCGCGACAGGTTGCCGGACAGAAAAAGGGTCGCCGCAAGCCCCAGTACCGCCTTCACCGTCCCGAACGGGTCCTCGTTACCCTCCGATTGATCGGCGGCGTGCTCGAAATACGCCTGCGCCTCTCCGACGCGTCCGAGCGAAAGCATATTGAAAGCGATTTCGAGGTTGGCGCGAGCCTCGACCACGGCGTCCTTACCGTGCGCCGACATCACCGCGCGCTTGGCCCAGCCGAGAGAATCGCGGTATGCGCCGTGAACCCGCAAGTATTCCGCCGCGGCGCACGCCGGCTCGGCCGAAACGGATTCGGAAAGCCCGTCGCCCGGCAGAGCAACCGAAGCCGCCTCGTCCGACCGGCCGCGCCGCTCAAGAGCATCCAGCCTCAACCCGGCGACTCGCTTGAGATCTCCCGCACCGGCTCCGAGTCCGTCGAGTTCCGCCATGATCTCACGGAGTGTGTTCACGTCTCCGGCGTCTGCGGCCCGTCGAATAATCGACCGATACACCGGGGCGGCGTTCTCAAGCGAACGGAAGGCAAGCAGCCGCGCCAGCGAACGAGTGTCGCCGATCGCCCCCTCGGCACGCAAAAACCGGCAAAACTCGGCCAGATCCGAACGTAACGCGTCGCGCTCGCCCGGAGCCGGCGTCGATTCGACCCGTTCGATCAAGTCCGGATTCACGCGAACGCCTTCGGACAGCTCTATGAATCCAAGATCGGACAGGTGTTCGCAATCGTAGCGAAACTGGCGTTCAAAAATGTTTCTCTCGCGCATGAACACGCCGATCTGATCGAGCGAAAGAATCGGCGCCGCCGTATCGAGCACAACCAAAAGCAGTCGCGTGGAGTCCGGTAGACCCGCCGCCGTTATCGACAAGGGATCCGCATCGGGCGAACCGCCGAAAGACGCCGCACCGAAGAGCTTTGCGTGAAGATAGTGATAGGCCTCTATGGCGTCGTATCCCGAGGGCACGACTACTCCCGCGACCGGCTCATCCGCAAGCTCGGCATGGCGCCGACACTCGGAAACGCGAACGCATCGACCCGACGCGCCGATGTCGATCGGCTTCGAAGAAGTGATGATCGCGAGCAACCCGTCGCCGCCGCCTTTGTCCTGCAGCATGCGCAAAACCACCGACTTCGACACGGCGTCAAGCGCCTCGTACTCGTGAACAACCCACACGGGCGGCACGACCATGTCTCGCGCGCATTCAAGGTACCGCGCTATCGCGACGGCCAGCCCGTTGACCATGTCGCCGGTGTCGATGTGAGGCGCTCCGCCGCCGAGCAGTCGTCGCTCCAGTCTCCTCCACGTCTTCTCCCGCCACCGCGTCACGTGGGCCCGACCGTATCGCGCGTGAGCCGAGCGAATCGTCGCGACGATCGCCGCCCCGCCGTCCGCGGCGCCGCAGACGGCGTCGGTGCGCAACCACGTTCCGTCGTGTACTCCGCCGGAAACGCACTCGAGAACCGATTCCACGGTACGCCGGCGGCGCACCCGATCTCCGCCGTGCACCAGACAGACCGCTTCATAATGCGCCCGTGTGTGAAAATCGGTGATCAATTCGTGTAGATCGTCGGACACGGCCGGATCGACGACTATCATGTCCCTGACATCAGCGCCGATCGACGGAAAAACTTTTGCGCCGACGATTCTCACCGCGCCTTCCGTCGTCTCGCATTCGAAAACGCGCGAAAGAGTTTCCCGCGAAGACGCGTCCGTCCAAACGCCGTCGTCCACGGGCGCGGTAAGCAGGAACCTGTTCGAGCGGGCGAACGCCGATTCCGCGCTCCGCCGCGCCGAATCAAGCACCGCGACCGAATACCCCTGCAGCCCGTCCCGGCGTTGATCGAGCCACCCCGCCAGTCGGCAGACGGCGCCCGCCATGGCTCGCATCTGCCGCACCGTTTCCCCCGCCACGTAGAAATAGCTCCCCGGACCGACGGAAAGCTCGTCACAGCACACGCCCAGAGTCGCCTGCATCTCCGCCTCGCATGAAGCTATCAGGTCGGGGACGAGCTTTTTGAGCTGCCGATAGGCCGGCAGCACGACAAGGATGTGCGTCATGCCGTTCTACAGACTGAGCTCGGGAGGATCCGCACCGCCCTCCCAAAGCCGTTCATCCTCCGGACGGATTGATCTACCGTAGACGTACTCGAAGAGGAATCGAAAGTCCTCCGGTTTCATTTCCATAAACTGCAGTCCGAAAAAGGCAATCTCGTCGCTGACGAACTTGCGCATCACTCGCCCGACAACTCTTATCTTCCTGTCGTCGAAGGTCAACAACAGATCGAGATCGGTATACAGCGCGAGCTTTTCTCGCAGTTGCGCGGAGGAACTTGAAAAGAGCAAACCCGCCGCGGAAATATCGATGATTTCGCCCTCGTAGTTGCTCGACTCAGGCAGCGCGCCTTTGAAGTATCCATTGATTTTCAGGGAATACGCGAGCACTTTCGAAAACTGGTAAGTGTAGTCAAGCAGATCGTGATCGAACGTCCCGGGCATTTCGCGATCCTGGGCAAGATAGACGTACCCGATCGCGTACTCGTGAAACAGAATCGGACAGTAGAGCTCGGCAAGAATCCCTTTTTCCCGTTTCTCGGCCAGCAAAGAGGGAAGCCGGTCGTGGCCTGCCTCCCCGTCGACGTCGGATTGAAGAAGCATCCCGCGTGTGATGATCCTCCCTCCGACCTGATAATCGTTCTCCGGGAAACGCCCGGAGGTGCTCGGGATAAACAACATCTTCCCCGTGCGGGAAATGATCTTCTCCTCGAAAGACCGGGGCGCCCGATCACGAAACATGATGACGTTATTGATCGACGCCTTCCGGCTCGTTTGCCGTCTGAAACCGTCGATCAACGTCCGAATGTTCTGCGGGTCGAAATCCTCGGACACGTCCGGCGGTTCGACGGGATCGTATTCTTCCGTACGTGGAAATCCAAGATCTACTTTCGTCTCGGTCGTCGCAAAACTGACTTTCGCCTTCGGCGGAGCGGGAACGCGGACATACTTCCGCGAGAGGTTTTTGTACAGATGTTCGGGAACGTCGAGACGAATCGCTCCGTCCTCGCGCGCTCCGCGAACGGTGGAGTGGAAAGTCATGACGTGCCCGTAGTAAGAAAAGTAAGCCGCGACGCGCGTGCCGACGGGGAAACACTCCACCTGCGAATCGTTCAGCCTTACATAGAGGAAATCATCGTCGGCCTGAACAAGCACGCCGAACACTTCCGTTTTCTTCGCGGTCAGCCGAATATCCATTTCCCGTTCGGCGACGTTTCCGAGAACAAACTCCTTTTCGATTCTGCTTATTTTCGTCCCCATCATCGCCCCCCGCGCCGATATACGAACGGCTCAAACGGTTCCGACCTAGCCGGACGCGGAGTACCGAGCTTCGTCAGATCCGCCTGCAAGTCGACGACCCGCCATCCCCGATCGGTATACGTGAGGATAAGAATACCGACGGTATCACCGTTTTCCCCAAAGACGCGCACACGGACCTGTCCGACGAGCGCGTCGTCGATCACGGGCGCAGCATAGCGGGCCGAGGTAACCCGCAAATCGCTATCGAGAAACGACCGAAGAGAGCGCGCTATGCCGCGAAGCGACTCCGGGGACACGGCGTTTTCGGCGATCGAACCGGCCGCCAGTCCGCGGAAAAAAACATCGGCGGTCCGAAGAATCGCCCGCTCATCGCTCGATCCGGAACCCGAGAACAGCGTTCCCAACTCGTAGTCCGCCGTCGGAACCTCGACTTCCGACATGAGACTCAAAAGCGCATCATTCCGAGTCACCGGTAAGCGGTCCACCTCGACCCGTTCGGGCCGAGACTTGTCTGCGTCGGGCCGGGAACGTTCGAGGGTGATCGGCGCTCCGGCGTTCGGGCTCGTCGATCGACCCGCCGACGACGGCTCCACGTTCTTCGACGCGCCGTGCTCGGCGCGTTCGGCTCGCGTACAATAGAGCAGCAACGCTGCGAACAGAAGCACGGCGAGCAACCTGACCATGCATCTGTTCTACTGCAAAAGCCGGCCGTAGACAACAGTTCGGGCCACGCGATAGACTGCCGCAGGTGTCATGAGCGAAAGAGTCAGAATCGACCGCTATTTTGGTCGAGAGTTCCTCTATCCGGTGCGCGATCCGCTTTGGAGCCACATTTATCTGTCGCGCGGACTGAGGGCGATCGCCGCAAGTCCCGAGTTTCAGTTGCTCAAAGGGATCAAACAGCTCGGTCCGACACATCTTGTCTACCCCGGTGCGACTCACACTCGTCTGAGTCACAGTCTCGGAGTTCTGGAACTCGCGAAACGCACGCTGGGCGCGCTTCTACAGTCGGCCGATCTTGGATTCGTCACGCTCGAAGGCGTTAAGGCTTTTCTTGCCGCGGCCCTGCTTCATGACCTGGGCCATTTCCCCTACGCCCATTCGCTCAAGGAATTGCCGCTGAAGAGTCACGAACGGCTCACCGCGGAAATAATCATGGATTCATCGCTCGAGAAGACGATTCGGAACCATCTCGGCGCCGATCCTCGCATGGTCGCCGCGATAGTCGATCTACGCATGCCCCATGAGGAACGGGACGAACTGCGTCTTTTCCGAAGCATTCTTTCCGGAGTTCTCGATCCGGACAAACTCGACTATCTGAACCGCGACGCCTTTTTTTGCGGCGTTTCTTACGGCATTCAGGACATAGACTTCGTTCTGAGTAAGCTTCGCTACGACCGCTCCGTGGGCCTTATGCTCGGCATCGACGGCTTGACCGCGGTGGAGAATGTTCTTTTCTCGAAGTACCTGATGTACCGCGCCGTCTACTGGCACCGAACGGTGCGATCGGCGACGGCCATGATAAAAAAGGCCGTCCACACGGCCGTCCGCGACGGCACACTGCGAGCCTGCGACCTCTATCGAATCGACGATGAGGATTTCGCCCGCACCTTTTCCGCTAAGGATTATCCGCCCTTCGGCCTGATCGACAAGGTCTCGCGCGGCGAGCTTCACGCGCTCGCTTTCGAGGCGCCCGTCGCGGCGGTCCTCGGCGCGCTTCCCGAGCTCGCAACGCTCGACGGCAGAACACGACTCGAGCGCGACATAGCCGCGACGCTCGGCCGCCGGCGAACGAACGGCGTTTCCGCCGAATCAATCATACTCGACGTTCCCGAACCGATTTCATTCGAAGCGGACCTGATGATCGATTCCGACGCCGGGATCGTTCCGTTTCCCGATTCCGGCACTGTCTTCGACCGGGCCGTCATAGCCGGCTTTTCACGGACGCTTCGCAAACTGCGGTTGTTCGTCGAACCCGCCGTTATGCACGACATCGACGATCCGGCGGGATTGCTCGGCGTCCGGCCGGGCGACGAGTAGCGCACGGTTGTCCTTGATCAAGCCTCGCATCTACACTACATTAATCTCGATTATGCGTCGTATTAATCCAGCGGAAAAGGACGATCATGAAATACTCCAAGCTCATGAGGGAACGAATTCGCCGCGTACGCGTTTTGTTCAGAGAGCTCGGATACGAGGTCATTGAGGGAGAACGCAGCGAAGAATCGTTTTCGGCCGCGTATGAAGACGACGAGGGGTTTCTTGGAGGTTTTTTCATCGATGCCGACAACAAGTTCCTCGAAATCGCTTTTACGTTTTCTTTTTCACACGAGCTAGGTTCGTATCTGCAGCAGCGCATCCAGGAGGTGCTCAAGATCTGCTACGAGTTCGGTTGCTATCTGAACGTCAGGAGCGACGGATCCGAGATCGAGTTCTCCGTTTTTTCCAAGGTCTACTACGCCGGGCTCAACTACTTCTCACTAAGGGAAACGCTCCGGGACTTTCAGGGCTGCGTCGAATCGATCAAAGAAGTGGTCGACCTGCACAAAGGTATCGACGAAAACGAGTCGTAATCGTGGGCGCCGCCGAGAGCGCCGGATTCCCGGCGATATTCCGTCTCGGGCCGTACGACTTAGAAGAACTCGGTGTGGATCGAATAGTCGTGAAGTCTCCCGGTGCTCTCGAGATCGACGAACCGTATGGCCTTCTGAAGTACCGATTCGCCGAATTGTTTCGAGTTTGACACGACCGCCGCGCCGATCATCGAAAAAGACAACGAATCGTGAAGATCGACCTCGGAAATGCTCAGCTTATACTTGTGCTGCAATTTATCTTTCAGCGATTTGACGATTCGCCGCTTCTCCTTGATGGAAGTGATTTCCGGCAGTTCTATGACAAACTGCATCATCGAGACGACCACGGTAAACCTCTCTACTCGTCATCGCCGAGTATCGTCTTAATGTCGTCAAAGTCAAGCAGAGACTGGGCTTCCATACGATCCTGAGTCCGGTCCTTCAGCGGAAGGAATATCGAGTTGTACGATTCGGCAAGCCTGTAGATATCGTCTTCTCGGAATCTCTCCGGAATCTTGACCTCGAAGTTGTACGACGGATCCTCCATCCCCTTGCGCATCACATGAATCGGATCGGTGACGGTAAGGGCGAAATGCGGACTGTAGTACACGAGAAGCAACACGACGA
>JAJRYZ010000204.1 GCA_024275515.1 Spirochaetota bacterium
GACGGCGCTCGCGGTATCGTGCGACCCGCCGGCGATCACTTCGACTCCCTGCGGCGCGCCGATTTCGGCGGCAACGTGCGGGAGAAGGCCTCCGAGTCTGGTGCCCGACGGCACGATTGGCGTGAACATCGTGGCGTCGAAACCGAGCGCGTCGAGAATTCTTTCCGACCAATCGCCGACGCGCGGATTGTACAACTGCGTCGTCGTGACGTGCGAGAACTCGTTGACCTTCTCTCCGGTGAGCCAGTAGTTCAGAAGCGACGGGACGGTGAGCAGCGTGCGAGCCTGGTCGAGAAGCCCCGGCTTGGCCTTCTTGAACGCGTAGAGTTGAAAAATCGTGTTCAGCTGCATGATCTGAATGCCGGTCTCTTCGTACAGCTCATCGAGCGGAATGATCGAGAAGACCTCTTCGGGAACGCCGTCGGTGCGGTCGTCGCGATAGTGATACGGATTGGAAATAAGATCGCCCGCTTCGTCGAGCAGACCGAAATCGACACCCCACGTGTCGATCCCGATGCTCACTATCTCGCTCCCGTATGTCGCGAAAGCCTTCGCGAGCCCCTTTTTAATTTCCTCGAACAATCCGAAAAAGTTCCAGAAAATACTGTTTCCGATTCTCACCGGGCCGTTGGAAAAGCGATGAACTTCCTCTATCTGCGAGACGGTGCCCACGATGACTCTCCCGGAGTCTGCTCCCAAATCGACTGCCGCGTGTTTTTTCATGGCGCCCTCCTGAAGTATTTCGGTGGATTCTCCGATCTCTATCCGCTTATGTTGCTGCGATACTGCTCGACTTCCCAATCGAGGATGAACTCTATCATCGAAGGGGGAAGAGGTTGAGGTCCCCTGTGGCATTCGGAGTATACGGCTATTCTTACCGCGTCCTCGAAAAGAAGCGCGGCCGTTTCCGCCGCCTTCGCGCTTCGTCCGACGCCGAAAGCCCCGAGATTCTTTACGGCGACGATTTTCGGACTACGTCCGGCGGCGCGTCGGTTCTCCTCGATCGCCCGCTTTACCGCGCCGGGCGTTCGCGCATCGTCGCCGACGTAGCACGGCATGTGGCCCGAGTAGACGATATGATCGGGTGTAAAAGCCGACGAAACCGGCGCAAAACTCTCCGCATCCGCAAGAAACCGCAGCATTTCGCGACTCACCGAGTGGAAAACGGCCACCGCTTCGCCGATCGCAGCCTCGATGCGCCGGGCAATCGCCTCACTATCGCCGCTCGCCGAGTCACGCGCACGATTCCTCGCCCCTTCGTTCCGGGAAAGATCGGGTCTACGCGCACAGGCGCGATCGAGAACATCGAAAACCTCGTCATACCGCCTCTCGATCTCGGCGGGATCGTCGGCGGAGACGAATATTCCGTGATTCTGAAGCAGTATGAACTCCGGCGTCCGGCCGTGCGTGGCGATATACGCGCTTCGCAATCGGCGCACCGTTCGAGCGAGCAGGTATCCGGGATCGACGACGGGAATCCAGAGCGCGCGGTCGCCGAACAACTCACGCGCCCTCGCCCGCGCGCCGACGCTGCAGGTAAGCCCGTTTACCAACGTCGGATGCGTGTGCACGACGTACGCCTCTTCGAGCGCCTCGTGGAGCAACGTTTCGACGCTCGGGCGTTTGTTCTCTTCGCCCGCCCGCCGGGCGTTCATCAGATCCTGAAGCGCCCTCGCCTCGCGGCCGGCGGGCTCTTCAGGATACGCGGCGCGCCGGATTTGCGCGAGCTTCGCGCGGTCCATTTTCACGAACCCGTCGGGTCCGATCGTCGAAAGCGGAAAACCGGAAGCTTTGATGTACAGCGTCGACTCGTCTTTGAACGACGTATTTCCGCCGCCGGCCAGTACGTAGTCGGGATCGCTTCCGTACCGTCTCGATAACGCTACCAGTTCCTCCAGGCTCATGATTCGCTTACACCCGCCGCGAAAGAGTCGTGCACTCGTATTCGGCGACCGCCTCGATCAGTTCGCCGTCGACGGGTGTGTCCTCGGTGCGGCAGTAGTAGTCCCACACCGCGCCGAGCGGGAGGCTTTTTAGCTCCTCGGTCAGTGCGAGACGGGCGAAGTTGTTTCCCTCCGCTTCGAAACGGCTCAGTCGGGCGAGCGGTTGAAGATGTGCGGCGAGAAGGGCCTTGAGCGTCGTCCTCGCGCCGACCGACCACGCCCCGAGCCGATTGATGCTTGCATCGAAAAAATCGAGACCGAGACGGACGTCGTCGATCCTCCCGCTGCGCACAAGCTCCTCGCCGAGAAGACGGAGATCGTCGTTCATAATCACGACGTGATCGGAGTCCCACCGCATCGGCCGCGAAATATGCAGCAGCAGCTCGGGAACGAACTGCAGAATGGATGAGATCTTATCGGCCACCACCTCGGTCGGATGAAAGTGTCCCATGTCGATGCATACGATTTTCCCGCGGGAAACCGCGTACGCCAGATAGAACTCGTGGGAGCCGACCACGAACGCCTCGCTTCCGATGCCGAAAAGCTTCGATTCGACCGCATCCTTGACCTCCTCGGCCGGCAGCTCTTCGGCGAACATCTCATCGAGCGATTCCCGCAGCAGCTCGCGCCTTCGGTATCGGGTGACCGGATAGTCCTTCTCCCCGTCCGGAATCCATACGTTGTGGATGCACGCATCTCCCTGCGCCTTCCCCATCGCGGCACCGATCGTCCGGCACCGTTTTCCGTGCTCGACCCAGAACTTTCGCACCTCCGGGTCGCCGTGCGCAAGCGTATACCCCGACTCGGCGAGCGGGTGAGAAAAGTAGGTCGAATTGAAGTCGAGCTTCACCCCCCGTCGCCGCGCCCATTCGATCCAACCGGTGAAATGAGCCGGTTCGATCGCATCACGGTCGACGCGCTTACCGCCGAACTCGCCGTAGCTCGCGTGGAGATTGACGCGATGAGAACCGGGAACGAGGTCGAGCAGCTTTTCGATATCCATCCGAAGCTCTTCGACGTTGCGGGCCTTCCCCGGGTAGTTTCCGGTCACCTGGATTCCCCCGCCCGAAAGCTCGGAGTCGGGCGACTCGAACCCCGCGACATCGTCGCCCTGCCAACAGTGGATCGACAGCGAAGGCCTCCGGAGCGACTCCATCGCCGCGTCCGTGTCGACCCCGACTTCTCCGTATCGTTCTTTCGCTACCGCGTACGCCTGTTCCACTTTGTCCATCGTGCACTCCCCCTCGGTTTCAAACACTTTGCCGGCGTCGGCTAAATCTTCTTCGCGTGATCGAGAAGGTATCGCTCGGCATCGAGACTCCACAGTCCGTTATTCTCCGCAACGATGTCGGCGAGCCCTTTGAAAAGCGGATCCTCGTCGGCCTTCGACGCGAAATCCTCTATCGCGGTCAGCTCCAATTCGACGTTGGTATAGATCAGTTTTTTCCCGCCGGGGATTTCGGGAAGATGCTTGGTCGTTTCGACGACCGCGTCAAGTCCCCCGATATGCGTGATCATGGCGACCGGATTGACGCGTCCGGCGGCCATGAGTTTAAGCGAGTCGACCATATCCTCGGTGTTCCCGCCGCTCGTTCCGACGACATGCGTTGAGGCGTAGTGGACGTTGTAAAAGTTAAACTCGGCGGAAAAAGACGAATCGGTCGGGCCGGCAAAGAAATTGAGGCATCCGTCGCGGCCGAGAATCTTGTCTCCCTCTTCCACGACCGGCCGCACGGGAGCGAATACGAACACGTCGTCGTATCCTTTCCCGTCGGTGAGAGACCTCAGGTGGGCGGGAACGTCGGCGATTTCGGCGGTATTCAGGTAAACGAGTCGCACTCCGTGGGAGGCCGCTTCCTCCGGTGTATATATCGACGCGAGCCGATCGAGCCTCTCCTCGTCAATGTCGGTCACGACGAGAAACCCGGGGCGTCGGTCGGCGTGAATCGCGAAATCGATCGTTCCGAGCCCCATGGGACCGGCGCCCGCAAGCAGCGCCATGTTCCCGTTTTCGCGTATACCCATGCTGTGTTCGTAGCTTCCCGGTGTCGTGTGGTACATCGCCTTGAACGTCCCGACGATGCACGACATCGGCTCGGAGAGCGACCCCATATAGTACGCTTCCCCGTCGTAATCGAGAAGACACCCCATTTCCATAACCTCGTTGGGAATCACGACGTAGGTGGCGTCGCCGCCGAGGTATCGGTAGGAGTATCCGGGCGCGTCGAGGCTCCCTTTGTAGTTGAGCGCCGGCTGGATGGAAAACTTGTGCCCCGGCGCAAAGTCGTCGCGCCACTTCGCGCCGACCTCGACGATCTCGCCGCAGAACTCGTGACCTATTATCACCGGCTCCGTCGCGATACTCGCCGGAACGCGCTTGTGATCGGACCCCTGCTTTGCGGCCTTATAAGAGGAGAGACAGATGCTGTCCGATACGATGTGGCCGAGTATCTCATCGTCGCCGATACTCGGCAGTTCGAACTCCTCGAGTCGAAGATCCATTTTGCCGTACATGCGGACCGCTTTGGTTTTCACTTCCAGCTCCTGTGTATTATTTCAGCATGACCTGGCCGCC
>JAJRYZ010000205.1 GCA_024275515.1 Spirochaetota bacterium
AGGTCATCGCCACCACGCTGCGGACCGTCAAGACCGCCAACGTTAACGACTGGGGTGCGATCTGTTGGGCCGGCGGCGAGATTCACGAAGCGCCGATGCGCAAGGGGCTCGACATCTACGACCGCGTCGGAGGCGGCGACAGCTTCGCCTCGGGCCTTATTTACGGATTCATGACGTTCGGCGATCCGCAGACGGCCGTCGATTACGGCGCCGCTCACGGGGCGCTCGCGATGACGACCCCCGGCGACACGTCGATGGCCGCTCTCGCCGAGGTCGAAAAAGTCGTCGGCGGCGGCGGCGCGCGGGTCGTGAGGTAACTCGCGGTGGCGTCGCCCGTGTCACGAAGACCACCCAATCTGATCGCGATTCTCGCCGACGACCTCGGCTACGGCGATTTCAGCAGGTTCAACGGCGGGCGGTCGACGACGCCGGTTCTCGATTCGCTTATCGACGAGTCGGTCTGTTTTACGCAGAGCTACACCGCCTCTCCGGTCTGCAACCCCTCGCGCGCCGCCTTTCTCACCGGTCGCTATCCTCATCGTACCGGTTCCATCGATACGCTCGAGTGGCACGGTCTCGAACGGCTCGCGCTCAGGGAGCGAACACTCGCAGACGTGTTAAAAAACGCGGGCTACGCGACGGGACTGGTAGGAAAGTGGCACCTCGGCGCATACGACATGCGCTACCACCCCAACAATCGGGGGTTCGACGAGGCGGTGTGTTTTCGAGGCGGGATGCACGACTACTACAGGTGGCGGATCGAGCGAAACGACGCCGTCGAGTTTTCCAACGGACGATACCTCACCGATGTATGGACCGACGAGGCGGTCGAGTTTATCCACCGGCATCGCAACGACCCTTTTTTCCTGCACCTCACCTACAACGCGCCGCACACCCCCCTGCAGGCCCCCGAGGAGGAGATCGCCCCGTTTCGCGGACGTTTCAACGAGGGAGTGGCGATCCTGTACGGGATGATCCATCGGATGGATGCGGGCGTCGGTCGGATCATCGAAGCGTTGGAGGAGGCCGGTATCACCGATAACACGATCCTCTTCTTCTCAAGCGATAACGGGCCGCAGTTCGGCGGCCGCGGCGAGATGCGTACCGATCGATTCAACTGCAATTTCCACGGTTCCAAAGGGACGGTGTATGAAGGAGGGATCCGGGTTCCGATGATCCTCCGATGGCCCGACGGTGCCCCCTCCGGGGTGACTCGCGATGAGATGGTGCATTTTTGCGACTGGTATCCGACTTTTCTCGATCTTCTCGGTCTGGAGATCCCTGAGGCGAACCTGCCGATAGACGGTCGCAGCGTGGCGCCGCTTCTCGACGGCCGCGCGCTCGACGGAGACCCGGTGCGGTGCTGGCAGTGGAATCGTTACACCCCGGTCGTGCAGAGTAACGCGGCGATACGGGACGGCGATTGGAAGCTCATCCGGCCCGCGATTCGCGAGGCCATGTACGTACCGGAGGAAGATATCAGGTGGCTTTGGGTCTCGATGTACGGGCCGGAGCATTTTATCGTGCAGGGGCTCGTCGACGACGCGGAACCCGAGCGCGACCTGTCGGACGCGTCTATTCCAGAGCCGGAACTCTACAACGTAGCCCGCGATCCGCTCGAAGAGCACGATCTCTACACGGAGGCGCCCGAACGGGCCTCGCGTCTGCTTGCCGGTCTTGAAAGCTGGTTCGAAGAGGTGGAGTCCGATCGCCGGACGATCGACGACGTCTGGTAGAGGGTCGGACATGAGTACTCGACCACTCTTCGTTCCGCCTGTAGGGTTATCTTTGTCGCACTATGAGAAGAGGCAGTTTTGGATGGTGGGTCGCTTCGGCCTTTTGTCTCGCCTCCGGCGCGCTGTTCGCGGTGGGAACGCCCGAGGACTCCGGAGAGGCGGTCTACGTGACCGGGGAAGGGATAGCCGCCGGAGGCGTCGACGTGGTCGCCTATTTTTCGCTTACTCCCGACGCGGGTTCGGTGCGTGGAAGCGAACACTACGCGTATCGCTGGAAGAGCGCGACGTGGCTTTTTTCGAGCGCGGAGAATCGCGATCGATTCGCCGATAATCCCGAACGATACGCACCGGCGTACGGTGGATACTGCGCCTGGGCTATGGCGAGAAACGCTCTCGCACCGATCGATCCCGATCTGTGGGCGATCGTCGACGAAACGCTCTATCTGAACTACAACTCGCGGTCGCAGCGGGACTGGACGGCCAACCGGGAGAAGTATATCAGGAAGGCCGACGCGAATTGGGCCAAACACGCGGCGAAACTCACAGTCTCCGAATAGAGCGACTCTGTGGCGGTTACCGACCCCGAGGCGCAAAGGGCGAAGCCTCGATCCGGATCCGTCGATCGCGGGGTGCCGAACCCGGGCGATCCGGTGTATACAGGTACCACACATCCGTGTGGCGATGTCCTCAAGGAGGCGACGGTGCATAGGCTCAGGTATCGACAGGTTCATCTCGACTTTCACACTTCTCCGGCGATTCCCGACGTGGGCGCTCGGTTCGACGCGGCGGCTTTTCAGAATGCGCTGAAGACGGGGCACGTCGACTCGATCACCTGTTTCGCCGTCTGCCACCACGGGTGGAGCTATAACGAAACACGGGTGGGAAAGATGCATCCGCACCTTTCCTTCGATCTGTTGCGCGCGCAGTTCGACGCAGCGAAGGAGATCGACGTCAACGTGCCGGTGTATATCACCGCGGGGGTAAACAACCGGGTCGCCGAGGAGCACCCGGAATGGCGCGAAATCGATTCAAGCGGCTCCTACGGAGGTTGGACGAGCAGCCCGTTGGAGCCCGGCTTCAAGACGCTCTGTTTCAACACGCCGTACCTCGACTACCTCTGCGATCTGATCGCCGAAACCGTCGAACTGTTTCCCGACTGCGACGGAGTTTTTCTCGACATCATCCACCAGGGCGATTGCTGCTGCCGCAGGTGTCTCGACCGAATGGCGGCCGACGGCCGCGACGCGACGAATCCCGACCACCGGCGCACGAACGCCGATGAAGTGCTCACGGACTACTACCGGCGGACTACCGACGCCGCACGCAGCCGTCGAGCCGATATGCCGGTATTCCACAACTCGGGACACATTACGCGCGGGAAGCGAGAGATACTTCGCTATTTCAGCCACCTCGAAATCGAATCGTTGCCCACCGGCGGGTGGGGATACGACCATTTTCCCGTGTCGGCGAAGTACTGCGGCGGGCTTGGACTCGACGTACTCGGGATGACCGGTAAGTTCCATACCACGTGGGGCGAGTTCGGCGGTTACAAACACCCGAACGCGCTCCGATACGAGTGCGCGGCGATGCTCGCCTACGGCTCGAAATGCAGCGTCGGTGACCAACTCCATCCTTCGGGCGCCATGGACGAGACGACCTACAAGCTCATCGGCGCCGCCTACTCCGAGGTGGAGGCGAAAGAGCCGTGGTGCGTCGACGCCGAAACGGTTGCGGACATCGCGCTCGTTTCAAGCGAAGCCTGCGGCGCAGCCGCTTCGGGCCTCGCCGGCGCCCGGCGGGACAACCCGGCGGATACCGGCGCCTCGCGGGTGATGCTCGAGGAGCACCTGCTCTTCGACGTCGTCGACGGCGAGGCGGACCTGGACGGCTATCGGTTGATTATTCTCCCCGACGATATCGTTGTAGACGAGCGGCTCGCCGAGCGAATCGCTTCCGCAAAAAAAGCCGGGGCGAGTCTTCTTCTTACCGGAAAGAGCGGAATCGGTTCCGACGGTTTTCTCTTCGACGTGGGGGCGACCTGGGAAGGAGAAAGTCCGTATCAGCCCGACTTCGTTGCGCCGGAAGGGCCGACCGCGCTCGACACCTTTCGTTCCCCGTTGGTGATGTATCTCCCGTCGCAGCGGATAAGGGTCGCGCACGGGTCGGAGTCCCTCGGCAAGATATTCGATCCATATTTCAACAGGACCTTCGATCATTTCTGCAGCCATCAACACGCGCCTCCCAAACCCGACCCGTCGCCCTATTCGGCCGGCGTCCGGAAAGAATCGATCGTCTACCTGGCGCATCCGGTCTTTTCGATCTATGCCGCCATGGGCGCGTCGGCGTACCGCGACTACGCGGCGCGGGCCGTGCGGGCGCTTCTCTCCCCGACCGTCGAGACCGATCTGCCCTCGGCCGGGCGAGTGACGTTGACCAGACAGGTCGATCGGCGCCGGTACGTCTGTCATCTGCTCTACGCCACGCCCGCCGGCCGCGGCGGACGCGTGACGTTGTCTCCGGCCGGATATGTACGGGACTCGATTCCGGTCGAAGTCATCGAGGATCTTCCGGAGCTTGCGGAGGTGAATCTCTCGGTTTCGACGCCTGAAACGATACGACGCGTCACCGTCGAGCCTGAAGGAACGGAGATCGACTTCGAGGAGTGCGACGGACGAACGACCGTCGTCGTTGATCGTCTTGCCTGTCACGGAATGGTCGTTTTTCATTACGATGCGTAGGGAATGAACGTTCAGGAGCGACTGCTCAACTCACGTATCGATCCGCATCTGACGAACGACAGTCTAAGCACGCTCGCTTCGCGCGCTCTCGGGGTCCGCGTTCGGGTATCGGGCTATCGTGTTCTCACCGGCGGCTGCTGGAACCGGGTCGTCGCCGTGGTGCCGGACGTCCGACCCGACGGGAGCGGTTCGTCGGCCGGCCTGAGTGCGCGCGGGGATAATGAGATCGTGCTGAAGATATCTCCGCGGAGTCGCGATCAACGGTTGAAGCGAGAGTTCCGGGTTCTTTCCTACTTCGCCGAGCACACCGCCATGCCGGTGCCCGAGCCGTTGATGTACGACGAGTCCGAAGAGGTTATCCCCGGAAGCGTGCTGGCGATGACGCTTGTTCCCGGCGAGGTGATGCATCACTGCTACGCGTTTCTCAACGCGACCGACCGGGACCGAATCTCCGGCGAGATTGCCGAGTACGTCACCGAGCTGCACCGAGCTCGCGGACGCGGATTCGGAGGCGTCGAGCTTGACGCCTGCGAACGATGCGCGAGGTGGAGTGATTTCTGGTTGCCCCGCTTCGACGCCGCGGTCGAAGACGCCGTCTCTCAGCGTCACGTTGAGTCGACGATTATCGATGAGATCAGGGAGCTGCGTCGGGATTTCGCTTCGGCTCTCGATATCGGAGGCGAGTCGACGTTGACGCACTACGACGTCTGGTCCGGCAACGTAATGATCGATCGCGATTCTCGCCCTCCGCGCGTTTCCGGCTTTATCGATATTCCGGGCTTTTTTGCCGACTACGCGCGGGAGCTCAGCTTTATGATGATGTTCGGGTTGGCGTCGCCGGATTTTTTTAAGATCTATCGGACCCGCCACACGCTCGACCCCGATTTCCTGCTTCGCGTACACATGTATAATCTCAAAATGCATCTTAAACATATCTCGATGTATCCGAGCGAATCCTACTATCGCGACGGCGTACGGAGGTGTCTCGATTATTTGCGGACGCATGTGCGCTGACGCACCCCGTTTCCTCGGAGACACCTTCGCCGAACGGCTGACGCCGCATCTCATGCGGCTTATCGCGAAAGACCCGACGGGTCCCGTCGCCCGGCAGTTCCGCGCCACCGCGGAGGAAAGACGCGTGCTCCCCTATGAGCTTGACGATCCGCTCGGCGAAGCCGATCGCACGGTTGCTCCGCGATTGGTCCGGAAGTACGAAAACCGCGCGCTTCTGCTCGTCACCGACGAATGCCTCGCGCACTGCAGATACTGTTTCCGCCGCGGTTCGACGGGAAGGAAGGGCGGCGCGATCTCCGAGACCGAGCTCGCCGCCGCGCTCTCCTACCTCGAGCGACGGCCCGAGATCGACGAGCTGTTGCTCTCGGGGGGCGATCCGCTTGCGCTGAGGACATCGGTCCTGTCGTCGATTCTCAACACCCTCAGAACGAGGATTCCGAGGGTCATTATCCGCATCTGCACCCGCGTCCCGGGTGTTTCACCTTCGAGGATCGACACCGCGACGGTAGACGCGGTCCGTTCGTCTATCCCCGCGTGGTTGGTCGTTCATGTCAATCACCCCGACGAGCTGACCGGGGAAACGCGCGAAGCGTTCGAGCGATTCGTCGACGCCGGGATCCCGGTGGTCGTTCAGACGGTGCTGCTCCGCGGAATAAACGATTCGGTCGACGTGCTCGGCCGGTTGTTTGAAGAGCTGCTGCGGATTCGGGTGCAACCGTATCAGCTGTTTCAGGCGGACCTGGCGCGGGGTACCTCACACTTCAGAGTTCCTCTCGAACGAGGCCTGGCGATCTACCGGGCGCTTCGGTCGCGAGTGTCGACGCTCGCGTTGCCCGTTTACGCGCTCGACGCGCCCGGCGGCGGGGGAAAGATCGCGCTCGACGGGCACGCGGCACTTCGAAACGACGGCGCATCCTACGTGATCGCGGGGAGCGACGGCCGGGAGTACCGCTATCCCCGTGAGCGGGAAAACGGACGTGGCCGGTAGCCGGCGCACGGTTTTTTTGACCGGCGCCGCGCTCGTCGTCGCCGGTGTCTTGCTCATCATGCCCGTCTCCGGGGGAAGCGGCGCCGCCTTCAGATTCATCCCGCTTGCCGCGGGCATGATCATCTGCGCAGCCGGCGGCGTTTCGAAACTTCCCGGGATGTTTCTGCCGGGAATGATTCTCGTCGGCGCCGGCGTTGCGCTCGTCATCGTTTCCGGCTCGACCGAACGCTTCGACGACGGAGCGCTCGTGGGGATCTTCCTCGCCTCGATCGCCTCCGGTCTCGCTCTCGTGCCGCCGCTCGTCTGGGTAGGCGGGCGAGATTTCGTGTCGTGGCCGTTTGCTCCGGCGATTCTGCTCGGGGCGACCGGCGTCGGCCTGATCGCGCTGCATCGCGGCGGTGGGGCCTATCTTTTTCTCGAACAGGGCTGGCCGCTTGCAGTCGCTCTGTCGGTGGCTCACATGGTTATCGTTTTCGGACGCGGCGGTCGACGATAGCCGACGGCTGCGGTCGTCGGTTCCCTTATTCGATCCGGCACGCCGTCTTTCGGATCGAGGCGCCGCCGGGGCTACGAGTCGTATCGGGCGATGATCATATCCAGAATACGCTCGGTTTCTTCGTCGATTGTTTGCCTTGCCGGATCGGCCGTGAGCCAGGCGACGCTCCGTTCGATGCCGCGATGGAAAGGGACGCGCGTCGTGAAGTCCGGGACGAACCGTTTGATTTTCGAATTATCGAAAACGACGCTGTGCATCTTGTCGCCGACAAGCCCGGGTCCGAACCGAGGCGCAAGCCGTGCGATCGTTTCCGACGGAACGTGCACGATGCGCGGCGACCTCCCGAGGACCCGCCCGAC
>JAJRYZ010000206.1 GCA_024275515.1 Spirochaetota bacterium
ATCTTGGGCCCTCCGAAGAATCGACTCTGCCTCCCGTTGAGCTTGAGAAGCTGAGAGCTCGACGCAACTCATTCCCGGAGTTGCCGCTGGTCAACTATACCAGCCAGTACGGGCTGGGCTGCTTCGAAGGGCTGAAAGCATTCCCTCAGCCGGACGGCTCGCTCAAACTCTTCCGCCCCGACGAAAACGCGAAACGATTTCGCCGATCGATGGAAGGGCTGAAGATGCCGAGCTATCCGGAATCGATGTTTGTCGAGTCGATACGCACGCTGGTGGCGAAGAACCGCGGAATCGGATTCGCTCCGGCGTACGACCGCGCGTGGAAGGACGACGGCTTCGTAACCGGCCACGCGGTATACGTTCGACCGTTCAGCTACTCCGAGCCGGCCATCGGCCTGGGCCTGAGCCACGAGCCGTGGGTCGTTACCGTCACCACTCCCGTCGGTTCCTATTTTCGTCCGGGATCGAGCTCTGCGATTACTACCGGAAGAATCCGCGCGGTTCCGGGCGGGACCGGATGGATCAAATGCAACGCCAACTACGTGACTCCGATTCTCGCCAAGAAGGAAGCCGAAGCATCAGGTTATATGGAAGCCGTCTTCCTCGACGCGGTCGAGCACCGATTCATCGAAGAGGGCTCGTCGTGCAACATCTTTTTCCGGCTCAAGAGCGGCGTCTTGGCGACTCCCGATCTCCAGGATACGATTCTTCCGGGCATCACCCGAAAGAGCGTTTTGACTCTGGCCGCCGACCTCGGTATTCCGACCGAAGAACGCCGGATCGCCATCGACGAGGCGCTGAGCGACGCGACGGAGGTGTTCGTCACGGGTACCGCCGCGGGAATCGCTTTCATCGAATCGATTACTCATGACGGGAAGACGGTAGTCTATAACGGCGGTGAGATGGGCGAGGTGACGCGAACACTGCTGCACAAACTAAAAGGCATCCAGTACGGCGCCGAGCCGGACCTTCACGGTTGGATGGTCGATGTCGGTCGTTAACCCGGACCCGGCGAATCGGCGCGTCGCCTAGAACTCGAGTTCTTTCATATCCCGGGGGATCGAACTGTAAATCTCGACTTCGAAGTCCACGGTGGGATAAAGAATCGCGCGCATGTTGAGATAGGAGAGGTTCTTCGATTCGGTCCGCACCAGGGTCTCGCGGTCTCTCGTCAAACGATCGAAATACTCCGACGATCTTGTCAGATAAGCGAGCCCCCGAGAGCGTTTCGCCGTCTCGCCGCTGGTAAGTGACAACCGGTAGAGAGTCGCGCCGACGTTGTTGTAGGCGCGCATGAGATTCTCAAGGAGCGCCCGGTGATCGGTGCGTTCTTCGGGCCTAAGCACGGGGATGTTGCGCCGCTTGGTCTCAAGTACGTCGAGAAGATGCAGGTAATATCCGTGCGCGGCGGACAAATCGTCCAACCGATAGAGCGTATTCGCCGTTGCGTACATCAGGTTCGGGTTGGCCGAATAGTCTCCGGCCGCTTGATAGAACTTTATCAACGCGGCGTTGTAATCTCCGTTGCGATATCTGATGTTCCCGATTTTGTAGCGAACCGAAGGAGTGACGTACTCGTTTCGTTCGGCCTCAAGATAGTTGACCAGCGCCGGCTCGCTCTGCCCCGCCACATAGTAAAAAACATCGCCCAGAGCGGCGTAGATACGGCCGAACATCGGGTCGGGGGTCAGCCTGCCGCGATCGAGAGCCTATTCGTAGAGGTCGAGGGCTTCGATAAAGTTGCTCTGCGCATCGAGATACTGCTCCCGTCGATAGTCGACCTCGCCTCGACGAGCGATAGTATCGATAAGCATCCGTTCTTCGGTAACCGTGAGCAAGTCGTCCCTGCGAAGCAAATTCAGCGTGTTGGTCAGGGCCTTGTCTTCCTCGACGATGTCGTCGACCTTTCTGAAATACCTGGCGAGCTGATAATGGATCGTAGCGATGTTTTCGTCCGTCTGAAGCGCCCGAAACAGAACCGGTTTCGCGTCCTCCAGCTCGTCGCGGTCGATCAAATAGCCGCCGAGCTCCGCGTAGATCGCCGGGTCGACGGCAACGTCGTCGAGCGCTTGAAAGTACTCTTTGAGCCTCCGGACTTCGGCCGGATTGTCCGTGCGGATAAAATATCGCAGCATGCGGAACATGACCTCGTCACGGTTCCCGTACTGTTCAAGCAACGTTGCATAGGCGAATCGCGCATTTTCGTATTTTTCAGGCTCTTCTGCGGCCCATTCCATATAGGTGTCGCCGAGCAGGAGCAACGCGTCGTAGTCGTACTCCCGGGTATCGAGGACGCGATCCAGCAGTTCCTCGGCGTGCTCGTAGCGGGCACGCTCGTAGGTTTCCAGGTCTGCATAGTCGATGAGCCCTTTTTTGTCCTGCGGAAACATCGAAAGCAGCTGCTCGTACTTGTCGGCCGCGAGATCTTCGCGACGCCGTTCCCGAAATCCGTCCGCGTACCGGTAGAACCACGGTCTGCGTACCCGCAGTTCGACTCCCCGATCGAAATCTTCGTTCGCCGAGAGGTAGCTCCCCGATTCCAGCTTGTCGTAGCCGCGCCGATAGAACGAAGCGGCGCGAATCGGCCGATACACGAGCCGATGACCGACATAGGCCACGGCGGCGAGCACGGCGACGGCCAATCCGGCGACGCGAAGCACCGGAAGAATGTTGTGCTTGAAGATATAGGCGAAAGTGCCGCGTTCCTTCTCGAACTCGAGGCCGGTTCGTTTTTCATACTGCGACGGGATGACGATCTTCTCACCGGTGATCGATCCGGCGATCGTCGCAATATCGCGCGGAGACCGCCCGCGCACCAGCGCGTCGACGAGCTTGCGCAGATCCGCCCCACCGATTTGCTGTTCGCCGATGAGCTCCTCGACGATCAACCGAAGGTTGCGCGGTAATGTGTCGAGCGTTTCCTGAAGTCCTGCAAACTGTTCGTCGGTGAGATTGAGCACCTCCTCGGCGCCGGGCAGTACCTCGCTTACGGCGAGCGCCGGGTTGAGCTCTTCTTCGCTCGGCAGCTCTTCGGCTTCGTTTTCGGAAATACCGAACTCGTCTCCGATCTCGCCGAGGGAAAAGTCGTCGAGATCGAAATCCTCATCGTCGGGCTCGCCTTCGAAATCGTCGAGGGAGACGTCCTCCTCCTCCTCCTCCGTCGGCTGCGTCGTGTCCTCGGGGAACGAGAATGAATCGAACTCATCGTCGAAGGCGAACTCCTCGGGGACCGCCTCGTCGGGAGGCGCTTCCTCCTCGACTCCGTCCGTTTCGCCTTCGTCGATGCCGAAATCGGATAGATCGAACTCGTCCGCTTCCCCAACGCCTTCGATCTCCGCGGGGACCTCTTCGTCGTCGACGGCGAACTCGTCGGGAACGCTGAACTCCTCGCCGCCGGCGCTCTCTTCGAACTCCGGCGCCTCGGGAACGTCAAAGCCTTCGAACTCCTCCTCGACGGGCTCTTCACCGCCGGTCGCGGGAAACGAATCCAACGAAAACTCTTCCGGCGACAATGTATCGGCGCCCTCGTCGGTCTCGGTCGATGCCACCGATTCGTCCCCGGGCGACTCGAAGGCGAACATATCGTCGGGGATTTCGTCGAAAGAAAGCTCCCGGTCTGCGGTCTCATCCGCCGCCGCCGCCGCCGGCGCGGTCGACTCCGCCGTCGGCGCGGAGTCTTCGGCGCCCGAAATTTCCTGCTCCGACTCGGGAAAAACA
>JAJRYZ010000207.1 GCA_024275515.1 Spirochaetota bacterium
CCCACATTGTGCTCGTTCCCGCGGATGTGCGTCGTTTGAATGACCAGACCGTCGGTCCCGTGTTCATCGGGAGAAGCGAGAAACCGATCGAGGTCGTACAATTCGAGGTTGAATTGAAGTCCCGCCATCGACCCGTCGTCGACGGCTCGTGGGATAATCGCACATTCGCGACCTTTCATCCGGTCGAACAGATGAAGCGGAGCGCCGTCGACGGTCCATAACGAGCGCGACTCGATGTCGACGAACGCGACGTCTTTGGGAAGGTCTTCGTGAAGCACCGTCAGCAGATAGGCCTTGCAGACGGTCATTACTCCCAACTTGAACTCCGGCGCCACGGTGCGGGCGATGTCGATCGACCGTTTGAGGATTTCAACGAATCCGATGTCGCGGTCGATGTGCGCTTCGAGCAGCGTGGCGTCGTTGTTCCAGTACGCGCCCCAGAGTCTTTTGTGAATAGCCAGCGCCTCCGCGTATCGTGGGCGTTCGCGATCGAGCACGGCGGCGCTCTCCGGGTAGGGATCTTCGTAGTACCCTTCGGGAATCCCAAGGTAGAGCCCTTCGATTTCGGGAAAGTCGGCGACGATGCTCTCGATCCGGTTTCGATTCATTTCATCGAGTGCCGGATCGGTAAAACTCACCAGACCCGACCAGTGCATGTGCGGCCGGGGCATACGACGGGTATATTTGGTGAAGTTCATCGGAACGAAAGCCGGAATGATCGATATCCACGGCGCGATTCCATACTTCCGGGCAAGTCGGTGAATCGACCGCAGGAATCGAACACCCTCATCGAGCGCTTCGGCCGACGAGGAGACGTGTTGCAGCTCGAGCGGCGCGACCCGTTCGCGTCCGAAAAGCTCGGCTCCGATCGGGATGTCCGTGGTCAGATACGAACCTGAAAAATGACGACCGTAAGAGATGTAACCCGACGTCGGGTGCGAGACGTCGCCGACGACTTTGCGTTCGCCGCGGAACGAGAAATCGACGAACGGTTCGTTTTCGAAGTGGTAGGTGAGGAATCGGTTGAGCTTGAGCTTGACCATCTGCCCGAAGAGGTTTTGATAGTCGCACAGACTCAAAATCGAGTTCGTGGCGAAGCAATAGGAGAACCAAACGCCCCGCACCGCGTGTGACGGCGAGCGACGAACCGACAGATCGGGGATTACGGGGTCGGTCCGCTCGGGAACGATGTCTCCGCTTATTCGGAAGGTGCATCCGAGCCTTTCCAGGAGATCGAAGCAACCCCAACAGGTCGCCGCGTCCGACCCGCCCGCCACGACGACCGTCGCCGCGTTCGGCCCGATCGTTTCGATCAGATACGATTCGTCAGAAAGCGATTCGACTTCGCCCAGGAGCGAATCAAGCGCAGCGGCGCGACCGTGCGGGTCGGCGACGTATCGGCGAAGCGCGTCGGTTCCGACGATTATCGACCTACCGCCGTCGTTCCCGTCGACGCGTCCGACGCCGGTGAGCCGGCCGACAATTCGGGCCGTCTCTCCTCTTGCCCATTCGGCCGCGGGCGATACGGAGCGCGACCAGTTCCACCGGTACCGGGACAGTCGTCGAATATCGCTCACGCTTATCGCCTATCTTTCCCGGTTACCTTGATGATGTGATATCCGAACTGCGTCCGGACCGGATCGGATATCGACCAGGAATTCGAAATATGGCCACTCGGTGCATCGGTCGCTTCAACATTTTCTGGCGTTTTGCCGGAAGAACCGACGAATCGCCACGAAAATGGCGGGTTTTCAGTGGCTTTGAGCGGCAATTCGAAATCCGGCGGGCCAGATTTCGAATTGCTCGATATCGACCCGACGCCGAGCCTTCGGCACGCGTTCTCGAACTCTTTGACCATCTTTCCCTCGCCGAACCAGCCGAGATCGCCGCCGGACGACTTGCCGGGGCAGGTGGAGTAACGACGCGCGAGGTCTTCGAATCGCGCGCCCTGCTGAATCTCTCGCCGTATTCTCTTCGCAGAATCGGCGTCTATGACGAGTATGTGACTTGCTTTCCATTCCATGGCGGCGATTATAGCGGTATCATCGGGGGAGTAAAACACCGCGCGGTTTCTGCTATACTGCCTGCCGGGCGGCGTCACGCCGCTACGGAGGAACAACGATGAAGGACCTTTTCGTCCTGCTTGCGCGCTATAATGAGCACGCCAATAACAAACTATTCGACTGTCTCGAAGGGTCGCCGGAGACGATCGTGACGTGCGAGGCCGGGTCGTACTTCGGCTCGATACTCGGGCTTCTCAACCACGTGATGATCGCCGATCTCGGCTGGCTCAACCAGTTCCGCTCGATGCAGCCGCGCTTCGATGCGCTTGCCGACGGTGCGCTCGATTTTCGACCTCCGTCTCCGGGAAAACTCCTGATTTCGGATTACGCGAGCTTTGTCGAGCGACGGCGTCGAGTCGATCGCGTCTATCTTGCGTTTACCGACGAGCTTTCCGACGAGCGGCTTCGCGAGGTGGTCGTTCGTACGAATCCCCGGGGAGAGACTCTGAATCGCGCCCTGTGGCAACAGTTGATTCAGCTGTTCAATCACCAGACGCACCATCGTGGACAGATATCGCAGATCCTCGACGCATCGGGAGTGAAGCACGACTTTTCGAACGTCGTTTCCGTGATGTGACCGCGTCGGCGGCGATCACATCACGATGATGATCCATCCGATGATCGCCGCCGCCAGGCCGTACACCGCCGTCGGAAGCGCGTTTCGCCGGATGATCTTTCCTTCCATGCCCACCACACCGACGGTCGCCGCCACCGCGACGATGTTGTTGATACAGATCATGTTGCCCACTCCGCCGCCGACCACCTGAAGCGACACGATAACCACCTGCGACAAGCCGAGAAGCGTCGCCGTTTCGAACTGGAGCGAGCTGAACAGGATATTCGAAACGGTGTTGGATCCGGACATGAACGAGCCGAGGATGCCGATAAACGGCGCCACCATAACGAAACCCCGCCCGGCTAGAGCGGCCATCGCGCCGGCCATCGCCGTAAGCATCGACGGACGGCCGAAAGAGTTCGACCCCGAATTGACCATCAGCTGTACCATCGCGATCCCGGCGGCGAGCGCCAGTGCCGCCCCGCCGACCTGACGGGCGGACGCGGTCCATGCGCGAGCGACCCGATTCGCCGGCGTCCGGTGAAGGATAGGCGTCAAGAGCGCGACGAGCGCGAAAGGAACGACTCCGGGCAGATAGGCCCATCTGAGCCGATAGACGAGTCCGGTCGCGAAGAGGTCGGGGAATCTGATTACCGGCCGGGCGAGCAGAGACTTGAGCCCGAACTCGGGTATCCTGATTACCACCAGAATAAGAGCAATGAGCAGATACGGCGCCCAGGCGAGCGCGAGGCTCATTGCTCCGGCCGAATCGTTCCCGGCGCCGGACGTTCCGATCGGGTCCGCACCGCGGGGCGTCGGGCGCTTTTGCGAAGAGGGCGGAAAGTCCCACCGATTTCGCGGCGTCAGCACGCGAAAACGCGCCGCGACGATGAGAACTCCGAGACCGATGAGACCGCCGAGAATCGAGGGAAGCTCGGGGGAGAGAAGCTGAGCCGAGACGAAAAAGGGGACGGTGAAAGCGAGACCGCCCAGCACGGCGAACGGCGCCGCGCCGGCGGTGTCGCGAAAAGCCGCCCGGAACGTTCGTTCGCTTCCGTAGAATCGGGCCATGAGGAGAATCGCCAACAACGGGACGAACGTCCCGATAATCGCGTGAATAAGCGCCGTATAGAAAGCAAGACCCGCCTCGAATGCCCCTGCGTCGATACCCGCCTCCGAAAGCGCGGGAGCGACGGTGTCGAGAGCGGCCAGGAACGGAACTCCGACCGCGCCGAAAGCGACCGGAGTGGAGTTGGCGATCAGGGCGACCACCGCCGCGGCAAGCGGAGGAAAACCGAGACCGACCAGAAGCGGCGCCGCCAACGCGGCCGGGGCGCCGAACCCAGCGGTTCCCTCGACGAAGGCGCCGAACATCCAGGCGATGATCACGACCTGCACGCGCCTGTCGTCCGATATGGACTTGAAACCGTCGCTGATTACACTCATCGCGCCCGACTCGCTTAAGGTGTTAAGGATCAGAATTGCGCCGAAAATGATGAGTATGATGTCGATCGAACGGAACACGCCGTAGATCGCGAAGCCGAAGACGTCCTGCGGCGTCATGCCCCAGTAGGTGAGGCCGATCGCGACGGCCGCGGCGAGTCCGGCCGGCAACGCTTTCTTCGAACCGATATTGAGTGCGGCCATGAGGACGACAACGAGTAGTATCGGGAGAAACGCGAAAAACGCCTGCACGCTCCCACACCTCCGACGGTACAACGATGCGCCGTTCGATCACGACCGATGCGGCGATATGAAAGACGCAACGGCACGCCATTCTATCATAACCGATGCGGCGGCGAAGCCGCGGCCCGAGCGGTATTCAATAGTCGTCGAGAAAGTCGGGAGTCGTCCCGCCGCCGGCGCCGAGCTTCCAGATATCGACGTCGGCGTCGTTCGTTCGTTTCGCTCCCGGGGTGCTTCTCCCGTCGTGAACAAGCTTTTCGAGCGTCGCAACCAGTTCCTTCACCCGATCGGGTCTCTCGCGATGCAGGTTGTTCCGTTCTCCGGGGTCCGACTCCATGTCGTAGAGTTGAACGGGGGGAAGCCCTTCGGCGGCGGCTTCGGCGTCGGGTTTCGTCCATCCGCCCGAACCGGGGCAGAGTACGAGCTTCCACCTTCGGTCGCGTATCGCGAACTTTACCTGGACCGAGTGGTTAACGAGGTGCGAGCGGATCGGCGTCGCCGAGCCCCCGAACAGCGGCATCATACTGACGCTGTCCTCCCCTTCGTCGTCGGAAAGCGGGTCGCCGACGATCTCGGCGCATGTCGCAAGCAGATCCGTAAGACATACCAGCTCGTCGCACACCGACCCCGGTTCTATCACGCCGGGCCGGCGGGCGATGAACGGCATACGGTGTCCTCCGTCCCACACGTCGGACTTGTAGCCGCGCAGATGCGCGCTCGGACGATGTCCCCGGGCCTCGAGTCGATCTACTCCTATATACGGGGCGCATCCGTTGTCGCTCGTGACCATCACGAGCGTGTTATCCGCGACCCCGTGTCGGGCGAGCGAGTCGAGGATCCGACCGAACACGTCGTCGGTTTCGAGCACCAGGTCGGCGTAGAGGTTGTCGAGACCGCTTTTTCCGATCCACGGCTTGTTGACCGAAAGAGGCGTATGAGGCGAGGTCATCGGCAGATACAGAAAGAAGGGTTCGTCGTTGCGTGCCCGTGCCTCGATAAACCGATCGGCCCGTTTGGCCCACTCGGGGAGCAGCTGTTCGAAGTGCCAGTACGGCATCGCCGGACCGGCGATACTCGCGAGATTGTTCCCGAGAAGCCTGTCGGGAAGGTACTCGGAAGGGACGCCGACGGTGCGGTCGTTCTCGATATAGCAGTACGGCGGCCAGTTCGGTACGTCGACGCCGAAGTACTCGTCGAAACCGCGGGTCGTGGGGCCGCCGGTGGTGGGGCGCGTAAAGGCGTCTTGCCACGCGGCCCGGTCGGCCCCGGTCGCCACAAGATCTTTTCCCGGGGTCCCCTCCGGACGAAAGGAAGCGTCCTTCTCGAAATCCCACCCCATGCCGAGATGCCATTTTCCGATGCACCCGCTGTAGTACCCGTGCCGCTTGAGGAATCCCGGCACCGTCGTCCGGTCGGGAGCGATGAGCGGGTCGCCGTACGGCCCCACGATGCCGCTCTGGAGCGTGCTTCGCCAGTTGTACCGCCCGGTGAGCACACCGTAGCGCGACGGCGAACAGACCGCCGAGCTGGAGTGTGCATCGGTGAATCTCATTCCCCCCTGCGCGAGGCGATCGAAATGAGGAGTCTTGATTCTGCCTGCGGGATTGAAGCACGAGACGTCTCCGTAACCCATGTCGTCGGCGAGGAAAAAAACTATGTTTGGAAGTCCGCCTCTCATACGCGCCTCCTTTCGGATGTTCCATGGTAGCCGTCCGCGCGCCGTTACGAAAGCCGGCGTGGCGCCGGCCCGCTTACGTGGGTAGCGGCGCGCTTGCACGGAGAGTTGTGATCCGGCTCAAAACCACGTACACTGAGTAAGCTAGATGCATCGCTCAATCTATCCGGACTTCATGAGATGGGTGTCCACCAAGGTGGCGTCCCGCCGGGCATACCACTCTCCTTTGAGTACGGCCTTTCTGGGCTTGTGCGTCATTGGGAGCGTTTTCGTGGTTACCGCTCCATACTTCGTGCCGGCCTACTCGATCGCGGACCCATTCGACGCGGGGTTCCATATTCTTATCAGTGTTGCAATGGCATGCTGCCTCGTGGCCATGTATCTCGCATCCCACACTCCCGCGTATCGTACATGTCTGTTCGTCTTCTTCCTGTGCGCAGCGATCTACGTGCTCTTCTTCTGGCGCTTCTTTTCTTCCTACAGCGTGATCGTGACGATCGGAGTTCTTTCGATAGTGTTGTACGAGCTCTACCCGTTGAACCTGGCGATTTGCCTCATGTTCGTTACGGGATTGAGTATCGCATTTGCAGCGTCGGTACCCGCCGAGCTCGCCGACGTGTCGCAGGCGTATTCCGTAGGTTTGACCACCGGCTTTAGCGGCATCATCCTCGCGCTGATGGGCTCCCTGCTGAGCAAGAGTCGCGTCGAGCTCGTCAGACAACAACACACGAGCGAGCGTCTTGCATCGAATGTCGTCAAGCTGACCGAGGCCAATATTTCCAGTCTGAGTCTGGCCGCTTCAATGGAACAAGTGTCCCGTGCGCGGGAACGAAGACGACTCACCGGCGAGATTCACGATCTCGTGGGGTACACTTTGACGACCAATATCACCTTGATGGAAGCGGTGAAGGTCATGGCCGCCACGGAGCCGGCGCGAATTCCCGAGTATGTCGAGGCGCTGAGGCTCAATACCGAGGAAGCGCTTTCCGAGATTCGCAGAGTATTGCGGAATCTCAGGGCGGATGAAGAGGAGAGTCTGGATCTGCTCAATCTCCTTCTGAAGCTGAAGAAGGTGTTCGCCTTTTCGACCGGTGTCGAGGTCGTTTACGAATACGGCAATGTGGACTTTGCCGACTTGGAGCCGTACAGAGAGGTCGTGTACCATTTTGTGCAGGAAGCCATGATCAATGCCTTTAGACACGGCAAAGCCGCCCATGTGACCATCTTTTTCTGGATGAACGGCGAGATGATCGACGTCACCGTCGAAGACGACGGAGTCGGCGCTTCGTTGTTCGAGGAAGACATCGGTATCAGGAGCATGCGAGAGCGTGCGAGGCAAGTTGGCGGGTCCATCCGCATTCCTAAAGTCCAAAACGGGTTCAAAATCGTGCTGTCGGTAACAAAGAATGGAAAATACCAGGGAATCCAAGACGCGACTTCTGATCGCTGACGACCACGGGCTCTTCGCGGAGGGGCTCCGATATATCATCGAGAACCTGGCTCAAGATATGCGGGTCGTCGGCACCGTCGCCGATGGGCGGGAAGCACTGAATTTTGCAGAGCGTGAGCCGTTCGACATCGTCCTCATGGATGTTCGAATGCCCGTGATGGACGGCGTAGAGGCTACCCGATCGTTTCGTCTTCTTCATCCTGATATCCGGATTATTATGTTGACGACCTTCGATGACGATGAATACGTTCGCCGGGCCCTGGAACTCGGGGCCGCGGGCTACCTTATGAAGAGCATCCGTCCGAATGCCCTTCTGAGTTCCATTCGCGCGGTCATGGCGGGGCAGATACTCATCGATGAGAGCGTTCGCTCCCGAGTCCTGTCGGGAAAGCAACATTTGAGCGACTATGAGATTATCGTGCGGAGTCTCACACGGCGGGAGCGGGAAGTGCTGAAGCTCATGCTCGCGTCGAAGAGTAACCGACAGATAGGAGAGTTGCTGAACATATCGGACCATAGTGTTCGGAACTACGTGAGCAAGATCTACTTCGCTTTCGACGTCAGAGACCGATTCGAGCTGATCCAGGAGATCATTCCCGGAGCGACCCGCACCGAGCATGGAACGTGACGGCGAGCGGCGCCCACCGGTTGGTCACGGCGGCCGGCACGACCTGATCCATTCCCGCGTGTTCTCGGTACGGCGCGTCGCGGTGGCGCATCGAGACGCCTATTGAAGCGGAGACGATGCTCTCCGTCATAGCCCGCGCCCGGCGGACTATGACAATTGTCACCTAATTCCGTCGGCATACCGGGACATGTGTCATTTGTCTTTCCACCGGACATGAACCAAGATCGAAGCAGCAAAACAAGAGGCGAACGTATTTCGATGGCGAAGCTCGTATCCGACATCAAGAGGCCACCGGGCGCGGAACACGCATTAGCGGAAATACCGAGCGTCGAAATTCTCGCGCGGAAAACGCTCCGCCGCCGGCTCTTCGGAACGGATGCCGCGCGCACGAAAACGCGGCTTCACAAGTACGCCGGCGTCTACCTTCTTCTCGTTATCCCCGTGGTCTACCTGCTCGTTTACCGTTACTATCCGATTTTTTTGCAGGCGGTCATCGCCTTCAAGGACTACAAGATATCGAAGGGAGTATTCGGCAGCGAGTGGATAGGACTGGGAAACTTCAAGGAGCTTTTCGCCATCAGAGATATCGGCAGGGTCATACGAAACACCGTTTATATCAGCGTGTTGCGTCTGTCCTTCGGCTTTTTCCCGCCCATCGTCCTGTCGATTTTCCTGTACGACCTCCACATCGGCGGACTGAAACGAGTCAGCCAGACGGTGTTGTACATACCGCATTTCTTCTCCTGGGTTATCATCTACTCCATTGCCTACTCGCTGTTCACGAGAACC
>JAJRYZ010000208.1 GCA_024275515.1 Spirochaetota bacterium
CCGGCGGAACAATTGAAACTTAAGTTGCAGCAAGCATAACCAAAGTCACGTTCCGCAGCCCCCAACGAAAGCAGAAACGAGCGGCGAGTCTACAGCGAGGTTCGCAACGAAGGCCGGAGTGTCACGGTGTTCCGCGAGAAGGCGGTCGACCTCAGCGGACGGTGACCGCCGTTAATCGGCGCGCAACGCGCGGGATGGCCTGCGCCGCAGAATCCAAATTCTCCGCTCCCGCACCTGCCCGTTCGGCGTCACGTTGATCCCGCTGTCGGCTTTCCCGTCAGCACGCAACGCGAGGCACAGGACGGTAACCGATCCGGACAATAGACCCTCTCGCCGGCGTATCCTTCAGAAACAAGTGGAGGAGGCCTCCGATACGCAGGGATCGCCGAGGCACACGCGCGGCCATGGCTCCTCATGCGGGCCGGGGACCTCCCCTGTCGCTGTACCGGAGACGACGCAGACGGAGGCGGTTCCCGCATGCTGCGATCCGGAATCGGTGGCCTACCGAGCCCTCTTTGAGGCCGGAAGCTTCTCCGCCGCGACCTTTAACGGCGGTAGCTCCTTCACGACCACGGTTCAGACAGTCTCGTTGTCGACGCCGGAGTACCAACGGATCGGAACGTCCCGCATTTCGGCGACCGGCGGTGATGCGACGTATCGTCGGCCGGATTGCCTTGTTGGGCGACGGCCGAACGCAGCAGCCGACTTCCGTACCGTTGCTGTTCTACGATTTCGTGCTCAATGGTCGTCTTCTCCAAGCGATTCGAGAGGCGTCACGAGGGCCGGAACGAATAATCTCAACAGTGTATTGATCCGTCTGATGTGATCTAACTTGTCGGCGTTTGCCGGATATCGACGGGTCCACGCGACCGGTATTCGCATCGGTGACGGCGTGTCACGACGAGGTGCAACGCATCTCCCAAGGGACGTCCCGGCGTCACCTTGTGCGCGACGTAGATACCCATTATCTCTTTACTGCCGGTTCAACCGGCGATTGGCCGTCGTCGAGTTTACAATCGATCCATTTCGTGGCTCGTTGCCGACACGAAGCTTCGATTGCTAGTGCCACGCGGACGTCACCCAGAGTCTCACCGGGAGTGTTGCGGCATTTATCCCGGCCGTCGATGGCTTCAAGGAAGACCGAGGCTTGGCATTCAAAAGCATCTCGCTCCGCAGAGAAGTCTTTTGTTTCCGCGCCACCGTCGCGGTAAACAGTGATGGTGTTATCCTCGGGAAAGATCTCCACCGCGCCCTCTGTCCCCAGGAACAGAACGGACCATCCGGGAACATCCCCGGGCTTGATGAAGCCGGCGGTCATGCTGCAGATTACGTTATTATCCAATTGCAGATTCGCCACACAGGTTTCTTGCTCAATCAGACCCTTGCCGGTGTGTTTGATGCGGTTGGCAAAAGCGGAGACGCATAAAGGGTTCCCGAGAATCCAGCGTATCGGGTTGATGAAGCAGTAGGTCATGTGAGTCAACGGCATTCCACCGGACGCCTGTTCTTGGTAGTACCAACTCGTAGGGTCACCATCCCATAGTGCGACACTGCGGACGACTACGGTCTTCCCCAGGCTGCCGTCCGTCACCCGTCGCTTTACGGCTTCCCACGTCGCGCTGTAACGCGCCTCGTAGCCCGCCTCCACAACTAATCCATCCTTCACCGCGATGCGCCTGATCTCTTCGGCCGCGCAAACAGAAGATGCAAGACATCCGCCGATCAAGACGTGCCACCCCTGGTCCAGAGCCCACAGAACGATCCTGTCCTGTGCGTCATGGGGAACTTCGACCAGAACGGCTTCCGGTGACGTCCTCGCAAGGTCCCGGAAGTCATCGAAACATGCCTCACACTCGATCTCTTGGGCGAACTTCTGCGCCGACGAACCAGTCCGGGCCGCGACACCGCAGATGACCGCCTTCCCGGTTGCCAGAAGTGCCCGGCTTCGTACTCGAGCCATATTGCCGGCGCCGATCACCGCGATTCTTTTTGTCATTTCAAAGTATCCTTCCTACGGCTAATCGGGATTGGGCAGCGCCCGGATTCAGGAAGTGCCTGCCTCGATATTCCGTGTCCGTCACACGATTGTGGAGACGGCCGAAGCAGACAAGATCGGAATCCATGCCGCAGAACACATCAAGAATATCGGCCTCCGCTCCATTGGGATCGACTGATATGAATTCTTTTCCGTTCGGGCGCAGGGCGAAATGAAGGAACGCAAGTTTCAGGGTTCCGAAAATCCGGTCGATTCTGCCGGGGAAGGACCGGATATAATCTCGCCTTGGCATGTTGATCCGTGAATGCGTCCATTGTTGATGCAGAAGTTCGTCTTCATCGATTAAGGTCCTAATTCTTCCAAAGAACGCATTTCGGAGATCCAATGTTTGTGTTGCATGTATCATCCTGGGGCAACCAATGCGGAAAGCCGCTTAATCCACAATGTTGCTGCCCTGCTGTCGAAGTGGTCTATTCGCCGAAAAGACGATTTATGAGTTCGGATTTCGGCGTCCCTACTGCGTCGGATACATCGGACAGGATGTTGTTTAGCGTACCGATTTTTGTCCAATCATGCTTGGGTATGGTCAACCGATGTGTACCCTTCGAGTGGATGGCTTCTAAGCGAATATGACTGCCACGTCGGCGAATCACTCTATATCCAAATCGGTCTGAGGAGTCGATATAAGTCGTCACCGGAGAGATCGCGCGGAATTCTACGCATATGTAATAATTTGATCCCGAATGAAATGGAGTCGAATTACGCGGGGAATACTGGATTCGTCATCATAGTGACACCGGAGCGCATCAACAATGTTGGTTCTTATATCGTCTTCCGTATCTCCCTCGGTGAAAATCGATTCACCAAGGGCTCTGGCGGTGTATCCGACTTCGGGATCTTCTTCTACCACAAAGACGATTTCGTTCACTTTCTCCTCCAGTCGCGATGCAATACCATTTCATAGACATCTTAACGAACAGAGCCACCGAAAGCCAAGGTCCCGAAGTTCCCGTGGTTCGGGGGCAGTTACGCACCACATGGTCTTCGTACGCGGAGATCGTGCCGAAACGCCCCAATCCTCGGACATGGCCCACACGTGGGCGGAAGGTCCCAGGATATTTCTCTCGACGGCCTGCCTTGGCATCCGCAAGGGGCAGCGATACTGGAAAGATGCTCCTTGAAGGGATGCAAAAATGATGCGGCTGTCCAATCCCTGATGATTTCGCTCTCCATGATGATGCTCCATTCGAAAACAGGACATAGTAGCGAACGATGCCTCCAAATGTGAGAACCTCGACGTTGAAGAAGTATATAGAGCCCGGAAGCTTGCCGGCCCATGACGGCTAAAACACTGCAGGATTGTTACTTGGCGCCGGGGTCGATGCCTTTCAAAAAACACACCGTCTATATGTCGACCGCACCGTGTGTTGGCTCCCCATCGGATAGCAAGCTTCCGGGCACTAAGGAAGAAATAGGAAAACCCGGCTGAGTTTTGGCACAGGACAACTTAGCGAGCGAGGGGAATCGAACCCCCGGCACGAGCTTGGGAAGCTCGGGTATTACCACTATACGACGCTCGCACGCACGGTGAGTATATCAACTCCGAGCGCAAATCGTCAAATGCTCTGCGGGCGGTTCGGCGCCGGGTACGGCCGCTACTCGTCGAGCTCACGCACCCGGTAGCGGAAGAGCTCGCGCAACGACGTGGAAACGATGATCTGCGATCCCTCCGGTTCAAGATAGGGTATCGAAATGAGTCCGCCCGGATGCTTCATCGAGGCCAGATCCACGACTTCTCCGTCCGGCCTTTCGATTCTGATGAACAAGTCGATCGGGACCGGATAATCGGGCAACGTCCTCTGAAGCACCCCGAACACCCACCCCTCCTCGATATCCACCGGGTCGACAATGGTAAACGCCATCAGTGTGCCGTCTTCCACATCACTGCCCGGCGCGGGTGATTGATTGACAACCGTTCCCGGCTCCTCGTCTCCCCTGGGCGGCCGACTGGTAAAAACGAACGGCGCGTTCATCTCCGCGTAGGCGGCAAGCGCCTCATAGAAACCCATACCGGTATAGTCGGGAATCGTGACCAGCGCACCCTGCGGTCCGCGGCTTACGACCAGTTCAAGCTCGGTACGTTCGGTGATTTTCGTTCCGGGGGCAGGCTTCTGCGCGAGGATCGTTCCCGCCGGCGAATCGTCGTATACCTCGACGACCGGCTCGCGAATCGTGAGCAGCGCGCCGTAGATTGTGGACATGCTTTGCAACTGGAGCCTGAGCTCGGAGAGTTTGCTGTTTACGTAATTGTCCACCTCGTCGATAATCGGCCCCTTGCTGACGCGCAGCTCGATCCGGCGTCCCACCTTGACCAAGGTTCCCGGGTTGGGTTCTTGGGCGAGAACGCTGCCCTTGTCGGACGGATTCGCGGAAACACGAAGCTGTACTTCGCCGACCAGACCTTTTTGCTGCAATTCGATCATCGCGTTTGCCAGATCCATTCCCCGGACGTCGGGAACAAGCGTCTGCTCCTCTCCTTCGATCGTCAGAAAAAAGGTCACGAGACTCGCGACGATCATTACCCCGATAATACCGACGCTGAGAAACAGGACGAGACGGAAACACCGTTTTTCCGGGTCGTTTCGGCGAGAGGACGATACGACCCGAGCGCTTCGCCGCCCGCCGGTCATTCGTCGGCTCCAAGCACGGCGCCGACGATATCGGGCGATCCGTTGAGAAAATCGAGAAAGTGAAGTGGCTTTTTCGATTGCAGCTGAAGATGCTCCACGGCCAGTATACCAGAGCCTGTTTGTATCAGAAATCCGTCCCTCTTGTCTACCGCGAATACCGTTCCGGGAGTTCGCACCTCTCCTACCTGGCGGCGCGGCGCGGCGGTAAGAATCGACAATCGCTTGCCACGATACTGCGTGTAAGCCGTCGGCCAGGGAGTGAACGCTCTGATCATCCGATCGATATGCTGCGCCGCGTTTCGCCAGTCGATCAGGCCGTCAGTCTTTTCGATGAGGCGGCAATACGTCGCGAGACTTTCGTCCTGGACGATCTCCGACACGCTCCCCCGCTCAAGCCGCGCCACCACCTCCGCCAGCCGCTCGGCGCCGAGCGTCGCCAAGACGTCGGTTAACGTCGAAGTGGTCTCGCGTCCGGAGAGCGACACGCGAACCTGATCGAGAACGGCGCCCGCATCCATCCGCGGCGCCAGACGCTGTACGGTCACTCCGGTCTCCGCATCACCGGCGAGAATCGCCGCAGGAATCGGCGCCGGCCCTCGGTGCCTGGGGAGCAGCGAGGGATGGAGATTGATACCGCCTGAAGGAAAGATCGACAGGAACTTTGGCCCGAATATCCGGCCGAACGCCACGGCCACGAGAAGGTCGGGCCGATACGCGGCGACGGCTTCCCTCGCCTTCTTCCCCACGGTCTCGGCGGCAAGAATAGGAATGCCTAGCCGGGAGGCGTGCTCGGCGACGGGGGAAGAAACCACGCCCCGACCGCGGCCCTTCGGTCGATCCGGCGTCGTGAGCACGGCCACGACGTCGAAGCGCTTATTCAGCGTGGAAAGCGAGGAGACGGCGAAGCGGGGCGTCCCGGCAAAAAGAACCTTCATATGAAGTTGCTCGGCCGGCGCCTACACCTGCGCAGCCTTCTGCCTTTTATCATAGACGCGCACGAGTCGTAGTCGCTTCTTTTCGTCGAGATGATCGAGAAAAAGCACTCCGTTGAGATGATCGTACTCGTGGAGGATGACTCGCGCGAGAATCCCGTCGGCGTCGAGCGTAAAAGGGCGCCCCCGCTCGTTCCACGCCTGCACGCTTATTTCCGACGGTCGTACGACGTCGGCATATACACCGGGAATACTCAGGCACCCTTCCTCTCTCGGCTCCTGTTCAGTCGACGTGCGGATGATCTGAGGATTGATAAAAACCCTCGCACGGTCGCCTTCTACGTGAGTGACGAAGATACGTTTAAGCTCGGCAACCTGCGGCCCTGCAAGTCCTATCCCCCGCCCCGCGTGCATCGCTTCGATCATCCCCGCCGCGAGGTCGGCGATCGTTCGGTCGATGTCGGGTATAAGCGAGGCTTGCTTCCGCAATACCGCGTCGCCGAGGCGGACTATCGTAAGCATGCGCAGAAAGGTAGCAAATACCGTTCGCCCGGTCAAACGTCGAGCGGTTGCCGACGCGACCTCGGCGAGTGAGCGGCGCTCTACAGGAGACTTACCGGATCGACGTCGATTTCCACGTAAACGCGCGACGTCTTGTCGATGGCTCGCTGCGCCTCGGCTATCAAGCGATGCGCCGGGCCGAGCCGTTTTGAACGGAGCAGTAGATGCATGCGGTGATTGCCGGAAATGATGGAAAGAGCGCACTCGGCAGGGCCGAGCACCGCGACATCGTCGCCGGCGCGTTCCGCCAGAAACGCCCCCCACGATTCGGCCGCCGTGGCCACCTGCTCGCGCGATTTGCCGCGAAAGACGACGCGCACCAAACGGCTGAACGGCGGGAAATCGAGCTCTTTGCGCACGAGCGACTCGCGCTCGAAAAACCCGTCGACATCCGCACGGGCGGCAAGCTCTATGGCGGGACTCCGCGGCTTGAATGTTTGAATAATAACCTCACCGTCGGGCGCGAATCTGCCGGCGCGCCCGGAAACCTGGACGATGAGCGAAAAAGCTCGCTCCTGCGCTCGAAAATCGGGCAGGTTGAGCCCCGTGTCGGCGTTGACGATTCCCACGAGCTTGACGCCGGGAAAATTGAGTCCTTTGGCCACCATCTGCGTTCCGAGCAGCAGATCAATCTCGCCCGAGCGAAACTCGTTCAATACCCGCTCGAGCGCTCCGCGTCTCCTCACGGAGTCGGCGTCGATACGTCTGATTCGCAGTTCGGGGAAGCTCGAGGAAACCGTCTCCTCGATCATCTGTGTGCCGAATCCGGAGTATCCGACGTCGAGCGAACCGCACTCGGGGCAGACGGATTCGGGCGATTGCGAATACCCGCAGTAGTGGCAAAGCATGCGTTCGCGCGTTTTGTGATAGGTCAGCGTAATCGAACAGCGTCGACACGTCATTTCATATCCGCAACTGCGACAGTGAAAAAAATAGGAAAATCCACGTCGATTGAGAAAAAGAATGGTCTGTCGCCCTTCGCGATGAACGGCCGGCACACGTTCTTTGAGACGTCTTGACAACGGTCCGTTTTCTCGCGCCATATCGACGATGGAAATATCGGGCAATGCCCCGCCGGTGAGTCGTTCGGAGAGGAGATAGTTCCTTATTCTGCCCAGCGTGATCAGATGCAGCGCTTCGATCGACGGAGTCGCGCTTCCCATGATCAGGCGCCCGCCCGTCATTCCGATACGCTTCATCGCGACCTGGCGGGCATGGTAGCGGGGACTGGCGTTCGACTTGTAGGTGCTTTCGTGTTCCTCGTCGATAATGCACAGACCCAGTCGAACGACGGGCGAGAACACCGCGCTGCGCGCACCAACGACAAATCGTGCGTCCCCCCGAGCAATCCTCTGCCATTCCTGGAGCCGTTGCGACTGGGTCAACCGTGAATGGATGACGGCAACCGTTCCGCCGAACCGAAGGCGCAGCTGTTCCACAAGCTGGTGCGTGAGGGCGATCTCGGGAACGAGATAGATGACGCTGCGGTCGGAGTCGAGCGTCGCCTCCGCCGCTCTGAGAAAAACCTCCGTTTTACCCGACCCCGTAATCCCGCGCACGTAGTACACGCCGCCGGCTTCGGAGAGAATGCCGGCGACGGCCTTTCGTTGATCGGGGCTCAGATCGAGCCGCTCCGATACCGTCGCCGGCGCGGCGATTTCCTCAGCCAATCTGGATTCACGTTTGCCGCCGGGGAGCATTGCGGACAGCGCTTCGCCGAGCGAGCAGAAGTAGAACGAAGAAATCCAGCGCGCAAGCGTGAGTAGTTCGTCGGTAAACAGCGGCGCATTGTCGATTACGCGATAGACCGGGAGTATCCGCAGACCACCTCCCGGACGGGCCGATCTCACCTCGACCACGTACCCGATCTTCCGTCGGTTACGAAACGGCACTTCGACCCGGAATCCCACATCGCAGGCGAGCGAGGTGTCGATGGAATAGGTAAAAGTCTGCCTTGCGGGAATGTCGAGCGCGACTTCGATGTATTCAGGCATCCAGATCGGCCAGCATGCTCTTGAGTCTCCTCAAATCGTCCCAAACGTCCCGGCGGTAGTCCGGGTTTCTGAGTACGCCGCTCGGATGATACGTCGGGACGACCGGAACGTCGAGGAACTCGTAGGTGCCTCCGCGAAGAGCGCCGATCCCGCGCGCGGTGCCGAGCAGACTCTGAATCGCGACACGCCCGAGCGTGAGAATCACCCGCGGCTTGAGAATCGCGACCTGCCTCTCGAGAAAGGGAAGACACGAAGCGCGTTCCTCAGGTCTGGGATCGCGGTTGCCCGGAGGCCGGCACTTGACCACGTTGGCGATAAAGCAGTTGCTTTTGCGCGACAGCCCGACCGCGTCGAGCCATTTGTCGAGGTAACGCCCCGCAGCGCCCACGAAGGGTCTTCCGGTCCGGTCCTCCTCGGCGCCGGGTCCCTCGCCGACGACCAGAACCAGCGGCGAAATCGCGCCTTCCCCCGGCACGGCGCGCGAACGCGTTGTCGACAGACCGCACTTTCCACAGTCGGCGATCTCCCGAGCTATCTCGGCCATCCGCGTCGCGCCGGCATCGGATGCGCCGGCCACCGCGCTCATCGCGCCGCTCGCCGGCGCATCCGGACGAAAGCTCCGGTAAGACTCGGACACGCCGCCTCGCTTCCGAATCGACGACTCTCTCGGTCGACGAAAGCCGTCGCGAAGCAAATCCGCCGCGTCGTTGAGAATACGCTCGAACCGTTCGTCACGTTGATTCGTCATAATACACCCTCGTCAGCACGAGTCCCTTCGCCGGCGCCGTCGTGCCGGCTCGCCTACGATCGCGCGAAACCAGAACGCGGCGAAACGCGTCGGGCGGTCGCGCTTCCCGGCAACACGCGACGATCGTTCCGACCACGGAGCGAACCATCTTCCAGAGGAACGCATTGCCGACGATCCTGAATACCACGAAGCGGTTCTCAACGTGGAACGTCGCCGACCGAATGCTCCGCACGGTCGAGCGGCTTTTATCTCCGGCCGCCGAGAAAGCTGCGAAGTCATGCGTCCCGACGAGGAGCCTCGCGCATGCGTTGAGCGTGCGCAGATCGGGACATGTTTTCAGCGTCCAGGCGAATCGTCGTGAGAACGGGTCGGACACCTCCGCCGGCTCGATATAGTATTTATATTCGCGCCACCGCGCCGAGTACCGAGCGTGAAACTCGTCGGTCGTCACGACACACGAAAGCGCCCGCACGTCCCTCGGTAAATGAGAATTGAGCGCGCGGGCGAAACGTTCGTCGGGCACCGTGGCGTCGGAACGAAAACTGATGACCTGTCCTCTCGCGTGCACGCCCGAATCGGTTCTTCCGGCCGCGCAGACGCCCAAAGGGTGCTCATGCAGAATCTCGAGCGCCCGTTCCACTTCTCCTTGAACGGTTCGTCCGCACGCCTGGATTTGCCATCCGCAGAAATCGGTTCCGTCATAGGCGAGTATGATTCGCAGCTTTCGCTCGCTCATTCGGTCGATTCGGTCGGATCGTCGCCGCCGGCGCCGTTGTCGCCATTGTCCTCGCCGTCCTCGTCGAGCGCTTCACGTATTTGGGCGTACAGATCCCGCGACTTGTCGAGGATCGCCGAAGGCTTCTGTTTGCTCGCCCTACCCATGCCGAACAAGCGAGCCACGATAGTCTTCGCGCGTCGAAGCGCTTCGGCGCGACGTTCTTCGTCGGTGGTGGGGCCATAATAGAACTCCAGATAGGAAGCCAGGTAGAGAACACCGTCGTATCCATAATTCTGATCCATGTCGGGACCAAGATGACCGGCGTTCGCGATGGACTCCTTCCCGTTCTGCTCGTACTCGATGGCCAACCGGTAAAAGAAGCAGGCCTTTCTGTAGAAGACCCTCGACAGATAGTCGAAGTTCTCCTCGGGCGATTTTCTGTGAAAATCGCCGCACAACCACGCGGCGCGAAGAGACGAGATGCCCTGCTTTATCGTCGGGCTAAGCTCGGCCGGCATAGAATCATAGCATCGCATGGCAAGATAGTAGCTCGCGGTCCCTTCCTGCAGTCGCCTCGGCTCGCGAAAATCGAGATCGTCGAACAAATCCCGCACGGCGCGAATCCGCTCGTCGGAGTCGTTGGATATCTCGGTCCTACCGCCGTCTTCGATCTCGAAAAAATCCTGCGAAAACGCCGCATAATAGCACCCCGGGCACACGGTGACCGGATAGATAAGCGGATTCACTTCTCCGTATTTCTGCGAAGGTTCGTAGAGCCTTCGCAGCTCGTTGGTGAGTTCTCCGGCGATTAATCGACCACGACCGGTAAGAATGTCCTCGCGGTAGAACTTCGTTTCGCAAACCGGACATTCGAGCTCTTTTTTCGAAAAAAAGCTGACTCGTGAGGCGCTTGCTTCCGTCATCGCGCTCCTTCAATGACAACCACTGCGATAGCATTATCACTTTCATGTGTCAAGGAAACGAACAGCTCGGCGCCGCCCACCCGGTCCAGCTGAGTCCGGGCGGATCCGTATACCCGGATGGAAGGCTTGCCGTTCCTATCGTTCACAACTTCAATGTCCTTTAATCGCAAACCCGACAACCCGGTCCCGAGAGCCTTTCCGAACGCTTCCTTTGCGGCGAACCGGGCGGCAAGCGAGTGTTCGAAGGCGGTCCCTTTTTCACGCGCGGCGGCTAGTTCCGCCGGATGAAAATAACGATCGAGGAGTCCTACTCTGCCGATCCACGCCTTCATCCGGCTGATACTGACGATATCGATCCCGATTCCGATTATCATCCTACTCGCCGCCCTCTTCGTTTTCCGACGATAAGACGACCGTCACCCGCGTCGGACGGGCCGAAATCTCGGTGGTGCCTCGCGGCAGGACGGGAGCAACCGGGAGTTCGTAGGATCCCGGTTCGGTGATCCCCGTGCAATCGACGATCAGCGAGAAATCGGAAGAGACGAGAGCGTTCACGGTCAGCATCGGACCTCCGGCGCGGATTTCTCCGGTCGACTCCGTCGGCTCGGCGACAAGCCCCGCTTCAACTCCCGTGACGACGACGGGAACCGAGTCGAAGAGCTTCGCCACTACGATCGGCCGAATGCGACCCGAGAACTCGACGATATCGCTTCCGACGATCGTCGCGAGCGGGTCCGGAACCTGCACTCGCACCCGAATCGCGAAATCCTCCGCGCGCCGACTCAAGTCGATCGTCTCGGTCCGGATCCGAGTGAGCGTCTCGACCGCAGACCTGGGTCCCTCCACCTCGACCGACGACGGATCGATGTCGTATTCGGCAAGCTCGAACCCTTCGGCGGGAAACCCCGATACCACCGGGTAGACGTCGAGCGTGCGGACGACCTTTCGTTCCTGCGTTACGGTCACCGTGAGCGGATCGACCGTTATCTCTACATCGCCGATTTGCGCCGTACCACGTTTTCTTATCATGACCGGCATCCGGTATTGGCCCTCGCGATCATGCTCGGTCAAGTCGACGTAGGCTTCGATGTCGTCCTCGAGGATCAAAAAAATTTCGTCGGGAGCGCCGCGAAGAGAGACTCGAACACTCTCGGCCACGTCCCCGACGGCGACGAACGACGCTCCCACGTAAACCGACAGCGGCACACTAAAAAACCTCTCTTCGAGACTGCCGATCCGGTAGAACAGATAGAGGACTATCGCGGCGACGACCGAAAGGATTCTCACGGGCCAGTTGGATAGAAGCCGCTCGACAAAGACGCGCGTTCTAGTCACTCTCGGCCTCCTGCGTCGCCGGGTCTTCTCGCTCGTCCCGGAACTCAAGCAGTTGTTGGAGCGTCTTGCGCAGCTCGTTGACCGAAAGGTCGTAGTACAGATTCGCGTCATACGCCAGCGACATCGCGCCGGTTTCTTCCGAAACGACGAGAACCACCGCGTCGGTGTTCTCCGCGAGCCCGAGTGCGGCCCGGTGCCGGGTGCCGAAGCTCCGCCGGATATTCGACTGCTCGGACAACGGCAGGAAGCATCCGGCGGATACGATTTTCCTCCCCTGCACAACGATCGCTCCGTCATGTAACGGGGTGTCATGGCCGAAAATCGTCAGGATGAGCGAGGTCGACAGATCGGCGTTTATTCGCGTCCCGGTCTCGATGATATTCTTGATCCCGATCCGCCGGGAAAAAACGATAATACATCCGCGACGCCGGCCGGAGAGCACTTCCACCGCGTTGATAACGGTGTCGAGCCTGTACGGGTTCGGGCGGGAGCCGACCCGTAGCCACTCACCCTGTCCGATGCGGGTAAAAATGCTGCGCAGCTCGGGCTGAAAAACGACGGCGATGACGATGACCAGTACCGTGGCGAGGCTGTTGAGAATCCACAGCATGGTTGAAAGTCGCAGGAAAAACGCTACCGCGTAGAGCACCGCGATAAGAAACGCACCTTTGACGAGTTGAATGGCGCGCGTTTGAACGAGAATCTGGTAAACGTAGTAGATGATAAAAGAAAGAAGCAGAATATCGAGAGCCGGCCGAACGTAGTCCGAGTAGAGCGGGATCTTCGAAAGCAGATTCATGAGGCGACGCGCCGAATCGCCGTGATCATTCGCACGAGGTCGACCGTTTCTCGAACATCATGAACGCGGACAATATGAGCCCCTTCCAAAACAGCGTACGCTTCGGCGGCGAGCGATCCGGCGAGTCTGTCCTCCACGGCGCGATCGAGCACCGCATCGACAAAAGATTTTCGCGATATCCCGATGAGTACCGGGCGTCCGAGCTCGACGAACATCGACAGATTGGCGATTATCGCGAGGTTGTCCTCCGCCCTTTTCCCGAAGCCGATCCCGGGATCGAGAATGATCGTCTCTTCCGGCACGCCGGCCTCGACGGCGATCTCGACGCGCTCGATCAACTCCGACCTGACCTCGGCGACGGCGTCGTCGTACCGAGGCCGCCTCTGCATAGTCTTCGACGAACCTCTCATGTGCATAAGCACGACCGGCGCACCGCGTTCGGCCGCGAGTCGTCGCAGATCGGGGTCGTCGCGCAGTCCGGACACGTCGTTGACGATGTCGGCGCCGGCGTCCAACGCCGCTTCGGCCACGACACGCTTTCGCGTATCGATGGAAATCGGGATCGGCGAGACTCGTCGTATCGCGCGGATCACCGGGACGACCCGACGAGTTTCCTCATCGGCGTCGACATAGTCTGCGCCGGGACGTGTCGATTCTCCACCGACGTCGATGATGTCTGCGCCCGCTTCGATCATGTCGAGCGCTGCGTGCGCGGCGTCGCCGGAATCACCTCGTCTGCTCGCGGGGTAGAACGAATCCGGCGTGCAGTTGAGAATGCCCATGACGAGCGGTCTTTGCGTCATATCGAGACGGCGACCGTCTTCGCCGCCGAGTGGGCCGAGCGGAATGCGGTGTGCTCCGATCATACGCACCTTATCGCTTGAGTATAACGCAGCGCGTCGGCCTGAGGAACAGCGCCGTCACGGCGAGACTGCAGACCACGAAGTCGACGGTTCGGGTCGATTCACGTGCCAGCCGCCGACCGCTATCTGCCGCGGACGCTCTCCTTGATCAGATGCAGCGCGATGACCTCGCGCTGGATCTGGTTGGTCCCTTCATAGATCTGCGTGATCTTCGCGTCACGCATCCGCTTTTCCACCGGATACTCCTTCATGTATCCGTACCCCCCGAGAATCTGCACCGCATCGGTGGTCACCTTCATCGCCGTATCGGAGGCCATGACCTTTGCCATCGCCGAAATTCCCGACACACCCTTCTCTTCGGCGTCGATATTCTTAGCCACTTGATAGGTCAACGCACGCGACGCTTCCACCTGCGTCGCCATATCCGCCAGCATGAATTGGACGCCCTGGAATGCCGAGATCGGCTTCCCGAACTGAACGCGCTCCCTGCTGTAGGCGACCGCGGCGTCCAACGCCCCCTGCGCGATCCCGAGGGCCTGCGCGGCCACGCCCGGCCGCGACTGATCGAGTGTCTTCATCGCCACGAGAAAACCCATGCCCTCTCTTCCGAGAAGGTTCGTTTTGGGAACCCGGCAACGATCAAAAACGAGCTCGCGCGTGGCCGAAGCCCGGATTCCCATCTTGTCTTCCTTCTTGCCGAAGTCGAACCCTGCGGTTCCTTTCTCGACGAGAATCGCCGAAGACCCCCGGGCGCCCCGGTTAGGATCGGTAAGCGCGATGACCGTGTAGATCTCCGCCTCGCCGCCGTTGGTAATCCATTGCTTCGTGCCGTCGAGCACGTACTCATCGCCGTCCGCGGCGGCGGTGGTCTTTATCGCGGCGGCGTCGCTCCCGGCACCGGCTTCGGTAAGCGCAAACGCCGCGAGCGTTTCCCCGGCGGCCAGCCTCGGAAGGTACTTTTTCTTCTGCTCGTCGCTGCCGAACAGAATGATCGGTATCGTGCCGAGACCCGAAGCGGCATAGGCCAGGCTGATGCCGCCGCATTCTCTGGAGAGCTCTTCGACCACCAGGGCCATCTCGAACATGCCGCCGCCGAACCCGTCGTACTCTTCGGGGATGAATACGCGGAAAAGGTCCGACTCCGCCATGATCTTGACGATGTCGGTCGGGAAAATCCCCTTTTCGTCGTACTCGGCGGCGACCGGGCGGATCTTCTCCCGTGCGATTTGCCTGGCCATGTCCTTGATCATCTGCTGTTCTTCGGTCAAAAAATAATTCATCATTTTCTCCTCGTCCGGAAATCTATCGAACACATGCCGCCCGACGTGAGTTTCGCCCGTGAGCGGTTCTCGTTGCAACGGTAAGGAACAATCCGCGCGATCGTCGGAGACGACCCGCAGAGACAACGCGTCGGCCCGAATTCCGGACCGCCGGTCGCCCATATTAGGTAGAGGCGTATTTTTTTGTCAACCTTACCGCGGAACACTGCACCGTGCTCGTTGACCTCGTGTATTTATGCGTACTAAAGTGCACGTTCTAGAGGCGGAGAGCGGTGGAGATAATTTATTGGGATTCTCTCGACAAGGAATCCAAAAGCATCATACTCGCGCGTTCTCAAAGCGACATCGCTTCGGTGTCTCCGACGGTCGAAAAGATCCTCGACGGCGTTCGTAAGCGCGGCGACGCGGCATGCAAGGCGTATACGCTCGAGTTTGACGGAACCGATCTGGGAGATCGTTCTCTCGCGGTATCGGAGGACGAGTTCGCCTCGGCCGCAGAAATCCTTCCGCAATCGGTCAAAACGGCCTTGACCAAGGCGATCGAACAAGTGCGTCGATTCCACCGGACGCAACGAAACGATCGGATCGAGTTTATCGAGACCGCTCCGGGGCTCTACGTCGCCGAGCGCGCGACGCCGGTGCCCTCGGCCGGACTATACGTCCCGAGAGGGAGGGGAAGCTTTCCCTCCATGCTCTATATGCTCGCACTGCCCGCCCGGATAGCCGGGGTACCGGAGCTTTGCGTGGTCACTCCGCCTCTTTCGGACGGAAGCGTCGATCCGGCGTGCCTCTACGCGGCCGAGCTGTGCGGCGTACGGTCGGTCTACCGCGTCGGCGGAGCTCAGGCGATCGGGGCATTGGCTTACGGCACCGAAACAATACCCAAGGTCTCGAAAATCGTCGGGCCGGGCAATGTCTACGTGAGCGCCGCGAAACGAATCGTCGGAGTCGTGGTCGATGTCGGGCTCCCGGCCGGGCCGTCCGAATCGGTCATCATCGCGGACGATTCGGCCAAGCCGTGGAAAATAGCTCTCGATCTTACCGTCGAAGCCGAGCACGGAGCCGATTCGCAGGCCCTTTTGATTACTCCCTCCGGCGAACTCGCCGAACGGGTCCTCGCGTTGATCCCCGAGTTGATCGACGAGCTACCCGAACCGCGACGGAGCTTCGTCGATCGCGTTTTCGCCGGCTACGGTGGAATCGTCGTTGTCGAGTCGATGCAGGCCGCGATCGATCTGGTCAACGACATCGCTCCCGAGCACCTGTCGATCCGAACCGAAGAGCCTTTCGCCGAGCTTTCCTCCATCCGCCATGCCGGTGAAATCCTCCTCGGCGAGCACACTCCGTTCTCCTTGGCGAACTACGCCGCCGGCGCGAACGCCGTCCTTCCGACCGGGGCAACGGCTCGCACTTTTTCGCCGGTGTCGGTGCGGGACTTCGTCAAGCACTCGTCGATCGTCTACGCCACCGAAAAAGGTCTCAGCGGCGCGGCCGAGACGGTGGCGGCGCTTGCCGACTACGAGGGTTTTCCCGCACACTCCCGCGCGGTGCGTCGCAGATCGGGCGAGTGACCGCGCGCCGTATGGCCGTCGACGAGGTGTTCTCCTACATCGAGAGTTTCACGAATCTGGAACGAACTCCCGGCGTCTCGATGCGTCCGTATCGTCTCGACCGCATGGGCCGCCTGCTCTCGCTCTTCGGCAATCCGGAACGAGCCCCGCGGGTCGTACATGTCGCCGGTTCGAAGGGCAAAGGATCGACCGCGGTGTTTGCCGCCTCGATTCTCCGGGCGGCGGGATTTCGCGTCGGACTGTACACGTCCCCGCACGTCTCCTCGTACAAGGAGCGGATCACACTCGCAGGCGGCGAGATCGCCGACGAGGAGTTTATCCGCGGCTTCGACGAGCTACGCAGTCGCATTCCCGATCGTACGGTTCCCGGACTTCCGGGCGACGAGTCGCCGACGACGTTCGAGCTGTTGACCCTTCTCGCGTTTCTGATGTTCCGGCGGCTGCGTTGCGATTGGGCGATTGTCGAGACGGGAATCGGGGGCCGACTCGACGCGACCAACCTTGTTCAACCCGAGGTCGCCGTCATTACGCCCATCGAGCTCGAACATACCGAAATACTCGGCAAAACGATTGGAGAAATCGCGCGCGAGAAAGCCGGGATTATCAAGCGAGGATCACGAGTATTCTGCGGATATCAGTTGGAGGAAGCCTACGCCGTTCTGCAGACGAAGGCCGCGGAGTGCTCGGCGCCGATGACCCGGCTGGCGGACGAGCTTTCCTCTTTCGAGCCTGAAATGTCGGACTACCGTATGACGGTCCGTTATCTCTGGACGGGAGGGGCGTGCGATACGGTGCGGTTGGGGATGACCGGATCGGTTCAGGCCGAAAACGGCGCGCTGGCCTATCTGATCGGAAAGGCGATCCTCGAACGCGACCGATTCGCGCCGGAGGCTGTACGCGCTTTTGTTCTGGAAGGCCTCGCGGCGGCCGGCCTGCCCGGTCGGATGGAGGTCGCGCGTCACGATCCGCTTATTATGCTTGACGCGGCTCACACGCCGAGCTCGATCGCGCGGCTCGTCGATTCATTTACGCGTATGGTGCCGGCGCCTCGGAACCTTATTTTCGGTTCCGTCGCGGGAAAGCGCCACGAGGAAATGGCCCGCATCCTTGCTCCACACTTCGATCGAATTGTGATCTCAACGCCCGGGACGTTCAAGAAAAGCGATCCGACGAGCGTGTGGCGCGCGTTCCGCCGGCACCGACCGGCGGCTATTCTCGAGCCCGATCCGAAGGCGGCTCTCGATCTTGCGTTGCGCTCCGAAACGGGCGTCGCGCCGATACTCGTTACGGGTTCGTTCTATATGATCGCAGAAATACGGGCCTTGATCGAATCGGTTCCGATGCGGAACATTTGAAGGATGAATTGATGTTTTCCGAAAGGCTTGAACGACTAATTCCCTACGTGCCCGGCGAACAACCCCGGGACAGGCGATACGTCAAACTCAACACCAACGAGAATCCCTATCCGCCGAGTCCCAAAGTCCGCGAGGTCTTGCGCGAGTATTCGTGCGAACGCTTCCGGCTCTACCCGGACCCGCTCTGCGGTGAACTCCGGAGGGTCGCCGCACGCCGCTACTCGATCGAACCTTCAAACGTGTTCGCCGGAAACGGCTCGGACGAGGTGCTGTCGTTTGCCTTTTTCGCGTTTTTCGAACGAGCCATGGCTCACGCAAACCCGAGCTACAGCTTCTATCCCGTATACTGCAATTTCTACGGCATTCGAAACGTCGCGGTCCCGCTCGACGACGAACTGCGGATTTCGCTGCGGGCTCTGAGTGAAGCCGGATCGGTCGACGGGGTCGTCATAGCGAATCCGAATTCGCCGACCGGTTCCTATATCGAGCGCAACGATATCGTCGCTTTTCTCTCCCGATACCCCGATGATCGCGTGGTGATTCTCGACGAGGCCTACATCGGTTTCGGCGGAGAGAGCTGCGTCGCCCTCATACGACGGTTCCCGAATCTGCTGGTCGTGCAAACGTTCTCAAAGAGTTCGAGCCTGGCCGGTCTGAGACTCGGTCTCGCCTACGGCGATTCGAAGCTGATCGGAGCGTTGTTCCGGACGAAGGACGCGTTCAACTCCTACCCCGTCGACGATCTGGCGCAACGGATAGGAGTCGCCGCGATGGAAGACCGGGAATACGAACAAGCGATCTGCCGCCGAATCGTCTCCACCCGAGAACGGACGGCACGGCGGCTCGCCGGCGTCGGCTGGACCGTCGTCCCGTCGCGGGCGAACTTTCTTTTCGCCCGGCACCCGAGAGTAGCAGGCGGTGAGGTGTATCGAATCCTGCGCGAACGCGGGATACTGGTGCGCCATTTCGCGGGTTGCAGACTGAGCGACTACGTTCGCATTACGATCGGTACCGACGAGGAGATGGACCGTTTTCTCAAGGAGGCGGGACGTGAGGAGTTTTGCTGAAGGTAGAATCATCGTTGAGACCGTGGACATTACCCTGGCGAAGGTCGACGCCGTCGTCAACGCCGCAAACAGCACTCTTTTGGGTGGTGGAGGAGTCGACGGCGCCATTCATTCGCGGGGAGGTCCGACGATCGTTGAAGAGTGCCGTGACATACGCAGACATCGGTATCCGGACGGATTACCACCGGGGAAGGCCGTCGTCACGGGCGCCGGCCGTCTTCCGTCGAAGTACGTCATCCATACCGTCGGTCCGGTGTGGCGCGGCGGAAATGAAAACGAGGACGACGTGCTCGCGAACGCCTACCGAAACTCTCTCCTACTCGCCGGCGAGACCGGAATTCGGACCGTCGCCTTTCCCGCCGTCTCCACCGGGATCTACGGATTCCCGATGGACCGGGCCGCGCGCATCGCGTTCGCCACGGTTAGAGATTACCTCGCATCGCACGGGCTGCCGAGAACGGTCCACTTTGTGCTGTTCTCCGATCGCGACATGAGAGTCTTTCTACGCGAGATCTCCGGGCTCGCCGGGACATGACGAGTGTCGCTGAACTGGAAAGAAATAGAGGCTGTTCTCGACGAGCTTGCGCTCCCCGGAAGTCGCATTCAGAGAATTCGCCAGCCCAACTATCACGACTTGGTCCTCGAAGTCTACTCGCCCGGCGAAAGACGGACGGTGCTCGTGTGCCTCAAGCCCGGAGAAACCAGAATCCACGCCGTCGTCCGAGAGCCGAAGAGCGAAGTGGGTCTTCAACGGTTCGCGCAACTGCTGCGCTCGAGGACGATCGGAGGGATCATCACACGCGCCTCCCAGATCGGCCGGGAACGAATCGTCCATTTGTCGATCGAGCGATCGGGCGAGACGACCGAGCTCTACTGCCGGCTTTGGAGCGGCGCCGCGAATATCGTCGCGACCGACTCCGAAGGAACGATCCTCGACGCCTTTTATCGCCGTCCGAAGCGCGGCGAGATATCAGGGGCGTCTTACGATCCGCTTGCCGCGGTGCGGCGGGCCGGAGGAAAGAAGCGCCGCGATTTTGAACTGAGACCGTTCCTTCTCCACACCGATTCCGGAGAACCGCAGCGCTCTTTGAGTGAGCGAATCGATGCGTACTACGGCGACGTCGCGAGACGGGAGAAGGAGCGCAAACTCCGCGAGCGTCTGCTTGCCGACAACAGTCGCGAGACCGCCCGAGTTGAGTCGGCGGTGCGCGATATCGCCGCGCGTCTCGACGAAGCCGAGCGTTTCGAAGAGATCAAGTCATACGCCGATCTTCTTGCGACCAATATTCCTCTCGTCGCGCGCGGGGCGTCCTCGGTCACGGTTCCGGACTATGGTGACCCGGGTCGGCGGGTGGTAATAGAGCTCGATCCGAAGCTCAAGCCCGGCGAAAACGTCGACCGCTACTACCGACGGTACAAGTCGGTCAAGGCACGCTTCGAGACGCTTTCGCAGGAGCGGGCGGCGCTTGAACGGCGACTTGCCGAGCTCGCGCGCTCGCGCGAGGCGATCGGCGCCGCGAAGGGCTTCGAGGCTCTGAAACGGTCTGAATCGGGCGGCGGCGACACCGCCTCGCGCGCGCCGCGTCGTTCGACCCCGGGCGTCGGATTCCGTTCGCACGGATACGAAATCATCGTGGGCCGGTCGGCGCGCGAGAACGACGAGTTGCTGCGCGGCCACGCAAAAGGAAACGATATCTGGATGCATACTCGCTACGTTCCCGGCGGTCATGTGTTCATCCGCACCGTCGCCGGGAAAAGCGTTCCCCTCGAGGTGCTTCTCGACGCCGGGAATCTCGCCGTGTTCTACAGCAAGGCGCGATCGGACGGTCGCGCCGATCTTTACTACACGCGAGTGAAATACCTCCGACGGGCCAAGCACGCACCGATCGGAACGGTTCTTCCCACGCAGGAGAAAAACCTCTCGGTGCGAATCGACGATGCGCGCATCGCGCGCCTGTTCGCGACGCGAAATGAGCCATGACTCGCGACCGCCGCCGCGGTTCGGTTGAAATCGCCCCTCCGATGCTCCATACTTCTTGATGATATGAACACCACCGACCGCGTACGTGAACCGGTTGTCGAAGGAATTTTCTACCCGGCCGACGGAAACGCGCTGGAAAGTATGATTGACCGGTATCTCGCGGTCACTACGGTTTCGCGTCGCGACGCTTACGCGATCATTTCCCCTCACGCCGGATATACCTTTTGTGGCGAGTGCATCGGCGAAAGCTTTGCTTCGGCGCGAGAACGGGACATCGATACGGTCGTTCTACTCAGCCCCGTGCATCGGGAACAGGCGGACGAGATATTCCTGACCGAGTCGGATTCGTTTCGAACACCGGCAGGACCGATACCTGTCGCCGCGGAGGAGATACGCGAGCTTGAGAGCTGCAGCACCCGGCTCATCCGCAACGACATACCGCATCTCGAAGAGCACGCGATCGAGGTTCAGTTGCCGTTTGTCCATCGGGTGTTTCCGCGTGCGACGATCGTCCCCATCCTGCTCGGGCGCGCCTCGATGTCGAACACGCGTATCCTCGCGCGCGCGCTGGAGACGGTGTTCGGCGACGGATACGAGCGGGTCCTCTTCGTGGTCTCGTCAAACCTGTGCGCCAATTGCGAGCCGGAACGAGCGGTCGCGGAAATCGAGCTTCTCGAACGGCTGATCGAGACGCCGGACCCGGAGGAGATCGTGTCGCGGTATCATCGCCGCGAGATTACCGCGTGCGGCGCCGGATGCATCGCCACGCTGCTCATGCTCGACCTTCCGCGTTTCCAGGTGGTCTTTCATACGCAGCGCAACTCATCGAACGACTCGAACGGACGGGTCGATGCGGCCACCTATTACGGCGCTTTGACACTTCATCCGGCGCCGGGGACGCCCGCGGAATGAAACTGAGTACCGAGCAGCAGGCCTATCTGTTGCGGACGGCCCGTTACGCTATCGAGTCGGAGTTCGACGCGAGCCGTCAGGAACCGCCCCCGCCCGCCGAACCGATCGATTTCCGCTGCGGCGCTTTCGTGACGCTTCGATCCCGCGGAGATCTTCGCGGATGCATCGGAACGATGAGTTCGGACAGACCACTTCCCGATTTGATCCGGGACATGGCACGGTCGAGCGCATTTCGGGATCCGCGGTTCCCCCCGTTACGGCGGGACGAGCTGTCTTCGGTCAAGATCGAACTGTCGTTGCTTTCACCGCTCGTGCGAATCAACGATCTCTCGGAGATCGTTCCGGGCGAGCACGGGATCTATCTGGTCTGCGGACCGCGATCGGGAGTGCTGCTTCCCCAAGTCGCCGTCGAGCATGGGTGGGATCGCACGACCTTTCTGGAGCAGACATGCCTCAAGGCGGGCCTCCCCCGCGACGCCTACCGTGACGCGGATGTTGCTATTCACGTGTTTTCGGCAGTAGTATGTAGCGAGTAGCATCACCACCAGTGGGAAGGGCCCGTGGCCGGCAGCATCAATCAAGTTTCCAACAACATTCGTGAAATACAGGTCAACGGAACCGCGTACCTCGGTATCCGGATAGCGGCGACCAGCGGAAAACGCTCGGTCAAGCGGTTTGTCGAGGACGGTCTCGATCCCGGCTACATCGTCCACGGGCAAACGCTGGAAGTCTGGAAACCGCTCGGGCTGACCGAAGTCGACGGTCAGGTCTATCTGTACGGTCCGTTCTTCGAGGGCAGAACCGTCGAGTCCGTGCTCGCGTATGAGCCCCGTGTCGCCGTATCGTATCTCGAGCGACTTGCCCGAGCCTATGCCCTGTTTATCGAACAAGGGAAGGCTCTGCCCCGACTCCAGACGAACGGAATTTTCTTCCTTGACGACGGCGGTACTCTCATACTCCCGCCGATCGTTCTCGAACGGCTGCGAAACGTCCAGGTCGAAGCCGACAGGATTCGAACTTTCGATGTTTACAATCACCCCGATCTGTCGGGGGAACGAGCGATCGTGTTCTCGTTGTCGGTCCTGTGCTACCGGGTCGCGGTCGGCGCCATGCCGTTCGTAGGAGACGACGAGATCGAACTCCATCACGAAATGCGCGATCTGAAACCGACCCAGGCTCACTACCGGAACCCCGACGTAAGACCCGACGTATCCGAATTGCTGCAGCGCGGGATGGACGCGAAAGCGCTCGACGCGCCCACGTTGGTCGAATTGGTCGAACGGTTCGACGACTGGTCGAAAAGCGGGTTGTTCGCGTCGGTGTCCGAAGAACGGCGGCAATTGCTCCTTCAGCAAGGCGAACGAATCGAAAAACGGGCCCGAACGGCTTACGCGCGACGACGGTACCTGTCCAGAAACGGCAGGACTCTCGCCGCCGCACTGGTCGGCGCAATCATCGTCGGGTCGGTGGCGTTTTCGATTATCCGAAACGTCACCGCGCCTCGAGTAACGCTGGGAATGTCGCCGCTCGAGGTTGTTTCTTTGTTCTATTCGTCGATAAACACCCTCGATCACGCAGCGATCGAGGACGCGGTGGCAAAGGGTGTCGCCCGAGGCGAAATCAACGAAGCTACGAACCTGTACGTGATATCGCGTGTACGCCTCGGAAACGAAGGGACCCTCGGGTTTGTCACTCCCGATGAGTGGATCGAGGCGGGCCGACCTGCCCTTGATGAGACGATGCACGTCTACGGGATCGACCAACTCGAGATCCGGGCGCTTTCCGAAACCCGCTACGTCGTCGAGTATCGAAAGTGGGAACAGGCCCTCACCGAGACGTTGGCTTTCCGAATCGCCGAGGCGAACTCGACGGTTCGCAGACGACAAGACGTACTTTCGCTCGAGTTCGACGGCACCTACTGGCTCATCGTCGATATCGAGCGCGTGATCGACGATCTCATCGACCCGGACGAGCTAACTCCCGAGTGAATCGCTCGACCTCACCGTCTCTTACGAGCCGCACTCGCTCTCGATGATTCTTCGCAGCGAGTCGGCCTCGTCGGGGTGAATCACGTGGTCGACCGGGAAACGTCGAAAGAAGGTCAACTGACGTTTGGCGTATCGGCGCGTGTTCCGTTTCACCTCGGCGACGGTCGCCTCCAGAGTTCCGCAACCGGCGCTGCGCAGGTCGAGCACTTCTCGATAACCGATGCTCCTGAGCCCCGGAGACCGTTCGTCGTAACCCGCCGCCAGCGCCGCCGCCGTTTCCGCAACGAGGCCCGCGTCGAACATCGCGTCTATCCGCTTTTCAATGCGCTCGTAGAGTTCCCTCCGCGGACGATCGAGACCGACGATTACGAAGCGATACTCTTCCCGCAGCCTATCGGGCACGCGAAATGAGGAGAGCGGTCTGCCGCAGCCTCGAAACACTTCGAGCGCACGGCATATCCGGTAGCGATCGTTCGGTGATATTCGCGCCGCCGCCGCGGCATCCACCGCCGCAAGTTCGCCATACATCTCCGCCGCTCCGCGCTCCCGTATCTCGCGCCGGAGCCGCACGCGGATCTCCGGGAAAGTTCCGGGGTTCTCGGGAAGGCCGAAAATGAAATTGCGAATGTAGTAGCCCGCGCCGCCGGCGATGACGGGAAGCGCGCCTCGACGTCGCACCTCTTCGACCAACCGTTCCGCGTCGCGAACGAAGCGTCCGGCGGTGTACTGGCGTGACGGATTGCACACGTCGATCAGGTGGTGCCTCACCCGCCGTCGGGTCTCGAGGTCGGGTTTCGCGGTCCCGATATCCAGAAAACGATACACCTGGCGGGAGTCCGCGTTTATCACCTCGCACCGATCGGCGCACACACGACCGAGCAGAGAGGTTTTTCCGACGGCGGTCGGGCCGAACAGGATGAGAACCGTCGGCCGGTCGGCAAGCTTATTCGCCCAGCCTGTATTCAACCTTTTTTGTCAGTATCTGTTTGATCGCGGTCGAAACGACTTTTCCGTCGTTTTCCACAATCTCCTCGTCTCCCGCGAGGGTGATTTGCGAAGCCCTGCGGATGGCCGCGCAGGTGAACTCATATACGTTATCATAGTTCCCGATGAGCAGATCGAGCGGAAGGATCATATACGTCTCCTGGAATCCCGGCCGGATTATGTGAAGGGCGCCTTCGCGAACCGGCGTCGTTCCACGAAGGTAAAAACCTGCCGCGACGCCCCGACTCACGCCTTTCGACGCTCCCGAAATATAGTACAAACCGTGCGGCGTGTAAAGGATGTGAAGCGCCGCCGGACTCGATGCTTTTCGTCCGCCGCGTTCGTGTGGTACGATCCGGCCGTGATGGAAAGGACGGTGCGTGCGGCGTTGCCGCGTCTTCTTCCCGGCGCCGGAAGATCGGGCGCACTGCTGATTCACGGGTTCGCGAGCTATCCGGGAATCATGGACTATCTTGCCGGGAGACTCAACGACGCCGGCATGACGGTTTCGGTCCCGAGGCTGCCCGGATGCGGGACGAGCGGCCGAGACTTCGCCTCGGTGACCGCGAAGGAATGGTACCGCAGGGTACACGACTCGTATCAGGACCTTCGCGCGATGTGCGACCGCGTCTGCGTTGCGGGGCTTTCGCTCGGCGCGCTTCTGACCATTCGCCTGGCGGCCGAAATGCGCCCCGACGGGATAGCGTTGCTCGCTCCGCCGATTCGGAATACCAACAGACTTATCCTGCTCGCACCGCTGCTGCGCCCTTTTGTCGCGCGAATCCCCGGGAGCTACGAAATCCAGGGGCAGGACACTTCCGATCCGGACGTCCGTTACCTTGCCGAAGAGTATTGGAGTTGGCGGTGGACGGGACCGGCAGCCGAGATCCTGAAGCTTCAACGCCAAGCGACGAGTGTGCTCCGACGCGTCCGTGCACCGACTCTGCTCGTCGTCTCCCGGGCGGACCGGACCGTCCCGACCGCCGTTGCGGACATCATCCGCAAACGGATCGGCGCCGAAGCCTTGGACGCGGTGGTCCTTGACGAGTCGCGCCACACGCTTGTCGCGGATACCGAACGCGAGCGCGTCGCGGACCTCGTCGTCGACCGATTCCTGACATACTCGACGAGACCCGAAAATCATTCCGAGGCGGAGGACTCGCCGGCGATATAGCGGTCGTAGATATGGATCATCCGGCCGAAGGCCGAATCCTCCTTCTTCAGCTCCTTCGAACCGCGGGTGATCTTGCAAAGACTCACCCCGAGCCGCTCGGCGATTTTCCGTTGACTTACGCCCCGATCCATCAGTTTGACCAGTTCCCACCTCGTGGCGATGTTCTGCGCTTCGGCAGGCGTGAGAATGCTGTATAGAAAATCTTCGATAAGATCTGCATCTCCGGTCCTCGCCAACACCAAAGATACTTCGCGTATGCCTTTCGTATACTCGGAAGACGTGTCGGCCATGCGTCATTCACCCCTATAGATACTCGATGGAATACGTCAGCTCCGCCGCCGACCGGAGCATCGCGCCGACACCGCAGTATTTCTCCTGTGACAGACCGACGGCCGTCTCCACCTTGTTGCGGTCGAGATTGTCGGAGGCCTTGAACTCGTACACCACATTGATCTTGCGGTACCTCTTCGGATGCTCCTCCGTCAACTCGCCGTCGACTCTCAGGTTGAAGAAGCTCGGCTCTATTTTCATTTTTTTCAGGATGTACACGACGTCCATCCCGGTGCATCCGGCGAGGGCGGAAAGAACCAGTTGCTTGGGACGTGGACCGGAATCCTCGCCCCCCACGCTCTCATCGCCGTCAAGTCGGATCGTGTGGCCCGTCACTTCGGCGTCGAAAGCCATCTTGCCGATCCATGAACAGGTAATCGTGTGTGTCATACGTTCCACTATACCACAAACCCGAAACGATACGTGCGAATGCGGACGCCTCCGACGCCCATCCTGGAACAGGTCTCTTGCACACGCCTGCTTTATTCGCTACAAATGGCCATGCGCATTCCCGCCGACCGGCGTACGGTGAAACTCGACCTGTCAAGCCCGTCGGTCTTTATCGGTAAGCAGAGCCCGGGAATCATCAGTTTCGGCTCCGGACAGCCGGACCTTCCGCCCCCGCGGGCGGCGGTCGAGGGCTTGAACATTCGCCAGGATCTTCGTTACGGAGTCATCCAGGGCGAACCGAGCCTTCGAGAAGCGCTCGCCGCCGAGTATCCCACGTCCACCGCGGCCAACTTCGTCATTACCAACGGCGCCTCTGAAGCCCTCGATCTGGTTTTTCGCGCCATTGGACGGGGTCGTGTGCTGCTTCCGCGGCCGTACTACTATTCATACCCGCATCTCGTTCGATTCGGCGGAATGGAACCGGTTTTTACCGACCTGCGAGACGGAAGAATCGTCATCGACGATTTCGAGTCGAAACTCGACGGATGCCGTGCGGTGTTGATCAATTCTCCGTCGAATCCCACCGGCAGAGTCGAAGCGATCGAAACGCTCAAGAGAATCGAGAGACTCACGTCCGAACGTGGGATCTACGTCGTCTCCGACGAGGTCTACAAGGACCTGATCTACGAGCGGGAAAACTATCTCATCCACGGCGAGCATGTTATTACCGTCAACTCTTTCTCCAAAACCTACGCTATGTGCGGCGTGCGGGTAGGTTACCTCTGGAGCCGCGATCAGGATCTTGTCGATCGGACAATCGAAATCAAAACGCACACTTCGATGAACACGAACCTGGTCGGACAGGACATGGCGCCTCGCGCGATGAACGCGCCCGAGGAGTACATACTGCGACAACGTGAGGAGTGGAGGCGGCGACGCTCGGTAATGGTCGGTGGGCTCCGGGATCTCGGGTTTTCTCTGTGGGAACCCGAAGGGGCGTTCTACGTTTTCCCCCTCTGCGATCGGCCGACGGAGTTCGTCGAACGGCTCTTCTGCGACCACGGCGTCATCGTCTACCTCGGCGAGTGGTTCGGTGCGCCCGAGCATATTCGCCTGAGTTATGCGCTCGATATCGAGCACATCGAACGGGGTCTCGAAAAGATCGGACAATGCAAAACGGAGATGGGCGTATGAACGGCGCGAAAAAGATCCGTGTGGCCGTGCTCTTCGGCGGACGGTCGGCCGAGCATGAAGTCTCGATCGAGTCGGCTCGTAAAATTCTCGAGGCGATCGATCCGGCGCGGTTCGAAGCGACGCCGATCACCGTCGACCGCGACGGCGCGTGGCATGTCGGCGATTCGACCGTCGCGCTCGGCGACCACCCGGCACGGCGGAGTCGGAAAGTGGCGCTGCTGCGGCAGGGAGGAAGAGCGGAAATCGTTGCCGTCGACGACCACGCGCCGTTGGGTGCGGTCGACGTCGTGTTTCCCGCGTTGCATGGACCGCACGGCGAAGACGGCGCTCTGCAGGGACTACTCGAGCTTGCCGGAGTCCCCTACGTCGGAGCGGGAGTCCTCGGTTCGGCGATCGGAATGGACAAAGATGTTTCCAAACGGTTGCTCCGGGAGGCGGGGATCGAAGTGGCGCCCTTCCGCGTGTTCGTGGACGCCGGCGCCGCCCGAAAAGCGGACAAGGCGATGTTCGCGACCCTCGGCCCGGTGCTGTTCGTCAAACCGGCAAACCTGGGAAGCTCGGTCGGCATCAGCCGTGTCACCACCGGCGAACAGTTCCGCGACGCGGTAGACGTCGCCTTTCGCTACGATCGGAAAATCGTCGTCGAGGCACGGGTCGCGGGGCGGGAAATCGAGTGCTCGGTTCTCGGCAACGACGACCCGGTCGCGTCCGTACCGGGAGAGGTTCGCCCCGCCGACGCGTTTTACTCCTACCGGTCGAAGTACCTCGACGAAAACGGCGCGGAGCTGATCATTCCCGCAGAGCTTGATGAAGACGTTGCCGAAGCGGTGCGCCGCACCGCGATACGCTCGTTCATCACGTTGTGCTGCGCCGGGATGGCGCGGGTCGACATGTTCGTCGACGAGAACGGCCGAATCGTCGTAAACGAGATCAACACGATTCCGGGGTTTACCGGTATAAGCATGTATCCGAAGCTGTGGGAGGCTTCGGGTCTTTCAATCCGGGATCTTGTTTCACGGCTCATAGACTTGGCCGTGGAACGACACGAGAGATGCGGCGCGCTTTCCCACGAGTATCGTGCGGATGGAAATACGACTACTGACGGGTGAAGACGTCGACGCTCTTCTCCGATTCTACCTGTCGCTCTCGCCCGCCGTTTGCGAGTTTTTCCGGCCCTTCGCCGAAATCACCCGCGGCGTGATTCACGATCATCTCGCGGGCGCCGATTCGAGGCTGCATCTCTCGCTCGGGCTGCTCGACAAAGAGCGTATCGTCGGTCACGCCTTCATCCTGCGTGCAGCCGATCCCAATCCGATATTCGGTATCGGGCTCAACCAGGACTATCACGGCCGCGGCGGCGGCACCGTTTTGGCCCGCGAACTGCTCGACCGGTATGACCGCCGGTACGCCGGATCGGTGACGCTCACCGTCTTGAAAAGGAACAAAAAAGCCGTCAGGATGTATCGACGCTTCGGGTTTCGAATCCGTGGCGACCACACATTTCGAGAGACAGGTGATAGTTATCTTATGGTTCGCAACCCGACGATCAACCGCATCACCAAGCGAGGCTCCGGAGACCCCTCGTGAGCAGGCGAGACTCGGTGATGCTTTCGACCGGCGCGATCTGCACCGCGGTCTCGATGTATCAACTCATCGCGCTCGAGCTCGCGCATTTCTACGCGATGTTTTCACTCGGCGTCTCGATCGTATTGTCGGTAATGCTCAGGGCGTTCGCGCGTCGCGGAGTGTTCGTCGGCTGGAGCGTTCGCAGAATCGCCGTTTTTTTTGCGTTGCTCCTCGCCTCGTCGGTCGTCATCGATCGCATCGGTATGCACATCGGTTACTGGGAGTATCCTCACTACGGAACCGACGATCAGGTTCGCAAGTATGTTTTCGAATGGACGCTCGCGCTGTTCTACCATTTCGTCGGAATGGTCCTCGGAGTCGAGATCCTGGTTCGAATCGGAGTCGAGCGTCGAACGGCTTTTCTTTTGAGTCTTCTCATCTTCGTTACGCTTATCGGGCTGATTACCGAGTCTCTCAATCTTCAGGTCTACTCCTGGAGGGTCAACAG
>JAJRYZ010000209.1 GCA_024275515.1 Spirochaetota bacterium
TCGGGCGCCGGTTCATCGGGGAAATCGACGTAGAGGTAGTCGAGATCGCGCAAGTTCGTTCGCCATGTCTCCGCGGGCGAGTTTCCGGACGCGATCGCGCGACAACCCGACTGAACCCTGTCCAGAAGAGCCTGCTCGGATCGGAGAAAATCTAGCGCGTCGAAACGAGTCGGCGTGTCCGGGACTTTCCGGTGCAACCGTTGCGGCGCAGAGAGCGGAGTGCCGAGAAGATCCCGTATTCTCCTCTCGTCGGCGTAGGCGATCTCCCCGGTTATGCCGGAGGGATTGGAATCGAGCAGTCGATCCCGGTCGAGAGTAGCGAGCGTCCGGGCGTATGACTCGAGCACAGCGGTAGTGAGCACGGTTGCTCCATCGCGGGCCGGCCTATGATGCGTGCCGCGAAAGGGATGACCCGAGCCGATGCCGATGGGATGAGTCCTTTCGGTGCGTAGCAGCGACAGAAGATGAGCGGGTGTTCCCCGCGCGTGCGTTTTGCCGGCGCGAAACGAAAAATCGAGCCCGGTGAGAATAGTTGGTCCGTGGTACATGAGCTGGGCGAAATAGACCGCCGCTATTCCGACCGATCCCGCCGGTTGAAGAAACAACGCGGGCAGACCGGCCGCGGCAAGTCTGTCGAACAATCTGAGATCGGCGAATCTGGACAACACGTGGCATTGCGCTCCCCCCGCTATGCGCATGACCGACGGCGCCGACGTGATATCCGCGACAACGCACACTTCGGGCGGAAGATGATGCCCTCCGTGAACGAAATCAAGATAGTTGACGATCTGTCCCTCGAGCAGAATCAGGTAATCCGGACGAAGCCCGAAGTCGGCGAGCGCGCCGACGGCCGTGTCGACGGCGATTAATCGATAACCGTCACGCAATTCCCGCATCCACGGAATCGCTTTTTCAAGGGACTCACCGGCGCCGGCCACCACCGCCGGCGCCGAAGGATCCGAAGGCGAAGGCGGCGGAAGCATCTAAGAGGAGCCGATGTTGCGAAACAGATTGCGCAACCAGAGTCGGCTCATGTGCACCCGGGTCAGCCTGTTTTGCCATTGCGTGCGGCCATACTCTTCTACCGCCTCGAGAAGCTCGTCGTAGAAGTCGCGATGAAGTCCGTACCCCCCGTTGAGCGAAATCATGCGTACCCGACGATAACGCCACACCGAAGCTTCAGAAAGAGCCGACAGCACCGCGGAGACGTCCGCCGTTCGAAGATAGAGCATGCGCCTGTCGTTGATACACGACAGATCTCCCTTCCGGAGCGACAGATCCATAAGCGTCTGGTCCCGCTCAACACACAGAAAGAGAACGTCGCGCGGCGCAGTCTTGAGCAGGACGTCCATCCCATAGAAGAGAAGCGGGCTTGGCACCAGATAGAGCGTGTTGCGCTGGAGCGTCAGCAACCGGGCCTTGCGGGCGACCGTCGCCTTCGGATTGGCGAGGGGATAGAGCCGCCGTGACCCGTATCGAATGGAATACCCGTCCCCGCAAAACTCCAGAACGAGCCGTTCCTTTTCCATTGAGACGCTATTGATTCAAGAACATCTCCGAAAAAACGCGCGAGAAATCGTCTTCGAACTCATCGGAAGAAAAGATATAGTCGCTCAGATCCTGATCGAGATACTGCCGGTAGATGTAAGGATAATAGTCGAGCAGGTAGGATGTTTCGTCGGGATCGACCGACCTGGCGTCGAGGAGTGTGAAGACCGCGATCGACTCGCCAAGAACGATCTGCTCGCTGGTCTCTCCCTCGTTGATGCCGAACAACTGCGCAAAGAAGTGCTCGCTGAACGCCGCATCCTGAAGAAGCGACGAGTCTCCGTTCCCCTTGACGGAAGGCCGCTTGAGAAAAAAGGCATTCCCGTAGTTTATCGGGAAATAGTCGGTCTCGTACAATTCCAGCTCTCTTTCAGATGCCGCCTCGGAAAAGCTTCGCCCGTCGGTAATGCTCGATCGGAACGAATTGGCTTTTTTGATGAGGTAGTCCTCTATGCGTCCTCGCTCGAACCGTGACAGGTAGCTGCGAATCGTCTCGATCGTGTCGGGATTCTCGAAATCGGGCGCTACGGGGGCTTCGTCGACGCGATAGAAGACGAAGCCGAAGCTCGTCTCGTAGACGTTGCTGATCGTCTCGCGGGAGAGGGCGAAGAGTTTGTCGAGATCGTCGTCCGACGAGAAATCCGACCGCAAATCGTAGTACGCGCGCCATCCCATTTCA